>JAJDAV010000161.1 GCA_029261695.1 Nitrospinaceae bacterium | reverse complement strand
ATCCCGATCCTTTTCTCATCGATATTGACCAATATGTCCATACCGGGGACAACACCATAACCTTCGATTTGGTCAGCTATGCCAAGCCCGATGCAAAAGCCCCGGAAGATAACCCAACCGGTATCCTCTACCGCCTCCACGTCGAATATTCCTGATAATTTTTGATTTTTTGCCCTACGGAGGACAAGCTGGGACCGTGTGGGCTTTGCGATTTTAAGATCAGGCTCTTTACGCAAATTAAGAGGGGACAGGCCAAATTCCATAGGCCAGCCAACTTATTTTAAACAAAGGGTTAATTCCTTCCTCATTGCGCTCGTTTTGGGCGGTATCTCACCGTAAATCAATTATTGACAGGGTAGGGCAGACTGCTATAATCCCGACTTCTATGACCTTTTCGACTCGGGTTGTGGCTAACATATTACAGTTACAAGGCTAAAGGGCTTTTTCGGGGGTTCTGGCTGGGTGGCTTATTGTCGCCTATATAATATGGTAACGTTTCTTCTGTTTTTCTGTCGAGATTGGCGGAGTATTTTAAATGGCTGAATATTTTTATATTTCATTGTTCGCGGTTGTTGCCCTCGTGGTGATTGGTGCCTTATTGGCTCTATCCACTTTGCTTGGCCCACGCAATCCGACTCCGCAAAAATTATTGCCTTACGAGTGTGGCATTGTGCCAACGGAAGAAGCCAAGGGTAGATACCCTGTGCGTTTTGCTACCATCGCAATGCTTTTCATCATCTTCGATGTGGAGGTGGTGTTCATGTACCCATGGGCAGTGGCGTTGGGAGAACTCAAGCTTTTCGGTTTGATCGAAATGCTTATTTTTATAATCATTCTGGGAATCGCATACGTCTACATTTGGGGACGAGGAGGATTGGAATGGGATTGATTGATCAAGCGGTCGATGCTTTAGAGACCGAAGTAAATAATTTAAAGGCAAATGTTCAAGATGCTGTGGAGGCGATGGATTATGAGTACTCCGGCTCCTTATATGACACGGTTTTAACCACCAAACTGGGAAAAGTGGTTGGCTGGGCACAAAAAAATGCTCTTTGGCCGGCGACCTTTGGTCTTGCGTGTTGCGCTATTGAAATGATGGCGATGGCAAACTCTCGATGGGATGCCGCGCGTTTTGGTGCAGAGGTTTTCCGCGCTTCTCCACGTCAAGCTGACTTGATGATTGTATCGGGTCGAGTCTCGCAGAAGATGGCGCCTATTCTCAAACAGATTTACGATCAGATGCCAGAACCCAAATGGGTGATCTCGATGGGGGCTTGTGCTTCCTGCGGGGGTGTCTTCAATAATTATTCGATTGTGCAGGGAGTGGACCGTGTTGTGCCCGTTGATGTTTATGTTCCGGGATGTCCTCCAGGTCCCGAAGCATTACTCTATGGCGTCATCAAGCTCCAGGAAAAAATTATGATGGAAGCTGGCACCGACAAGGCTAAGAAGAGGGTGGCATGACGAGCGAAGAAATTATAGAGAAGGTGAAGGCGGGGCTTGCCGATGCCATTCAAGATACGGCCTTGCCACAAGGCGATGCGGTAATTTTTGTTGCGCCGGATTCTTGGCATGCTGTTGCCGAATTTCTGAAGAACGATGCAGATTTGAAATTCGACTACTTCTCTGATGTGCGAGGTGTTGACTACCTGCTTGAAGAGCGGGAGCCGCGTTTCGAATCGGTTTACCAGCTTTATTCCATTGACCATCAGCATTCTATAAGAGTGCGTGTCGGCATCGGTGAAGACAACCCTTCGGTTCCGACCGTTTCGGATTTATGGAAAGGGGCTCTCTACCCGGAACAGGAATTGTTCGATATGTTCGGCATCAATGTTGAGGGGCATCCGACGATGGAGCGTTTGATTATGCCTAAAGACTGGGAAGGCTTCCCATTAAGAAAAGATTATCCGTTGACAACTGAGACCGTCACTTTTTCCTATAATAGGGATTTCAAAAGCGACTTGGTCAAATCTAAGCCACCGACACGATAGGGTGATTTGTGAGTGTAACTGACCAAGGACTACTGCATCGCGATAAAGATACGATGACCCTGAATATGGGTCCGCAGCACCCGAGTACCCACGGGGTGTTTCGTGTCATTCTTGAGATGGATGGCGAGGTGGTAAAAACCGCTGAACCGGAAATCGGTTATCTGCATACGGGTATCGAAAAAACTTCCGAAAATAAACGTTATGTTCACGTCATCCCGATGACGGATCGGTTGGACTATCTCAATCCGCCTGGCAACAATCTTGCCTTTTGTCTTTCTACGGAAAAACTTTTAGGTGTTGAAATTCCCGATCGCGCGAATGTTTTGCGCGTCATCATGTGTGAGCTTTCTCGCATTGCCAGTCACCTTGTTTGGTTGGGAACACATGCGCTGGATATTGGTGCGATGACGGTGTTCTTGTATTGTTGGCGAGAGCGCGAGATGATTCTTGATCTCAATGAAGAGATTTCGGGCGTCCGCATGATGACGAGTTACATCCGCATCGGCGGGGTTGCTAAGGACGCGACTCGACCTTGGTTAGACGGTATCCGCGATTTCATCGAATATCTTCCTGCAAAAGTGGATGAGTATGAAAGACTGCTCACCAAAAACCCCATCTGGCTCGACCGTACGGAGGGAGTGGGTGCTTTTACAAGGGAAGAGGCGATCAACTGGAGTTTCAGCGGGCCTGCATTGCGAGCTTCGGGAGTGAACTGGGATATTCGCAAAGCTCAACCTTATAGTGGTTATGACAACTATAATTTTGATGTGCCGGTTTTAAATAACGGTGATATTTTTGATCGCTACCGTGTTCGAGTTGAAGAGATGCGGCAGAGTCGCGCCATCATTAAACAGGCGTTGGAAAGCCTTCCCGAAGGGCCTTACAAGTCTCCAGATAACAAAGTTTCTTTGCCACCGCGTGAAACACTTCACACTAGTATGGAAGCTTTGATTCATCATTTTAAGCTGGTGTCGGAGGGAATCAGCGTGCCAGTGGGTGAAACCTATGTGCCGATAGAAGGCGCAAGAGGTGAAGTCGGATTCTACATCGTTAGTGACGGAACCAATGTTCCGGCACGCGTCAAGCTTCGGGCACCTTCTTTCATGGCGATTCCGGGGATGTGCAAAATGATGGAAGGGTGCTATATCGCAGATGTGGTAGGGATTATAGGTAGTATCGATATTGTAATGGGAGAGGTAGACCGCTAACTCGCTGGCGCGAGAGGCAATAGGTCAAGCTCGTAAAACTGGCGGGTGTTTTTCTGAGCCTTTTACTTTAAGTTTTGTAGCGATAAAAATTCCTTCTCCCCTGGAGGGAGAAGGTTAGGATGAGGGGGTTTTATAACCCTTCCTTTTTGGATTTTGTTTTGGGATTTTGAATTTATGTCGGAATATAAATTTTCAGAAGATCAGGAAAAAGAGATAGCTAGCATTCTCGCGAAGTATCCATTCAAGACATCGGCGTTATTGCCTTTGTTGACTCTGGTGCAGCGCGCAGATCAAGTGGTGAGTCCGGAAGCGATGGTTGCGATCGGCAAGAGGTTGGATGTATCGCCTGCTTATGTTCAGTCGGTTTTGTCTTTTTATACGATGTACCACACTGAAAAAGTGGGGAAGTATATGATCTTGTTCTGTATCAATATCAGTTGCCAGTTGAACGGCAGTGACAAGTTGCTTGAGCACACTGCGAAAAAATTGAATATTAAGGTTGGGGAAACCACCTTTGACGAAAAATTTACTTTGCATCGCGAGGAATGTCTAGCCGCTTGTACTGAGGCGCCGATGATGCGGGTCAATGATACTTATTATGGAGATCTGACCGAACAGCGTATCGATCAGATCATCGATTCATTGGATTGATTTATGACGCAGATTTTATTTAAAGATATCAATAAAGAAGGTCTTCATACGATGAAGGTGTATGAGGAACTGGGTGGCTATCAGTCTTTGAAAAAAGCGTTCGCCCAAAAACCGGATGAAATCGTTGCAGCTGTTAAGGCTTCTGGTTTGCGCGGACGCGGTGGAGCCGGTTTTCCGACGGGGCTGAAGTGGAGCTTTCTCGCTAAGGATGTTTTTCCGCGTTATCTTTGTTGCAATGCGGACGAGTCGGAACCGGGAACTTGTAAAGACCGTGAGTTATTGCTTAAAAATCCGCACCTGCTTATTGAAGGAATGATTTTATGTTCCTATGCCTGCCAGATTGAAACGGGTTATATCTATATGCGAGGTGAGTTCCATGACCTGAGTTTTATTATGGACAAGGCCCTCGAAGAAGCCCGCGCAAAAGGTTATCTGGGTAAAAATATTATGGGCACGGGCTTCAATCTGGATATCCATACGCATCTCGGTGCCGGGGCTTATATCTGCGGCGAAGAGTCGGCACTATTAAACTCTCTCGAAGGCGGACGTGGTGAACCAAGGATGAAGCCGCCATTCCCTGCTGTTGAAGGGTTGTATTCGAAGCCTACGGTTATCAATAATGTTGAAACGCTTTGTGTTGTTCCTTATATCGTCAATGAAGGCGCGGAAAAGTATGCGTCTTTGGGTACGGAGAAAAGCAAAGGCACCAAGCTGGTGAGTGTTTCCGGGCATGTGAAAAAGCCGGGTAACTACGAAATTGAAATGGGAACGCCTACGAGCGAACTTATTTATAACTTGGCGGGCGGAATTAGGAATGACAACAAGCTTAAAGCTTTCATTCCCGGAGGCTCTTCTGTTCCCATGTTGCCAGCAGATAAAGTAGACACTCCTTATGACTATGAATCTTTAGCGGCGGCGGGCACCATGCTGGGTTCGGGAGCTTTGATTGTCATTGATGACAGTGTCAATATCGTCGAGACCACTCTACGCTTAATTAGTTTTTATATGCATGAGTCCTGCGGAAAATGTACGCCCTGTCGTGAAGGGACTCGTTGGCTCTATCAAATTGTTGAACGCATCATGCAGAACAAGGGACAATTGGATTATATAGAAAAGCTGGAAGATATTTGCGGCAATATGTCGTTTAAAACTTTTTGTCCGTTAGCCGATGCCTGTGTCGCTCCGGTGGTGAGTAGCATTAAGCATTTTCGCTCGGACTATGAAGAATATTTTAAGAATGTTGGCGTATCGTCATGATAACGACAACTGAAAATTTTAGAGGAACTCATGTCTGAAGTTACTTTAACAATTGACGGAATATCGGTCACTGTTCCTAAGGGAACGAAAGTGGCAGACGCGGCCAAACAGGTCGATATAGATATTCCCGTCTTCTGCTATCACGAAAAGATCGGTCCGCTGGGTTGTTGCCGCATGTGTCTGGTTGAGGTAGAAAAAATGCCGAAGCTGATGACCGCTTGCACGATGGATGTGGCTCCTGACATGGTGGTTAAAACGACAACGGAAAAGGTTGAAAAAGCGCAGAAGGGGGTTCTCGAATTCACGCTTCTCAATCATCCTCTCGATTGCCCTGTATGTGATAAGGGGGGTGAATGCCCGCTTCAAGATAATACGTTTAAGTTTGGCCCTCCTGATACGCGTATGGAGTTTCACCGCGCCAACAATGTCAAGGCGGCCCCGCTCAGTCCGGTTATCACAATTGATCGGGAACGTTGTATTGCCTGTCAACGTTGCACGGCTTACAGCGAACGTATCGAGCAGGGGCAGGGCTTGGTAATGCTGAACCGAGGGTTTAATAACGAGGTCAATACGTTCAATAACGAACCTTATGATACGCGATATTCTGGAAACGTTATTGATATCTGCCCGGTAGGGGCTTTGACCAATACGGATTTTCGATTCAAGGCGCGCACTTGGGACTTGAGTAACCATGATACTTTATGTGCGCATTGTGGTGTTAACTGCAATATCACTGTCGGTACGCGGTTGAATCAATTGATGCGCATTGAAGCGCGGCCTAATGATGCTGTGGATGATGGTTGGATTTGTGACAAGGGACGTTGGGGTCATAATTTCATGGAAAGTCAAAACCGAATAACCGCAGCCAGGGAAAACAGTGTTGGTAGTACCAAACCGACTTCCTTCCCGAACTTTCCTATCGATGCCCCGACTGAACATGCTGCTGAAAAAGTGGTAGAGGCTTTCAAGAAAATTGTTGATGAGCATGGCCCTGATAGTGTTGGCTTTATTGGCTCAGCTTATGCGACGAATGAAGAAAGCTATCTCTATCAAAAAATGTTCCGATTGCTGGGAACGAATAATATCGATCATAAAACATATCAGGACACTCCGGGATTGCCGATCGACCATTATGATATCGAGCAGATCGAAAGTTCCAATATCGTTTTGTTGATCGCCAGTGATCCGACTGAAGAGTTGCCGATTCTCGATTTGAGAATCAAGAAGGCTGTTTCCAATTGTGAAACTCGACTTCTCTGTTTAAACGATCAGGATACAGCGTTGGATAAATATGCTCACCTGAAAGTGAAATACAAAATTGGATCAGAAGCATCGGCGGTGGATGCGCTGGCAGAAGGATTGGCCCGTGAATTAGGAGAAGCTATTGAGTTTTCCTCCACACTCGATCAAACAGGGATTTCTGCGGATGAGATGAAATCGTTGGTAGAGGCGGTTAGGTCGAGTATGAAAGTTTGTGTGGTTTATAACCCCGCAGCACTTTCCGGCAATGCAGGGCTCAGAGTCAAGCGCCTGCTTCAAGTGATCTCCAAGATTCCCACTGTAGAATGTGGGGCTATCCCCGTTGCACCCGCCACCAACGCAGTCGGTGCTATGGATATGGGATTAGTCCCCGATTTTTATCCTGGTGGTGTTTCGGTGAAAGATACGGAACAGGTCCAGAGCTTGTGGGGAGAAAATGCACCAACAAAGGCCGGGTTGTCGGCATTGGAAATGATTGCGAAAGCCAAAAGCGGTGAGTTAAAAGCATTGCTGGTGTATCGATCGAATCCTGCTGTGGATTTTCCTGGGGGAGCTCAGGTTGTTGAAGCTCTTAAAAATCTGGATTTGTTGGTTGTCCACGATATGTTGGAAACAGAAACAACTCAACTTGCGAAAATCGTTCTACCTTCCAATGGTCCGGGTTTTGATGAAGGCACGACCACTAATATTGGCGGTAGGGTGCAAACGAGAAGAAAATCTTTGGATACGGATCATATCGCGGACTGGAAATTGATAAACGTGATGTTGAAAACGCTGGGAGATGAAACGGGATACCCGCGAGCCGCGAAAGTGTTGGATGAGATTTCAATGAAAGTCCCAGGCTATCAGGAAATCGATAGCAGAGGGGTGGGCAAGTTAGGATTGAACCGTGAAAAAGTTTCATGTGAAGAGTCTTCCATTGGTAACGCGAGTATGGATAGTAGCGATAAGTTGCGTTTGCGTATTGCGAACTATTTGTTCGCTCACGATAAAATTCTAGATGCTTCCTCGAAGCTAGCGCACCATTTTAAAGCCTCTATAGCTTTCCTTAATGAAAAGGACGCGAGCAGTATGAATGTGGGCGATGGAGATGCCGTTCGTATTCTTGGAAATGGAATGGAGATAAACGCCGAGGTCAAGGTGGATAGTCGCTGTAAGCCTGGTGGCGTGGTGGTGCCAAAAATTTCTGATGAGCAGGGTGTTAATGGTCTGCAAAATCTTGATGGCAGCCCTGCCTGGGTAAGTATTGAAAAAGTTTGATTGTTATTTTTTGGAGTGAATGAGTTTGGATTGGATCACTGAATTTTTAAATGAGTTGTGGGATTTCACCGTTCAGTCTTTGACCGATAACGTTCCTTTAATTGTGGGGAGCGTTAAGGCGATAGTGATTGCTGTAGCGGTCATGTCTGTTGTGCCGGCTTTGGTTTGGCTTGAGCGACGGTTGATGGGGCGATTTCAAGTGCGCTTGGGACCCAATCGTGTAGGTCCATTTGGCTTTGGTCAGCCTATGGCAGATACGATCAAACTACTTTTTAAAGAATCGATTATTCAGTCTTCGGCGGATAAATTTTTGTTTCATCTGGCTCCTGCGGTGGTTGTGTTTACAGCTATCGTTTCATTCGCGGTGATTCCCTTTGGTGCGCCTTTTGAAGTTTTCGGTCAGACCATCGAATTATGGGGTGCCAATGTTAATAGCGGCATTCTGTTTGTTTTCGCTATTTCAGGGATGGGTATTTATGGAATGGTGCTGGCCGGGTTGTCTTCCAATAATAAATATTCGTTGATGGGCGGCTTGCGTTCCTCAGCGCAAATGATCAGTTATGAATTGACGTTGGGACTTTCAGCGTTGAGCGTCATTATTCTCACGGGCTCTTTGAGTCTGGTGGATATGGTGACAGCTCAAGAGACTATCCCTTTTATTCTTATTCAACCTTTGGCATTTCTTTTGTTTTTCATTGCTGGAGTGGCAGAGACAAACCGCGCTCCTTTTGACTTGCCGGAAGCGGAGCAGGAGTTGGTTGCAGGATTCCATACGGAATATACGGGGATGAAGTTCGCCATGTTTTTCATGGGCGAATACATCAATATGGTTACTATGAGTGCTTTAGTGACCTTACTGTTTTTGGGTGGGTGGAATACTTACGGAATTCCGGTTTGGCCGATAGTTGCGTTTGCTGCCAAAGTGGTTTTTCTTTTATGTGTATTTATATGGTTGCGTTCAACGTTTCCAAGAATTCGTTATGACAGGTTGATGACGTTTGGTTGGAAAGTTTTGCTGCCTTTATGTTTATTAAACCTTCTAATTACTGGCACGATTAAAGTGCTGTAATATCGGGAGCCGCTATGTTACAGGCTACTTTTGCGGGTGTGAAAAATTTATTGATCGGAATGGGTGTGACCTTCCGCAACATGTTGACCAAACCGGTCACATTGGAGTATCCGGAGGTCAAGCGCACGATGCCGACACGATATCGCGGTCGTCATTTTCTCAATCGCGATGAAGAAGGATTGGAGCGTTGTGTGGGTTGCAGTCTGTGCTCAATCAATTGTCCGGTTGGGTGCATTCATGTTGTTGCCGCAGAGAATGATCCTGAAAACCCTGTGTCTAAAGGAGAGCGGTACGCAGAGGTTTATGAGATCAATCTTTTACGTTGCATCTATTGTGGATATTGTGAGGAAGCCTGTCCTGTGGACGCAGTTGTTTTGCGCGAACACTATGAGCTTGCAGATTATGACCGGGACAATTACATCATGGAAAAGCAGGACCTTCTGGTTTATCCAGAACCCAATGAGTTCCGAGTCAATATTTTAGGTAATACAGAGCGTGTTAATAAATAATAGTGAACTGGATTAAGTTCGCTTGGAATTAACGCCTTTAGGTAAAAGAGTCGAAGTTTTTAGGGAGTAAATGTGTGTTTGATTTAGCCACTGTATTTGAATTTACACGGGATACAGTAATTTTTACCGTGGGCATAACGGCAGTGTTGGCCAGCTTGGGGGTCATTTTATGCTCCTCGCCAATTTATTGTGCGCTGTATTTGATCAGCCACATGATTTGCCTTGCGCTACTTTTCCTTCTTTATAATGCTGAATTTTTAGCAGCGGTGCAGATTATTGTCTATGCCGGTGCGGTAATGATTTTGTTTTTGTTCATCATCGCTTTATTAGGTGGGAAGAAAGAAATTCAAGAAAACTCACTGGAACGTTCGATCGCTTTCACATTTATTCTTACTCTGGCGGGGGAGTTGTATTTGTCTGCAACTGTAGGTCCTACCCAGCAGATTGAAGGGGAAATCAGTCCCGAACTTTTTGGTACAGCCAAAGCGATTGGCTTGGAACTTTATTCCAAGCATCTTATAGCATTTGAATTGGCCTCAGCTTTGCTTTTGGTTGCGGCGGTAGGTGTAATTTGTCTGGCAAAATTTTCTTTTGCTCCTTTGAAAAGGCGATAAATATGGGTCAGGAATTTGTGTTGCTTATAAGCTCATCTGTTTTTTGTATCGGGGCTTGTGGATTTATTATCCGAAAAAATCCGCTGATCATGTTTATGTCGGTTGAGTTGATGCTGAACTCTGTGAACTTTCTATTAATTGCTTACTCCAGTTTTTTGAATTCGCTGGATGGGCAAATATTTGCTTTGATTATTATGACCGTTGCCGCTGCCGAAGTCGTGGTGGGTTTGGCAATCATCCTTACAATTTTTCGCACCCGGCATGAGATGGATGTGGATCATATTAATGCACTGAAAGGCTAAATTTTGTTCGCAAGCAGTTGGCTCATTTTATTATTTCCTTTGGCCGGGTTCATTTACCTTAGCTGGTACGGGGAGCGAATTTCTAAGACCCTTGTCGGAGTTATTGGCTGTGGAACGGTAGGGGGATCTTTTCTTACCTCGCTGGTAGCTTTGAGCGATTTGTTGTTTCTTCCTGCTGAAGAGCGTGTGGGCCGAGTTGAAGTTCTATATCAATGGATATCGGCAGCGACGTTTAAGTTAGACCTGGCAATTATGGTCGACCCGCTTTCGGTTTTCATGTTCCTCATTGTTACGGGGGTTGGGTTTGTAATTCATGTTTACTCGATTGGTTATATGCATGATGACCCAGCGTATTCGCGATTCTTTTCTTATTTAAACTTATTCATTTTCTCCATGCTGGTGTTGGTTGCAGCAGCGGACTTCTTTTTTCTCATCGTGGGTTGGGCCTTGGTAGGTTTGGCTTCTTACCTGTTAATAGGTTTTTATAAAGAAAAGACCAGTGCGGTGCTCGCTGCGCGTAAAGCTTTTGTGATGAATGTTATTGGCGATGTTGGCATGGTAATTGCCGCCTTTGTTATTTTTGAATCATTTGGCACTTTAAATTTTGTCGATGTTTTTGCCGCGGCTCCAGGCACCTTTCGTATCAATGACGACCAAATTCTTTTAATTACCTTATTATTACTTGTCGGTGCTTTTGCAAAATCGGCACAACTGCCATTACACACCTGGCTGCCCGATGCGATGGAAGGTCCAACACCCGTCAGTGCATTGATTCATGCTGCAACTATGGTTACCGCCGGGGTTTACCTCATTGCCCGATGTCATGTGTTGTATGAGTTGGCCCCGTTCACAATGTATCTCATTGCCACCGTGGGTGTATTGACCGCAGTATTTGCAGGAACGATGGGGATGGTGCAATACGATATCAAGCGTGTAATCGCATACTCCACCATGAGTCAGTTGGGTTATATGTTTCTTGCAATGGGAATTGGCGTATATAGCTTGGGTATGTTCCACCTGATGACACATGCGTTTTTCAAGGCGCTGTTGTTTCTTGCAGCGGGAAGTGTCATTCATGCGCTGGACGGTGAACAGGATATTCGAAAGATGGGCGGGCTTCAAAAAATCATGCCCTTAACCCATGCAACTTTTTTAATTGGTGCTTTGGCTCTTGCCGGTTTTCCATTAACCAGCGGCTATTTCAGTAAAGAAGCAATCATTCTTAGCTCATATCACGAAGATATGGGGAATTTTGTTTTTTGGGCTATTGCGCTTATTACTGCGGGCATGACTGCGTTTTATATTTTCCGTGTTTATTTTTATACCTTTATTGGTAAAACACGCAGTCCAGATGCGCACCCTCATGAATCCCCCGCGTTAATGGCTGTCCCATTATTAGTATTGGCCGCTTTGGCGCTTTTTGGCGGATTACTTGCGCCTCTTGTGGATGAATTTTTGGCTCCTGTATTTGGTCGAGAAGTGCACCACCATCATGATGGTATGTTGGAGACCATTGCCCTTCTTGCGGGTGTAGGAGGTATAGCCACCGCAGCGTTGTTGTATGTGACCGGTAAGGACCGTGTGGGATTGATCAAAGAGGTTTTTGCACCGCTGTATGATTTGGTTTTCCACAAGTATTATTTAGATGAAATTTATGATCTTTTAATTGTGAAACCCACAAAAGCGATTGGTGCATTTTTAGAAGAAAAGGCTGAAAAGCAAGGTATAGACTATGCCGTTGACGAGGTTGGCTTTCAGGTTAAAGAGGTGAGCCGCGGAATTAGTTTCTGGCAGACGGGAAGAGTTCGTACGTACGCGTTGAACATGGTTGCCGGAATGGTGATTATTTTATTATTTGTTGTGTTCCTGTAGATAAAAAAATGTTATCCCTAATAATTTTTATTCCTCTGGTTGCGGCACTGGCACTGATATTTGTCAGCCGAGAAAATACCGGGCTTATAAAGTCAACGGGGATAGGTGCGGCATCGGCTACCTTGCTGGTTTCCTTGTGGGTGTTGGTTTCTTTTGATCCTAGCAACCCTGAAATGCAGTTTGTCCAGTCCTTCCATTGGGTTCCTGCACTCCATATTAATTATTTAGTAGGGGTTGATGGTATCAGTCTGTGGATGGTCGTGCTGACTGCTTTTCTGGGTGTCATAGCCATTATTTTTTCCCTGAATCAGGAAAAAAATCTTAGAAACTTTATCGCCTTGATGTTGGCTTTAGAGGCAGGAACGCTTGGTGTCTTTCTGGCGTTAGATACAATTTTGTTCTATGTTTTTTGGGAATTAATGCTGGTACCGACTTATTTCATTATTGGTATCTGGGGTGAAGGTCGTCGTGTTTATGCCACCATGAAATTTGTTATCTACACCTTGGTGGGTAGTTTGCTGATGTTGATAGCAATTGTTTCGCTAACGATGATTCATTATGGGGCTACTCATGACGTTACTTTTGATCTTCGCACTCTGGTTCATACCCATATTGACCCATCCATGCAGATTTGGATGTTCTTATTCTTTTTTGTAGCATTTGCAATTAAAGTCCCTGTTTTCCCATTGCACAGTTGGTTGCCTCATGCATATGTTGCATGTCCGATTCCTGCCTTGATACTTTTAACAGGGGCGATGTCTAAAACCGGGGCTTATGGTTTTTTACGTTTCTGTCTTCCACTCTTTCCAGAGGCAGTGGAAAGTATGGCTTTGGTTATCGGGGTTATGGCCGCGACGGGAATGGTTTACGGTGCCTGGATTGCCATTGCACAAAAAGATATTAAGGCCCTTGTAGCTTATTCAAGTATCAGTCACCTTGGGTTTATTGTTTTGGGAATTTTTGCTCGTAATGGAGAGGGCATCGAAGGAAGTGTTCTACAAATGGTCAATCACGGAATAATAGCTTCTGCTTTGTTTTTAATCGTAGGATTTATTGAAATGAGAATGGGTACGCGCAACCTCGGTGAACTCCGTGGGCTCAGCAAAGCTATGCCGGTTCTTTATGGAACTTTTATGCTCGTAATGCTGGCTGCGCTAGGTTTGCCAGGGTTAAATGGATTCGTAGGTGAGTTTTTAATATTGATGGGGGTATGGACTTCCCAATTGTTGGATGGTATGGCAGGCATCCTGGTGTTGATGGGTGGGTTGTCTATTGTGTTTGCCTCGATATATATGCTTTATATGTTTCAGGGATCGATGCAGGAAAAACCCAACTCGGAAAACGTTTCGGATATTAACTCATGTGAATTCAAACTTCTTCTTCCTGCCTGCCTATTAATACTATTTATCGGTTTATACCCGAAGCCTTTCATTGACCGCGTATCTCCCTCTGTTGAATCTCTTTTGCATCTTGAGAAAACTGTCAATTTAGATGCAGGAAAAGAAAGCGGTCAACACTAAACGGTTGTTCACCGTTTGATTTCAGTCCTCTAATCTGTCACTAACCCTGCTTGTTTTTGGAGTCCAAACTATGAGATTTGGCGAAAAGATCGTGGAGGGTGTGTTTCTAGAAAGACCAAATCGTTATCTGGCGCGGGTCGAAATTAATGGAGAAGAAGTATTGGCTCATGTCCCAGATCCTGGCCGATTACCGGGATTATTGCTGGCTCAACGAAAAGTCCGATTGGTTCACCAACCTTCCGAAAAGCGCAAAACGGATTATACTCTTGTTCTTGTTCGACATGGTTCTATCTGGGTTTCAACTTTTCCCGCGTTTGCCAATTCTCTGGTAGCCAATGCGTTGATGGAACAATCCCTTCCTTTCTTAAAAGGTTACTCCGGTTTTGCAGGTGAAGTCAAAGCGGGTAATAGTAGATTCGATTTTCGACTGAGTTTTCCCAGGGGCGCCGCTTATGTGGAAGTTAAATCTGTAAGTTTAGTTGAAGATGGTATTGGGAAATTTCCTGATGCCCCAACTCAGCGAGGCATCAAACACGTAAAGGAATTAATTGAGTTTTGTGACAAAGGTTATCGAGCGGCAGTCTTGTTTGTCTCGCAGCGTTCGGATACTGAGTCCATCACCTGCAATGATAAAATTGATCCTGAATTTGGTGAATGTTTACGCTTGGCTGAGAAAGAAGGGGTGGAACTTTATGGGATGAACTGTAAGGTTACTCCAACGACTATTTCTTTAAATCATGCAGTAGAGGTCAAGTTGTAAGCTTGTATGATTGTTAGCCTCTGGTTTTAATTTAAAAACGGATCTAAATTAGGAATAAGAAACCAAATACCATCAACTCTAACCCATTCCTGCTTTACTGTAATTGTTTTTAGCTTAGTGCTGGGTAAAATAGAAAGTTGATAGCGAACGTTTAATTCAGCTTTGTCGAAATCCTGTTCAAAGATTGAAGAAGTTGAAGGAACGGGTTTATTGTCTTTGAGAAATTTCAAGTCAAGCGTGGAGGCTTCCATGATGGACACGTTTTTAATTATTTGTAGGGATTTCTTTTGAAATTCTTCTCTGTGATCAGGATGAACAAACCTGGAAGATCGTTCCATTGCCTTGCTTTCGAATTCGAAATTATACGCTTTGATTTTAATATCTAGTTCTTCTTGGCTTTGTTTGAACGGATTCAAAGTTCCGCAGGAATGGATGAACAGAGAAAGAAAAACCAGGAAGAGCTTAAGCCAAAATATTTGTTGCGGTCTTAGTTTTTGCATAAGGAGTTATTACCTGGAGTTGAATTCTAAAGGCGAGGAAATTATTTTTCTCCAATGATCTAAAATTATAAAGGATTTTTCTTGTACCTTCCAGTTGGAATATCTGGCGGTGCTAGTTTAATAAGGTAATATTTTGAGACGAAAACCAGAAAACAAAAGAGGAAAAAGGCCACCTTTGAAAAAGGAGGTTACTTTGTGGGATCAGGCCTCGCGTTGGTATGACACATTAGTGGGGTCGCAGGGAACGGATTTTCAAAAAGATATCATCATGCCGGGTGTATTTGAAATGCTGAGTCCTAAAAAGGGAGATAGGATTCTTGATTTGGCTTGTGGGCAAGGAGTTTTTTCTCGTTATTTATCTGGGAAAGGAATGCGGGCCGAAGGACTCGATTCTTCAGCAGAATTAATCAACCATGCTAAATCTCGCTCAGGTTCCAAGATTCGTTTTCGGGTTGGTGATGTTGCTGATCCTGATAACTTTGAAAAAGATCGTTTCGATGGAATGGCTTGTTTGATGGCCATCCAGAACATTGAAAATATTGAGGCATTATTTAAAAATGCGGCTATTGGATTAAAACCACAATGTCATTTCGTTGTGGTTATGACCCACCCCTGTTTTCGTATTCCTCGGCAGACTCACTGGGGATGGGACGAAGAGAAAAAAATTGAATATCGTAGAATCGATCACTATAGAACGGAAACCAATGTTCCTATTCTTACACCGCCATTTGCGGATAAAGATTCTTTTACTCTTACCTATCATCGTCCTCTTGAAAGCTATGTGACTGCGCTTGCAGGAGCCGGTTTTGCTATGGATGGATTGGAAGAATGGATATCAAATAAAAAGAGCTTGCCGGGGAAAAGAGCAAAAGCGGAAAACCGTTCGCGCAAGGAAATCCCACTATTTTTAGCTTTGCGCGCCAAATTAATTGGGTAAATTATTCTTATGAAAAGTTATACCTATGAACTTCCAGAGCAGGGACGATTTCTTTCCTTGATACGAGAGAACCTGTTGAAAATTGGTGAAGAATGGAGAGAGATCGCGGATTATATGCTTCAAGGTCATGTTGAGTATAAGCCAGTTAGGAGTAACCCAATGCGGTCTGGATTTGTTTATCAGCGAGCGAAGTTGAATCTTACATTATATTTTCCCGAACAGGTTTTTGAACGGTTTTTAGAGTGGATGGATTCGGAAAAAGTTGAGATTTTAAAAGCGGTTGCTCAGGCCTCTCTTTCAAAGCGCTCGGGTTACGATGTAAATGAGTTCAAGATTCACGGCGTTATAAGAGACTCGTAGAAAACGAATTATTCGGAAGCGCTCCAAGTGAAAGAAAAAGGAATGTCTTTTTCGATGGCTTGTCGAATGCTCTTCATCCAAGTTTGATAAAATGTTGAGTTATGTAATGTAAGAAGGTGCAGGGCTAGAATTTCCCCCGCCATAATAAGATGCCGAAGATAAGCCCTTGAGAAATTTTTGCATGTGTAGCAAGGACAATTTGGATCTATAGGATCTGGATCCCTTTGGTGTTGCGAGTTTCTGATATTAATTTTCCCACCGGTTACAAACAAATACCCGTTTCTGGCATTGCGGGTTGGCATGACACAGTCGAACATATCTACCCCCATAGAACTGCAGGTCAGTAGATTTTCAGGGGTTCCAACACCCATCAAATATCGGGGTTTCAACTCGGGCAATAGTGATGCGGTCAGTTCTGTCATGTCGTTCATCAAATGTTTTTCTTCTCCCACACTTAATCCACCAATTGCGTAGCCGGGAAAATCCAAAGAAGTGATTTGTTCTGTGCTTTCTTTTCTTAGACTGGGGTGCATTCCTCCCTGAACAATTCCAAAAAGAGATTGATTCTCAGATTTCATAGCATCTTTGCATCGTTTTGCCCAGCGAGTGGTTAGTTGCAAAGATTTTTGAGTTGTTGGAATGTCTGAAGGATAAGGAGTGGGTTCATCAAATGCCATGATAATATCTGCGCCCAATGCCTGTTGAATTTCGATAGCCTTTTCAGGGGAGATGAAATGGCTGGAGCCGTCAATATGTGACTTGAACTTAACACCTTCTTCAGTAACTTTTGTTAGTTTGTTCATGCTAAAAACTTGATACCCTCCACTATCTGTAAGAATAGGGTGGTGCCAGTTCATGAACTTATGGAGGCCTCCCAGCGATTGAATCAACTCATGCCCCGGCCTCAAATAAAGGTGGTAGGTGTTTCCCAGAATAATTTGTGCCCCCATCGATTCCAGATTTTCGGGGGTTAAAGCTTTAACGGTTGCCTGCGTACCTACAGGCATAAAACATGGAGTGTTAATTTTTCCATGGGGTGTGGTTAGAACTCCAAGACGTGCAGAAGAGTGACTATGTTTCTTTAATACTTCGAATTTAATCACTATTTTTTTGGTCGAGGGGCTGGGGATTTTCGGCCATATTAATTGTGAGCTGGCTGAAGGGAATGGTTAAATTGTTTTCATTGCAGATTTGAACCAGAGCGGTTTGAATTTCCCGTTTGTTCTCTTCGTAGCGATCAGCACATTTCCCGTCTGCATGGATGATTATCATTAAATTCAAGGAACTTGCAGCCGGGTTGTCAAAACGAACTTCTAAAAAATTAAAATCAGGAGAGTTACCGTCAAAATATTTGGCGAGAATATTTTTTAACCCATTTTCAATAATCGTTGGGATTTCTTCGCAAATTCTGTCCTGTATTTTGTAATCCAGACCGAACTCGATGCAGTAACGAAATCCAGTTGAAATGTTCAGGGGAAATTGGTTTAAAAATTCATTCGTTGAATAATACTTTAATGAATCTCCTTTTAAACCAAGAACAACCTGCTCTAGAGTCTGATGCTTTACCCTGCCGAAGGAACCATCATTAAGGATAACCCAATCTCCAATTTTGGAAGGAAACCAAGGCTCTCCTTCTACGGCAGGCCGTGAATGCTTGTCAATCAAGTTCCGGACAGGAAGCCTGATCTCTCCCCCCTCCAGGTTTTCGTTGATGAGTATGGCACTTAAGCCAATATCTCTTACCAGCCAGGGAACTCCGCTCCAGATAAGTCTTTCTCCTTCTCGAACGGTTCCCAAATTAACTATAAGTTTTATTTCTTGAAGAAAGGTAGGGAGGTATTGCCGTGAGGTCCATGCGATCAGCAGAAGGATCATGACAATAAGGCTGATTAGGAGCCAATCATTGAAGAAATATAAGCAAGCCAGACCTACTATCAAGCAGATAATGAGAATAAAAATATTATAGGCTGCGCTAAAAAGTTTCCCGAAAGCAGGGCTCAATTGTGCAAAAAGATTTAATTTCAAAATCCATCTTCTTAGACGATTGAGTAGCCACCACAGACCAGAAAAAGCGGCCAGTGTTATCAATAAATTTTTACCTCTATTCTTGAGAAAATCTTTTATCTGGTTTGTTGCGGTATCCAAAAGCGATTCATCGGATGAAAGAATTTCTTTTAGATCTTTTTTGGCCTCTTCTAGATTCAGTCGAGTTAGCTCAGGGTCATATTTATTTTTCAACAAAGCCAATCTTGCCAAGTAACGCTTCTCTTCGGGTTGAGAATCTTTAGCGATTGTTTCCTGATTCTTTTGCAAGTCCATCAGGTTTTGGGATGCCTCTTTATGGATGTTGAGAGTGTTTTCCAGAGAAGTAATGCGTTTTTTAAGGAAATCGACTTTACGTGGTTTTTCGGTCAGGTCACGAATTGCCTGAAGAAGAGGGGCGGTGATATCTTCCAGCTGTTTTGTCCAAGGAGATTTTTCCTTTTTCTTTAAGGAACTATCTTCTAATGATAAGTTGGTGGCTCTTGAATCAAAGTTGAGATTTAAACGATCAATTTGTGTTTGTAGATCTATTATTTTTTGAAGGTTCTCCTTGGTTTCCGATTTTTTTCTGAGCGCATCAATTTCTTTCTCAAGGACGATAATCTTTTTGGATATTAGAACCAGGTGTCGCTGAAGTTTTAAGCTGGTTTCTTCTGCGAAAGGCGAGCTAGGAAAAGAACCGCCAAATAAAATTACTAAGAATAGGATGAGTGTGAGACGGGGGAAATGGAATTTAGAGAAAAGTGCGGCTGATTTCCAAAGGTTCATTGCAATTTTCACGATCGTTATTATTATTTTCCGTTTGAAGAACTATATCATTGATTTGATTCGGACAACAATGTTTCGAGTATCGCTTTCTGGACATGCAATCTGTTCTCTGCCTGATCAAAAACAATTGATTTTTCACCATCCAGAACCTCAGAAGTAATTTCCATTTCTCGATGAGCAGGAAGGCAATGC
>JAJDAV010000160.1 GCA_029261695.1 Nitrospinaceae bacterium | reverse complement strand
TCGCTGTTGAGCTTTGTGGACCCCGTCTGGAAAATATCACCAATCAAGCCTGGTGGAAAAATCTGGATATATATCAGGTCTTCAAGAAAAAGAAAGCCGGACTGCTTTTGATCAACCTGGCTTTGACCGCTTACCAGAAACGGCTGGCAGAAAGAATAGGGGTTGAAGCGGGTAAAGAGATGCTCCGTGCGGTAGAGCTTGCCCGAGAAAAGGGTCTTCGTCTTGAAGTAATCGATCGTAATATCTCAACCACTCTTCACAGATTGGTTACTGAGGTTTCTTTTTGGCAGAAGTTTAAAATAGTCGGTGGTTTGATCGCTGGGGTTTTTGTCGGCGAAGAAATCAGTGAAGATCAAATAGAAGATTTAAAGCGCGGTGACATGCTACATGCCGTAGTCAGCGAGTTTGGTGAAGAGTTGCCAGAAATTAAACGGGTGTTGATCGATGAACGCGATGAATACATGGTAGGTCGGTTGGCGCAAATTTCTGAATCCTTCCATGCGCCTAAAAAAATCCTTGCATTGGTCGGAGCCGGTCACCTTCAGGGCATGATGCCTAATATGGAGTCTCCCCCCGATGCTAAACATTTAGAAGAACTCGATAAGAAACCGCCACCCAGTAAATTAGGATTGTATATCGGTTGGGGTATTTGTGCTTTGATTGTCAGCATGTTTGTGGTGGGATTCATGAAATCCCCGGAACTTGGGGGGCAATTGGTCGTCACCTGGGTTTTGCTCAATGGCGGATTATGCGCTTTAGGTACTGCCTTGGCACTGGGGCATCCTGTTTCTATCATCGCTGCTTTTTTTGCGGCTCCACTGACCTCGTTGAACCCGACCATTGGAGCAGGGATGGTTGTGGGTTTGGTCGAGTCCTATATGCGAAAACCGAAGGTCAGCGATTTTGAATCTCTTCGCGAAGATATTTCCCAATATTCCATGTGGTGGAAAAACCGGGTCGCGAGACTTTTATTGATTTTCTTTTTCTCTAGTTTTGGTTCCATGATCGGCACCTATGCCGCAGGGGCCTCCATCGCCACACAACTATTTAAATGATCACTCCCCTTTGAACCTGTTAGCTTCCTTACAACCTGAAATATAACTTTCTAAATGACTGAAGAAAATAAAAACGGCTATTCAATGGAGGATTGGCAGCGTCACTACGATGAGGGCGATCTGGGGTGGGACCTGGGGCAGGTTGCGCCACCCTTTGTCAGCTTGTTGGAGTCGAATTTGATTGTTCCGGGTAAAACTTTAGTTCCGGGATGCGGTCGGGGGCATGAAGTGGTTTATCTTGCTGAGAATGGATTTGATGTGACTGCCGTTGATTATTCAACAGGTGCTGTAAGCCATTTGAAAGCCGTGGTTGAGGAAAGAAAACTGGATGCCCAGGTTTTACATATGAATTTTTTTGAGTTGGACCAGGCGCATAATGAAACTTATGATTTGTCTATAGAGCAGACGTTTTTTTGCGCGATATCTCCTGAACAGAGGCCTATGTATGTTGTAACCGTTGCAAGAGCTTTGAAAAAAGGTGGGATGCTTGCAGGCCTTTTCTATCATACGGGGCAGGAAGGTGGACCGCCCTTCAATACGACTCAGGATGATATTGTCAAAAGCTTTTCAGATTTGTTTGAAATTCAGAAACTGACTCAAGCTAAAAATTCTGCTGAGCAAAGAAAAGATAAAGAGTGGTTGGCTATACTTGTTAAAAAGTAAAAGAGCTTTGCCCTGAAGGTTGTAATAGTTTTTCTTCGTTGTTCTTGGGGGCGTTGATGGCGGTCGATATCTCAAAATATTCCAGTTCATCATCCAGGGCGGGTGTAAATAGGGACGATAGAGAATTGCTTTGGCCAGATAGCCATGTATCATAATCCTTTGGACGTAAAATAACCGGCATCCTCGAATGCAATGGGGACAATTTTTTATTTGCCTCCGTGGTGACAATTGCAAAGGTGTTGAGTGGGTCTTCCCCAGAATCCCATGTTGACCAAAGCCCCGCAAACGCAAACAGACCTTGGTCTTTCATTCTTATATAATGCGGATTTTTTCCTTTCCATTCGATGAATCCATCTGCTGGAATCAGGCAACGCTGGTTTTTAAAAGAGTCCCGAAAACTGGGTTTCTCGTGAAGGGTTTCTGAACGAGCGTTAATGAGCTTATTGCCCATTTGAACATCCTTTGCCCAGGACGGGATCAATCCCCATTTCATTTCTGTCAGTTGCGTTTGGTTTTCGGAGTTAACTACGACTGCCGAGGTCTGGCTGGGAGCAATATTAAAACTGGGGAAATATTTAAGGCTGATGCGTACGGGCTTGAAATGCGACTCGATGGTTTTAATTGATTTTGAAAGAGTATATCTTCCGCACATTTTGGACGTCGCCTAAGTTTGAAGTTAAACCATTAAAATACCTAATGTTTGTTGTAGTATATTTAAAGAGGAAGATTATTTACAACTCAAATAATATTAATACTTAAATTTAAAATATATGAAAACGAAAAAGAAAGTTCACTCAGGAATATTTCGTGATGGTGGGGCAGGGGCCTCTGCCAAACGCAGATATCGCGATAGAAGAAACAAATTGATGAAAAAGGAAGACTCGTTAATGGTCATAGCGGGTGTTCCCTATGGACCGGGAGGGAAAACCGTTTGGGCCTATGCTCATAGTCCCACCTACCAGGAACCGGCGATGATGTATTTGACCGGCATTAATCAGAATAATGTCATTTTGTTGCTGGACCCCAAGTCAAAAGAATCTAAGGAGATTCTTTTTGTTGGCCGGAAGGATCGAATAATGGAGTTTTGGGAAGGTGTTCGATTTGGTGTGGGGGATAAGAAGAGTGTTAAAGAGGTCCAGTCGGTTACGGGAATTAAAGATGTTCGTGATATTGGTGAATTAAAAGAAGTCCTTAAAGAAAGGTTTCTCAAGAATAAAAAGAAATCTCTAGGGACGTTTTGGTATGAGGGGACGCGAAAAGGAAAGAAAACCAGTATTACAACCGACCATAATTACGACTTTAAACAGAAGCTCGCAGGTTGGGTGCGTGAGTGGAAGGCTCCCAAAACTGCTCTTAAAAACGTAATGGAGAATCACTTTGATTTGCGCCTGCCTTTAGATAAGTACGATGTTAAAAATGCCAGAAAGGCTCAGGAAATCACCGGAGAAGGGTTCAAGATGATGTTGAAAAACTTTGGTGATTTTAAAAATGAATGCCAGATTCAGGGTTATTTAGAAGGAAAAATGCTGATGAACTCTCCTTTTGGTCTCAGCTATCCCTCCATTGTTGCCTCGGGTACCAATGCGACAATTCTTCACTACATGAAAAATGATGATCCGATTTCTAAAAATGAAATGATGTTGATCGATTTCGGTGTTCGCTGGATGACCATGCACGCGGACATTACTAGAACATTTCCTGTGTCAGGAAAATTTAATCCTATGCAGAAAATGCTTTACGAAATTGTTCTGAAGGGACAAAAGGAAGTAGAAAAGGCGGCTCGGGCCGGAGTTACGGTTGAACAATTGAATGATGTGTGTTGGAGGGTGGTGAATGATGGTTTGAAGGATAAGTTTTCTGACGCCGGAGGTAAATTCAAACTTCGATACAATGAAAGACCCCACGGTGTGAGCCATTTGATGGGTGAACAGGAACATGACGGCGATCCATTTCGTAACTATGCTACTAAGCCAATGAAAGCAGGGTGGATGATAAGTAATGAGCCAGGCCTGTATGGAGAATTTAAAATTCGATTGAATGGAAAAACTTATGATGAAACCATTGGGATTAGAATTGAGGATAATCTGGTCATGACCCAGAAAGGTTGTCTGAACCTTTCAAGTATCATTCCAAAAAGTGTGAGGGAGATTGAGCGGTTGATGGCTGGAGGTTAGAGCTCTTTCAATGCGGTAAGAACTTCTTCAATGTGGTTCTTAACTTTTACTTTTGGGAATATTTTTCTTACAGTGCCATTTTTATCAATTAAGAAAGTTGTTCTAACAATGCCCATAAAAGTTTTTCCGTAGAGCTTTTTCTCCTGCCAGATTCCGTATTTCTGCACCACTTTTTTATCAATGTCCGCAAGTAAGGAAAAGGGTAGGTCGTATTTCTCAATAAACTTCTGGTGCCTTTCTTGAGAGTCGATGCTAACACCGAGGATTACGGTCGATTTGAAACTTTTTTGCTGATCCCTGAAATCACAAGCTTGCGTCGTGCAACCGGGTGTCATATCTTTAGGATAGAAATATAGAACGACATTCTTTTTCTCCCTAAAAGAACTGAGTTTGACCTTTTTCCCGTTCTGGTCAAGGGCTGTAAAATCAGGAGCTTTGTTTCCTTCTTTAATTTCTTTCGTTGCCATAATATTTTTTAATTTGGAAGTTTTTCGAGGAGTATATTGATTTTTTTATGCAGGGCGTTAAGAGATTCCAAAAATACTTCTTTTTTTCTTCGGTCTCCACTTCTATTAAAGACCATCCGAGTATCTCCCAGTAAGTCTAATATCTGACTATGAAGACTAGCGGTCGGAATTTTTCCTTCACTGCATAAGTTCTCAAAAATGGAAATCAAACGTTGCAGTTTTCCGTCAATTTGGAGACCTATAAGGGACTCTGATCTGAGAGGTTTGGATTGTTCTAGATAGCCCCAGACCCCACCTTTATCCTGAATCACGCCTTGGCTTCCATGCAGTTCTTTTAGGCCTTCTATACAAATATCAGCAGCAGATGCCGTTTTCCCTGGAATTAGAATCAAAACATAAAGGGCTAGGAAAATTAATTTCATGCGTAGCTTTGTCTTGGAACTACTCATATTTCACCGCCTATTAAAAGATCTCAAGTAGTGGGATTGTATCAATTAAACAAGACGTAAAGACTAAAGTCAAACTAAGTTTGTCCAGGTAGAATTGGGTCTTAGGCCATTAACATTGTGATCAGGGCGAAAGAATCAATTCATCAGTTTTTGAAATCCTTCAAGACCCCGTAATTTTTCAAAAACTGGATCTGCTGCAATCATCTGTCTTGAGTTTGGGTTCAGCCTTATCGCCATATCCACATTTTTTAATCCGTCTCCAAGATCGCCTTTCATAACATAAGCTCTAGCAAGAAGTAGACGGTGAGAAAGAAGGTTTTCGTGTTGTGGATGGATTACGAGTAGTCTTTCTAAAATAGAAATGGTCCTGTTATATTTTTCACTTTTATAGTTTACGGTAGCCATGTTTAAGAGGGCTGTAAGATTTGAAGGTTCCATTCGCACAATCATGGAGTATATTCCCAAGGCACGTTGGTACATTCCAAAGTGGGCAAATATTTCACCTTTTCTGTTCAAAGAGTTTGCAGGGTCAATAAACAATTCGTTCGGGTTTAAAGGTAACCGGTCTATAGGCGTTCCTGAGTCAGGGAATTCTGCTAAAGTTGTTTTGGCTACATCTTGTGGGTCACCTAATTCTTTGGCTTTTTCATAGAGCTCTTTAGCCTTATCTAATTTTCCACGAAGAATGGCTATATCACCCCATTCTTGATAACCCCTACTTTTTAAACGATTATTATCTTTTGCTGATTCGATAAGACGGGATACCGCCTCTTCGGTCTTATCCAGTCTTAAAAACAGACTGTACATGCCTACTAGAATTTCTTGTATCTTTTGGTCATCGGGGCTTAGTTTTGCAGCCGTTTCTATGTGAATAAGAGCCAGGCCATAATTTTTATTTTGGTAAAGAGATTTTGACAAGCTTAAATGATATTGTTTCGGGTCAATTTTTTGCGGAAGCTTTTGCGTCGCGTTTTTATTTACATAATCTCTCAGCACTTTAGCCGACTCAGCTTTAGGGTGTTGCATTCTCATTTCCAAAATTTTGTTGATATAAGAATTGGCAAGCTCCTTATTCTCTTGAGTGGCATATAAATACGCAAGTTGGTAGGCTGCTTCAATATTCTTTTCGTCCAGGGAAAGTGCCTTCTTGAAAGCATTCTCTGCTTCAGTATTGTTATTCAGGTATATAAGAAGCATTCCTTTTTCAAGGGGGTAGGTAGCGTTTTTTTGGTCCAGAGCTTCAGCTTGGCTCAACTCTTTCAATGCCCCCTGAGCATCGCCTGTCGCCGTTAAAGTTTTGGCATATTCGTAATGCGCCAGGGGATTTTTGTAATGTTGTTGTGCTGCTATTACACAAGCCCTGTCAGAAATTTTTGCGTTTCCGAGTTTCCTATGGATTTGACAAAAGGCAAAATGCAAGGCTGGGTGCTGCCGTTCCATTTTAAATCCAATTAATAAAGTATCCAGCGATTGTTTTGCCATTCCTTTTTCATGCTGAACAAAAGATTTTAAAATAACCGGTGTGGCTTCTCTAGGAAGTGCTTTATTTTTTTTATCCAATAAGGATAGGGCCGCATCGTACTTTTTTTGTTTTACGAGATTTTCTATTTCTTTGTAGTCTGGATCATTTCGTTCCTCTGATACCGAAAGTTCCCAATGAGCTATGTCTGGAGTGGGGTAAGTAGCCCAAACCGAAGAAGTGAAAAAAATACTTGCTGAAATGAATGAGAAAAAAAGAACGAAAGCTGGCATTTTATTTTTACTATCCTAAAAATTATTAATGTTTATTTGAGTATACCCTAACAGCTCTCGTGGCCTTACGAGAGCGGGATTTTTTGTTTCCGCTGAAAACACCACCGGTGTTGAATACAACCCCAAAAGCGTTATGTCTGCCATTTTCATCGGCAGACCACAAAGATCCGCTACCGTTTTTTCCGAATAAAGGATCTGTGTGGATTTTCATTTCTCGCCCCACTTGAGAACTATTCAATTTTTCTTCGTCAAATAATGTCTTTAGTTCCCGAGTTGTAGGAAGTTGCCAATCTGAGTAATGAGCAAAACCCGCGTTGTTTAGCTGGGTTATATATTCTTTAGCTTCATACCAACTTAGCCAATGCCCGGAATGTAAATAGGAATCATTTTGCATCCACATCAACCCCGTTTCAGAATCAGAAATTGTGCCATCCTTGTTGTCTATGAAACGGTTGTTTCCCGTTGAATCTGTTTCTGCATTAGAAATATTGTTAATGGATAAACCAAATAGAAAAACAAATGCCAAAAATATTATTCTTAAATTCATATTCAATTATTCCTGCATTACATGGATGCCATTTTTTCTTTCAAAAGCTTATTCACTGCGCCAGGATTTGCTTTGCCTTTACTGGCTTTCATGACTTGCCCAACCAGAAACCCCAAAACCTTTTCCTTGCCACCTTTAAATTCTTCAACCGAATTCAGGTTGGCTTGCAGAACTTCTTCGACCATTGCGTCAATGGCGCTGTCATCGGTAATTTGCTTGAGCCCTTTTTCTTCAACAATTGCTGCAGGGTCTTTTTGGGTATGGTACATGTCCTCAAATACCTCTTTAGCGGTGTTCCCGCTGATCACTCCTTCATCAATTAATTTCAGTAAATTGATGAGGGCTTCAGGAGAGACGGGGCAATCCTTTATTTCCTTATTGCTTTTGTTCAGCTCTCGCAGTAAATCGCCCATTATCCAGTTGCTGATAATTTTGGGTTTTGAAAATAAGGTGGTGCATTTCTCGAAGTAGTCAGCAAGCTCTCTAGAAGAGGTCAGTACTCCCGCATCGTATTCAGGAATGCCAAACTCTGTTACAAAGCGGCTGCGTTTTTTTTCTGGAAGTTCAGGTATGGTTTTCTGAATTTCTGCAACCCAGGATTCGTCTACAACGACTGGGACGAGGTCGGGGTCTGGAAAATAACGGTAGTCGTGGGCTTCCTCTTTGCTTCGCATCGAAAAGGTTTCGCCACGATCTGAATCGTAAAGACGAGTTTCTTGAATGACTTTATCACCTTGTTCCAAAACCCGAGTTTGCCTGTCCACTTCGTATTCAATGGCTTTTTGGATAAACTTAAAGGAGTTTAAGTTTTTTAATTCAGTGCGTGTTCCAAGTTCTTTTTGACCCTCAGGGCGTATGGATATATTGGCATCGCATCGCAGACTTCCTTCCTCCATATTACAATCACTGACTTCAGTGTATTCCAAGATGGCTTTCAATTCGCCAAGATAAGCTCGTGCTTCTTCTGCTGATCTTAAGTCGGGTTCGCTAACAACTTCGCAAAGAGGGACCCCTGTTCGGTTGAAGTCTACATAGCTGTTTTCTGGGCTGCCCAAATTTTCCCCGTGAATTAATTTGCCTGCATCTTCTTCCATATGGATGCGGGTTAACCCAATTCGCTTTTTTGTTCCATCGAGATAAATATTGATATGCCCGTTAACGCCTAAGGGTTCTTCAAACTGTGAAATTTGATAACCTTTTGGCAGGTCGGGGTAGAAATAGTTTTTCCGAGCGAAACGGTTCATAGGTGCAATCGTGCAGTTCGTCGCCAGACAGGCTTTCATAGATGATTCTAGGAACTGTTTGTTCAGTACAGGAAGAACCCCAGGCATTCCCAAACAAATTGGGCAGGTATTGGCGTTGGGTGGCTTGCCAAACTCTGTAGAGCAGGAACAAAATATTTTGGTTTTCGTATTTATTTGGACATGAACTTCAAGCCCAATTACTGTTTCATATTTCATAGGTAAATTTATAAAACTCGATTCAGGGGATTCATTTATTCGATGATATCCTAATTTTAGTCACTTGCCAGTGCGTGCGTCAAGGTTTGTCCTTAATGTGCTGTAAATCCACCATCTATAGGTAGTACCGCTCCGGTTATAAAGGAAGACTCCTCACTGGCTAAATACAGGCATCCGTTAGCGATATCTTCCGGCTTCCCAAACCGACCTATAGGATAGTCTTTACTCCACTCCTTCATTAAGGAGGCGTCTTTCATTAAATCTGCAGTCATATCCGTTTCGATTAAACCAGGGCAAATTGAGTTTGAGCGAATGTTGTAAGGGCCGTATTCAACGGCTATCGATCGGCTGAACTGGTTCAATGCTCCTTTAGAAACATTGTAAGCTGCCACTTGTGGCACAGCAACGATACCGAGGATAGAACTAATATTAATTATGCTACCTCTTTTCTGAGCCATCATTACAGGTAATACTCGACGTGTAAGCTGAAAAACGGATCGGATATTAATATCCATCATTTCATCCCATTGGGAGTCAGTGATTTCGTGCAATGGAGAGCCGTTAAACAAGCCTGCATTATTTACCAGGATGTCTATTCCTTTTAAATTATGCAAAGCTTCGTTAATCAGTTTATCCAGGTCTCCGTTGCTAGTCATGTCTCCCTGGACAAAATAGGCAGAGTCGCCCAATTCCTTAACAGCTTTTTCGAGTTTTTCTTTTCTTCGACCAAATAGGACTACTTTTGCCCCTTCTTTGCAAAAAGCACGTGCTGTGGCCAAGCCGATTCCTGTTGCGCCACCTGTTATGATTGCTGATTTATTCTTTAATCTCATTCTTCAAGTTTTAAAATTGGTTGAACAAAATGTATAATGTTAAAACATCTGTCAGGTTTTGCCCTGACTTATTTTTTACCGGTTGAAAAAGGTTTTCCCCGGAAGGCTTAAATTATGAAATACGTTTATTTTGGATTTGGTGGGTTTATTGGTTTCATTTGTGGTGTTGCCATTAACCTGATCTTTTATATGCTGGATCAATCCGGGATAAAATTTGCGGCCTATCTTATCAAAACCTTCGGGTTTTTTGGGGAATATATTCTAGAGTTGATCAATGCCCTGCCTTTGTTGGGGGCTGTGTTGGGAGTCATATTGGTGAAATACCTGTTTGGTCGAGAATTAGAAGAGAAAAGTGGCGGATAACCTGGATTTTAGGCAAAGAAATAGAACTCCTTGCCGGAGCGGGTTAGTGCTAAAATATTCGCAGAACATGTGTTTAAGGGACCAGAATGAATAAAAAATTTAATGACAATATATTAAAGGCAATGGAAGCTTCACAGGAGGCGGTCAAGGTTTGCAAACAAGCCATGGTCGATGCCAATGATGAAAGTTGTCGTGCCATGTATTCCGCTATCCAGAAGGATTGTGAAAAGCATATTCAAATGCTTAAAGGAGAAATTGAGTTACATAAAGTTCAGAAAAAATGGGAAGAATAAATGCGTATTTTGATTGTTGAAGATGAAAAAAAAGTTGCAGCATTTATTAAGAAGGGTTTGGAAGAAGAAACCTATGCAGTGGATATCGCCACCGATGGGGAAGAGGGACTTCATTTAGGTGAGCAAAACCAGTATGACTTGATCATACTTGACCTGATGCTTCCAAAAATAAATGGATTGGAGATTCTCTCCAGGCTCCGAACTCGAAAGATTGAAACCCCTATTCTGCTTCTTACTGCAAAAGATTCTGTCGATGATAAAGTTGAGGGATTGAATCAGGGGGCTGATGATTATCTCACCAAGCCTTTTGCTTTTTCCGAGCTTCTTGCAAGAATCCGGGTGCTTTTGCGCCGGGGGAAAGCGGAGTCAAAAACTACTTTGGAAATTGCCGACCTAACTCTTAATCTAGTAAGCCATAAAGTAAGCCGGGGAAATGAAGAGATAGAATTGACGGGAAAAGAGTACAGCCTACTTGAGTATTTTATGCGAAATCAGGACAAGGTTCTAACCCGAACTATGATTGCCGAACATGTTTGGGACTACAATTTCGATACCTTCACAAATGTGATAGATGTTTATGTCAATCATCTGCGAAAAAAAATTGATAAGAATTTCCCCACCAAACTCTTGCATACCCTTCGGGGGGTTGGATATGTAATGAAGGTTTAACTATGGCATTCAAATCCATTCGTTCCAGATTGACCGCCTGGTATGTAGTACTGTTGGCTATTATCCTGATTTTATTCAGCGTCCTCCTAAATTATTTTCTCTCCAAGCGTCTCTATGAAAGTGTAGACAATTCTCTGACGGTTTCTGCCACGGTTGTGGCCACTTCAGCCACTATGAGATTTTCCAACTCACCCTTGCCAGGACTGAATCAGTTTTTTGATCAGTTTATGAGAGAAGGCAACCTCAATAAATTTTATCGAATCTACGATGGCTCAGGAAATGTTGGCTCTCGCTCAAGCAACATCAGTGCTTCGCAGTTCCCCTTATCACAATCGGCCTATGCCGATGCTTTGGAAGGAAAGAACAGCTATGAAACTTTCAAGGTTGGAGGCAAACACCCCATTCGGGTAATTACCATGCCGGTAATTCTTGAGAAAAAACTGGTAAACCTGGTTCAGGTTGGCACATCTCTGGAGGCGGTGCAGGAAACTCTGGGAAACTTGAAAATATTTTTATTCACGGCTGTTCCTTCAGTCCTTATTTTAGCTGCCCTGTTTGCAAGGTTCATGGCGAGAAGGGCTTTGAAACCGATTTCCAGAATCATCGATACGGCTAGAGAAATTGGTCAAGGGCAGGAATTGAGTAAACGAATCCCGGTACTAAAGATAAAGGATGAATTGGGGCAATTGGCTTTGACCTTTAATGAAATGATGAATCGTTTGGAAAACTCTTTTGTCCAAATGCGTCAGTTTAGCAGTGATGCTTCACATGAACTTAGAACACCGCTCACTGTATTGAAAGGTCAGAACGAATTGATATTGAGTAAGCCAAGAAAACCGGAGGAATACCAGGAGGTCATCTCTAGTAATTTGGAGGAGATCAATTATATGTCGAAAGTTCTTGAAGACCTTTTTATGCTTTCTAAGTCTGATGAGAACCAAGTTAATCTCGATTGCAAGCTGATAGATTTAAAACCGCTGGTTGAAGAAATTTGCAAACATGCAGAAGTTCTCGCCGAAGAAAAAAATATAAAGATAATCATCGCTTTTTTAGAAGCTGTTCCGATCAAAGGGGATGAAGTTAGGCTGCGGCAAATGCTGTGGAATATCTTACAAAATGGAATTAAATACACACAGCGTGGCGGGGAATTAAAGGTTTCTCTTCAGAAAGATGGAGAGTTTGCAGTTTTGACTGTTCAGGATACCGGGATAGGAATTCCGGAAGAAGATTTGTCTTCAATCTTCAATCGATTCTACAGGGTTGACAAGGCGCGTACCCGAGATGAAGGGGGAAGTGGCCTGGGGCTTAGTATTTGTAAGCAGATCGCTGAGGCTCACAAAGGAACGATCGAAGTAGAAAGCAAATTGGGGGTTGGAACTCGATTTAAAATTCGTTTGCCAAATTCAGCTTGTCCTTAGAAAAGACCCGCTGCTAATCGTGCAGTTGAATGATAACATTTTTAACCTGGGTGTAATTTTCCAAGGCATGGATCCCCATTTCTCTGCCAAAACCGCTGCGCTTGTATCCTCCGAACGGAGCTGCGGCATCAAATATGTTGTGGCTGTTCACCCATACGGTTCCTGCCTTCAGCCCTTTCGCTACTTTGTGGGCTTTGTTTATATCTTTGGTCCATACGCTTGCGGCTAGACCATATTCTGTATCGTTGCCTCGGGCGATGACAGCATCGAGGTCTTCAAATGGAGCGGCAACGACTACCGGTCCGAATATTTCTTCAGCTACAATTTTCATATCCTGTTTTACGTTGTCGAATACCGTAGGCTCTACATAACAACCCGACTCCAGGTTTTCTGGAACTTGCCCTCCCGTTAAAGTCCGGGCTCCTGCCATTTCTCCGGAACGAATATAATTTAATACCCTCTCCTGTTGTTCTCGAGAGACTAGAGGGCCCATATTCGTATCAGCACACATTCCCGGTCCTACCTTTATGTTTTTAGCTTCTTCGGAGACGCGTTCCATCACTTCATCGTAAACGTCCTTATGGATTAATAGTCGCGAACCCGCGGTGCAGACTTGGCCCTGGTTGAAGAATATGGCACTGGCAACTCCCTGTGCGGCAATGTCGAGATCAGCATCAGGAAAAACTATGCTGGGAGACTTTCCTCCTAATTCAAGGGAAACTCGTTTTAAATTTCCAGCCGAAGCTTTGACAATTTCGTGTCCTATTTCTGTACTTCCTGTGAATGCAATTTTGTCAACGTCATTGTGTTCTGCCAGGGTTGCTCCGGCGTCTCCAAAACCTGTGACGATATTAACAACACCATCTGGAAACCCGGCTTCCTGGAAAAGGTCTGCCAGATGAAGCGCGGATAGTGGAGTCTGTTCGGCGGGTTTTAGCACCACGCAATTGCCCGCAGCAAGAGCGACACCTAATTTCCATGTCGCCATTAACAAAGGAAAGTTCCAGGGAATGATTTGTCCTACGACGCCCATTGGTTCGCGCAGGGTGAAGTCCAGAAAATCTGCACCCGGCGCATAAGGAACGCTGATATCGATAGTCTCACCATGAATTTTGGTTGTCATTCCAGCGTAATAACGGAAATGGTCAATGACCAGGGCAACGTCGACAGCACGTGCTATTGTTAAAGGTTTGCCGTTATCGAGTGTTTCAAGTTGCGAAAATTCTTCGGCCCGGGCTTCAATCAGGTCAGCTAGTTTCCAAATCAATTTGCCACGCTCTGATACACTTATTTTTTTCCAGGGTCCATTTTCGAAAGCGTTTCTTGCGGCTTTCACGGCGCGATTAATATCCTCTTTTGCGCCTTTTGGGACACGAGTCAAAACGGAATTGTTGGAAGGATCGAGAACTTCAAACGTTTCACCACTGGCTGCTTCGACACGTTTGCCATCGATCAATAGTTTTTGAGTTTTAGAAAGGAACTCCTTAACCGGTGAAATCGGTTCAGGAATGGTTGCGGCATCCATGATTTTCTCCTGACTTTAAACTTTCAGATAGGGTATTGGTGCGGACCTTGTTTTTGATTAGTTGGTGCTCTGATTATTATCCCGTTCAGCATTAAAATAAAGTATTTTTTTAAGGCTTTGCTTTCATTATAAGTCGGAACAGGATTATTACAAGGAACCCAGGTGTCAATCTACCGAGTTGCCGCTATTGGATCCAAACGAGGGGTCGAAATATCCAGGCTTTATCGCCAGTACTATCTTCAACATGCACCCAGTCTTTCTCAATTTTCAAGACTTTCATCGAAAAAAACTTGTCTACAGGAGCCCAGGGAACGATTGAGAATTTTGTTCCAGGACCTGAACGCAGGTTAGTCTTATTGTTTTTGATGACGGCGCATTTATATTTCTGAGTGGTAAGGGGACCATGGACCCAGTAAATATCACCATCAACATCCTGAATACGTTTCCAGGCACCTTTAACGCCCAATTGTTTGAAGGGCATATATTTAAAAACTTCCCAAAGCTTTTCGTGGTCAGTTCCGGGCCCTTTTCTTAGATTTGCCTTTTCGTTCTTAATGCACAAGGCTTCAGAGCTTGCGGTTGCGAGACCCCAAAATATTGCGATAAATAAAAATAGGAATAATAAAAGCGATGATTTAATTTTGAGCATGAGTAAAAGGGGATGTGAGACGATTTAAAAACAAGTAGGAAATAATTTCTGAACTACGTTATCTTTTAATAGCATAACAAATAATTCTTTTCGCATCCTCTTTTTTATTTTTTTCTCTGCATAAAAATATAATGCTGAAAATAAATAAAACGCATTGATCGATTTAGGTGAAGCCTTGATAGAAACTTTAACAGTTCTGCAACTGATATTAATTGTGGCAGTTATCATTTATTTGACGGCTAACATTATTTACCTTATTCGACTGCAACCTGTAGAGAAAACCATTGTAAACCCGCCTCGAGTATCGGTTTGTGTTCCTGCCAGAAACGAAGAACGCGGAATTAGGGCATGTCTGCAATCTTTGTTGGACCAAAACTACCCTAACTTTGAAGTAATTGCGATTGATGACCATTCTACAGACCAAACGGGAAGTATCATGCAAACGCTTGCAAAAGAAAATCCACATTTAAAAATTTTGGAAGGTGAGGATCTCCCAGAAGGATGGTTGGGAAAACCATTTGCCTTACATCAGGCGTATAAGATTACTCAAGGCGAATATTTGCTGTTTACGGATGCCGACCCCGTTTTTAAGCCAACAGCATTAAATACTGCAGTGCAGGCTATGCGTGATCGAGATCTGGATGTGTTGACTTTAATGCCACAGGCGGAATTTGGCTCATTTTGGGAAAGGGCCGTACAACCGGTTATTTTTGGGTTTATAGCTTCGCTGACACGATTTAAAAATGTAAATGATCCCGACAATAAAAGCGCAATGGGTTTTGGTGCATTCCTGATGTTTCGCCGTGCAGCTTATGAAAAGATAGGCGGTCATGAAGAAGGGAAGGCTGATGTGCTTGAAGATGTGTTAATAGCGAAACGTGCCAAGCAGGCAGGGCTCAATCTGCTAGTCGCGGATGCAAAACTATTATTTTCCATTCGTATGTATTATGGTTTGAAAGAAATTTGGTTTGGTTGGCAAAAGAATATGTTTTTAGCTATGAAACGCTCTGTAAGCAGAGCCACTTATTACACCTCAGTGGTTCTTGGTTTTTTGGTCACCCCTTATATTGTTTTAGCGGTAAATATTTTTGAACAAACAGGCTGGTTATGGATTGGGATGGCCTTGTCAGGTGTTGTGATGGTCTCGGCGGCAGGATACAAGACATGCGATGAATTGGGGTTGAATAGGCATACGGCAGCCTTATTTCCATTAGGCGCCGTTATAATGGCTGCTATTATGGTAAATTCCATGTTTCATGTTTTAGTACGAAAACAAACGGAATGGCGTGGCAGAGTTTATCCGGTGGCAAAGAACTTTTAAGTTGCTGGAATAATTAATTAATTTTTCTATCTAATAAAAATGGACAATTACCCTCGTTTATTTATTAAAGCTGGCTTGATATATGCATTACTGGGTGCGGCGCTTGGTGTCACTATGGCTATCGACCCTTCTCTCTCCGTTCGATTACGTTTTGTTCATATTCATATTAACTTGCTGGGGTTCATGGCCATGATGATTGCAGGTGTTGCTTTTCATGTCTTGCCACGTTTCAGCGCGCGTAAGCTTCCCTGGCCTGAGGGAATGAAATATCAGTTTATTTTACAGAATGTAGGGCTTTTAGGAATGGTGGCGCTTTATGCGGCTGGGGGTTGGAGAGGGGGCATAGCTCACGCAGTCTTTGTATTTTTTGCGATACTGGCAGGAATGGCGATGGCAATTATGTTTTATAATTTGTATTTCGTGTTGACGGCTCCTGAAGAAACTCCTAAACCAGAAAAAATCACAGGTGAAATGAAAGTAGCTGATGTGCTTGACCATTTTCCACAGGCCTTAGCGCTGTTTCTGGAAAGCGGGTTTAAGTCTTTAGCAAACCCCGCAGCTCGTCAGACCTTCGCGAAAGTAGTGAGCATCGAAAAAGCCTGCGACAAACACGGTGTAAGCACAACGGCATTTTTAGAGAAATTGAACAGCGAATTGTTCAAAGAAGACTCATCAGCTCCCATTCCGACTGAAGGTTCTGGCCCCGGAAAGGAAATTAAACATGGAGAAATGTGCCAGGCGGACACATGGGTTGGGAGTTTGATTAAGGCTTATCCTGCAACGAAAAAAGTATTTGAATCAAATTATGGTGAAGGCTGCTTTTCTTGCCCTGGTCAGGCGTTCGAAACTGTAGAGCAGACTGCCAGCATGCATAATATTGATCCAGAAAAGATTCTAGCCGAAATAAACGCAGAGATTGATAGAGACATAAAGCGTCCATAGCCAAGTGCCCTCAAGGAAAAACGAGTTTAAAGAGTATGTCCTGGATCAGCTCCGACTTCTGAATAATGTGGAGTCTAAACAAATGTTTGGGGGATTCGGTCTTTATTGCCGTGGAATATTTTTTGGCATCATTGTCGATGGATGTGTTTATTTTAAGACGGATTTGTCGTCGGTCGACTCCTACAAAGAGAGAGGTATGGCGCCTTTCAAACCTTCCGCAAAACAAACCTTGAAAAATTATTACGAAGTCCCACCCGAAATCCTGGAAGATGAACAGCAAATCGTTGAGTGGGCTGAAATCAGTATTCACTAATAAACCACCCCCCCCCCTGTAGCAAAAATAAAACAACTAAAACTGTAACTAATTGATTCCGTGATTTTCTTTTCAGGGTATTGAAAGTATTGAGGTTTTTCTGATCTGAGATGATCTATTTCATATCTACGTTTATATATATTTGTATTCGCCAAAAACTTCGGGAACACTGCTCCTAAGTGATGTCAGCTTTCAAGGAAAAGGGGTTTAAGGTTTTCCAATTAGAAAATAGTTGTTTAAATAGATGGTTAAGATATTTCTAAGGGGCATTTATGCGCACTCAAAATTTTTTTGGGGAAGTTTTCCAAAAACAAAAGTGGGGGTGGTTTCTATTTGGTAGACACTCATTTGTCAGCTTAGTTTTATTTTTGCTGATTTTTTCTGGTAGCAGTGTTTTTGCTAAAGATCTCAAGGGTGATTCATCCCAATTAAATGTCAGTTATTATTTTGACAGCAGGGAATACAATACTCTTAATATACAAGCCAGTACTCGCAAATTGCCTCTGGATATATTTTTTTGGGGATTTGTGGATATTCACAGCGATCAGAATAAAAATAGTGACCGATTTGACTTGACCCGCTATTTTATTGAATATCGCTTTATTCGCCCCATAGGGTTTGGCATTGACGGTTTGGATTGGGAGATGGAATACAATGATTTTAATGGGAGTGATAATAGTGTGGTTCGCTTTGGGGTTACTTATAAACATTCATTGCCTTTTCTGGGAGGCAGTAAGAGTTGGCTGCAATGGAGAGTTCACCCCTATGAGACGGATGGAAGCGGATCGCAAATCAGTGTGATTTATAGCTTATGGTTGGCAAAGGGAATCTACGTGTCAGGTTTTGCTGATTTGAATCTTGAGGAAGACGCTCCTGACCGCTGGGTGGTTGAGCCTCAATTAAATTTTATTTTGAATGAAACTTTCGATTTGATCTTAGAGGGTCGAATAAATGAAACTGAAGAGGCTTCATCTTCATTAGATGGATATGGGGCAGCTTTAGGAGTCAAAGTTAAATTTTAATTTATTATTAAAGGTCTGTTTTGAAGAAAGAATTTAAAATTTCGACTTCCTTTCATTGGTTTCACTGGTTGATTGTTTTTCTGTCAATCATTTTGACTGTGTTTGCTTGGAAATTTTCTAAAAAACAGGTCGATGAAAAAGCCCAGTTCCAATTCAACAAAGAAGCGGAACAGGTTGTTGAGTTAGTATCCGAAAGAATTAAAAATTATGAAGATGCTTTGTGGGGCGGTGTCGCAGCCATCCAGGCTAGAGGAGGGGATATCTCATATGGTGATTGGCTTGTGTTTGCTACTCACTTAAAGATTGATGTGAAATATCCTGGTATTAATGGCATTGGCGTAATTCATCATGTGGGGCCAGAGGAACTGGGTTCCTACTTAAATGATCAAAGAAAAACCAGAGAAGACTTTTCCATCTACCCCAAACATCAAGAGAACGAGTATTTCCCTATAACCTATATTGAACCTTCGAATACCAATGCCAAAGCTATTGGGTTGGATATAGCCCATGAAAAAAACCGGTATTCAGCGGCAAAAAGGGCGCGAGATACTGGCTTGGCGCAAATTACAGGGCCTATTGAACTGGTTCAGGATGCAGAAAAAACTCCTGGGTTTTTATTTTTCGCTCCCTTTTATAGTGGAGATTCCTACCAGACGGTAGAAGATCGTCAAAAATCTTTTACGGGGATGGTTTACGCGCCTTTTGTTGTTAAAAAACTAATGCAAGGAACTCTGCTGCGAGAGAAAAGGCGTGTCGATATCCAAATTAGTGACGGTACTAATGTGCTTTACGATGAGCATGTTAAAACAAATTTGGATTTTGATCCCAATCCATTATTCAAAGAACATTTAGTTTTAGAATTGTATGGAAGAGTTTGGGAATTTGATATTCGGAGCACAAAATTATTTCGAAGTGCGAATGAAAATAATCAGCCACTGACCATACTGGCCGGGGGAATTATTATAGATTTATTTATAATAATATTGTTCACAGTTCTAACGCGGTCCAACCGAAAAGCCGTTGAAATCGCAAGCGCAATGACGCAGGAGCTGAGTGAGAAAGCCGTTCATTTAGAAAAATCTGTCAAGGATCTCGAACAGTTTTCCTATTTGATTTCCCATGATTTAAAAGCTCCGCTAAGAGGCATATCAAACGTATTGGGCTTTATTGATGAAGATCATGGTGAAAGATTAGATGAGGATCTTAAATCTAATTTAACGATGATAGACAAACTGGTCGTTCGTTCACAAGCTCTACTAGATGATGTTCTGACCTATTCCCGTTTTTCAAATAAAAATATTGACGATAAAAAAGAATTAGTAAATCTTAATGATATATTAAATGGTATATTAGAGATGAACTCTATAGAGGGGAATTGTATTTCAGCAAATTTCAACCCAAATGAAATACAAAGTTCTAAATTGCTAGTTAGAACTGTACTGAATAATTTAATAATAAATTCCTACAGACATGGAGTTGTAAAAGATTTTTCTAAGCCTGAGATTTCAGTTAATAGCGAAAGCTATAATGAACAGCAATATTTGTTCACCATAAAAGATAATGGCCCGGGTATTCCTAAAGGTAAGGAGGAGCATGTATTCAAGATATTCAAGCAGCTTGCACCTAAGGAAGTAATGGGAGGAACAGGGCTAGGGTTGGCGCTGGTGAAAAGTATTGTTGAAAATAAAAATTGCCGAATTTGGATAGAAAGTCCTGAAGAGGGCGGTGCAGTATTTAAGTTTACTTGGCCTAAATAAGTTTTTGAGATTTTAAAAAATGAAAAAGATAATTCTAGTTGTAGACGATGACATTACAGATGTTATGGCTCTTCAAAGGGCCTTGCGGAGTATGGTAGATGAAGATGGAATTGAATTAGAAACATTTAATGATGGGGAAGAAATTTTAGGGCGACTTAAGGGGGATTTTTCTGCAGAAGAACACTCTGAAACCCCTGTTCCTTTTATGATGTTTCTGGATTTAAATATGCCGAGAGTAGATGGCTTCGAAGTTTTAGAAGCTATAAGAAGTGACCCCATTCTCAAACCTATGGTGGTTTTTGTGTTAACTACTTCTAATAATCCGGCGGATATTTGTAAGGCGTATAAGCATTGTATTGCGGGTTATCTGGTTAAATCTGATCAGGGAAACCGATACGAAAAAGTTCGAGAACTTGTGCAGTCATACTCTAATGCTGTGGTTCCTCCAATTATAGAATAATATTTTGAGTTTCCTCACGCCCTTGTTGATTTGCACTAGAAGGGCTTGACTGCTGCTGGATAAATTCAAATCTCCTGCCTTAAAGGCTTGCGGACCACCCTACAACTTGCTGGATGAGACTGAAATTCTGCATGTGTCTATAAATCTTCCTTTATATAGTCAAAGAGTTCTCCTGTTCTAGCATCGTGAAATTGAATTTCTAATTTTTTACCATCAGTTTTTACGTAGCAGAAGTTATGTTCTCTATGCTTGCTTTTAAAGTAGGTCCATTTTGTTAGAGGGACAGGTTTAAAGTTGCCGCGAGTACGGGTGTCGGGAAGGTTTTTTTCTTTCTTGTTGTTTTTATCTTTCTTAGCCGTAGATTTTTCTGGTAGTGATTTCCAGTCAAAATTTGAACGTTGTAAGCCCGGAACGGGCCAGGTAAAAGCGGAACTAATGATTGAGTAAACACCTATGTCTTCATTATTGTGCTGGAGTTTTGCTGCTAATGAAACATGCACATCCCCCGAAAGGAAAACTACCTTTCTAATTCCTTCACTTTGGATAAAGTCTAAGATTTTCAATCGTTGTTCTGCATAGCCAGCCCATTTGTCTTCTGGCGCACCAAACGGATAATACCAGGGATTTTTTGTGTCTGGGAAAACAGGGACCGCTGAAACAATAAACTTTACTAAATCATCGCTTTTATTATCGCGAAGCCAATCTTGCAGTTTTTCCTGTTGTCGTTTTGATATCATTTGCGGAGGGTCCGGTTGCATATATCTTTCAAGCCTTACATCCAAACTGAAAACGCGTGCGGGACCATGAGAAAACTTGTAAAAGAGATTTTTGGAATCTTCATAATAGGCTTTAGGGGTTGATGGTGCTTCCAAATCTGTATTGCTAAGAGTTTCAAGTTGGGTTTTAAATTTTTTTCTAGGCTGATTTCCAGATTCGGATTTGATAGCCGAGGAAAGTGCTGTCTGATATATGTTGTAAGCCTTTAGTCCATTTGTATAGTGCTGGAAATTGTCTTTATAATCTTCGTCGTGCTTACCGTTGATCATATCCATATGCCAGTCGTTTTTTATTTCATGGTCATCCATCGCCATGTAGATAGGAATTTTACTGGCCAACGATGAGAAATTAGGTTGCGTGTAGGCACGGTGATAGTGACCTAGATACTGAAGTTCGGTTTTTGCTGGTTTTGATTTTGTAAATGAACCTTTTTCGTGGTCACAATAAACCTGATCTCCTGACATGATCATAAAGTCGGGATTCAAATCTTTATTTTCGTTTATAGATTTAAAAGCTTTATCCCCATATTTTGCTGTGCCTTTGGGCATCATAAACTCTTCTTCATAGGGGGAAGGATGGTCACTTCCTACAGCAAGGTGCCGGCAAGAACCGGTAATAAAGGAAATTTCGCTACCCGTGTTGTCAGAGAATGTTTTGAAAGACCCCTCTATAGGTTTTTCTAACCCTAAAACCGTTGTATTTGTATCGGGAGCTTCAATGCGGTATGAATATTTTGTATTTGGGGTTAGATCGCTAAACTCAATTAATCCGACGTTGTCAAAGTCAGAAATAAATGTGAATTTTTGTGTGTCTATTTCAGTAAAGTCTGTACCCTTTCTGGAAAGCCGGGCTACTATTTCTAGATCATCATCAATTATGGTTTTGCTTGCGCGAAGCCAAATTCTTGCTGATTCCGTAGTTGTGTGAGCAACCATTGGCCCAATAATCTTTTCAAAATTATCCATTCTTTCGCTCCATTTTTTTAATTTTGTTTCGCCTTATTGGAATATTGATTTAGCTAAAGAATTGATTCTAAGCCTAATTAAAGGGTGAGCTTATGGGGCATGGGGCCTATCTCGTTTTGCCTCTTGCCAATACTGTTCCAATTCTTCTAGTGGCGTATCTTTCAGGGTTTTGCCTCGTTTGGCCACCTCGGATTCAATATGATGGAACCGTTTAATGAATTTATTGTTCGTTGCGCGTAACGCTTCCTCAGCATCAATATTTTTAAACTTTGCAATATTGACGAGAACAAACAGGATGTCTCCCATTTCGGAGGCCATATCCGTTTCATTGCCAGATAATACGGCTTCTTTAAATTCCGCGACTTCTTCATCCAGCTTGTCAAACACTTGGCTGATCTGATCCCAGTCGAATCCTTGCTTGGCTGCTTTTTTTTGCAGTTTTTGGGCACGCATCAATCCAGGTAAGTGAGAAGGAATTCCATCTAATACGGATTTTCTGTCTGCTTTTCCCTTTTCTTTGCTTTTTATTTCTTCCCACTGAGTGACCACTTCTTCCGGGGTTTCCAGATTTTCTTCCTTGAATACATGAGGATGCCGATGCACCATCTTGTCGCTGATGGATTGTATGACATCGGTTATGTTGAACTCATTTTTTTTTTCTGAAATTTTTGCGTGAAATAAAATTTGGTAGAGCAGGTCTCCTAACTCTTCTTTTATTTGGTCGGGATTGTTCCCGTCCAGAGCCTCCAGGGTTTCGTAAGTTTCTTCAACTAAATAAGGTTTTAGTGTTTCTCTAGTCTGAACTTTATCCCAGGGGCAGCCGTTTTCACTCATTAGAGTGTCAACGATTTCAATTAGCTTATTAAAAGTGTCGTCCATTTTTATGCCATGAATTTGAGGATGACCGAATCAGCGAGAAATAGTCCTTTTCTCGAGAGTGCAATTCGGTTCTGGTTTAAGGTGATGAGTTCTTGAGTGAGTAAAGGTTCGATAACATTTCCATAAACCTTTTGGAAAGAAACTTGGAATCGTTTCTCAAACACATCTATAGAAATTCCTTTGAGGAGTCGTAGTCCAAGCATCAGGGTTTCTCCCATCGCTTCTAAAGGTTCGAGTCGCTCTTTTGATTCGATTGCAGTTTCGTTAGCTACAATTTCACGAATGTATATCGAAGGCAAGTTTATGTTTTTGAATCTTTCGCCATTGAGATAAGAAGATGCGCCGGCGCCAACGCCTAAATATTCGCCGTTATTCCAATAGTTGATATTATGTTGTGATTCCATGCCAGGTTTGGAAAAGTTTGAAATTTCATACTGCGAATATCCGGCGTCTTCAAGAACCTGAATTGTGGTTTCATACATTTCCAATTGTTTATCTTCATGCGGCAGACAGATTTTGCCTTTTTCGTGAAGCTTGAAGAATGCGGTCGCGGGTTCAATGGTAAGATTATAAGTTGAAAGGTGATCGGGATTTTTTGCGATGGCTTGTTTCAAATGCGATTGCCATTTTTCCAGGGTTTGATCGGGCAAGGCGAACATGAGATCCATTGACAGGTTATCAAACTTTGCCGACCGCGCTCGTTTTACGGTTGTATGGATTTCTTCCTCGTTGTGCACCCTTTCCAGCAATTGCAGTTCTTTTTCATCGAAAGATTGCACGCCGATACTGATGCGATTGTATCCAGCTTCGCGAATTTCTTGTAGAGTTTGTAATTTAATGGTCGCAGGGTTGGCCTCGATGGTGATTTCACAATCTGGGGTCAGATTAAAGTTTTGCCTAACTTTGTCGAGAATCTCTTTTAACTGAGCGGGTGGAAGGATTGTAGGTGTTCCGCCTCCCATAAAAACCGTAGGAACAGTATATTTTTTTAAGGTTTCGGAGTAAAATTCGAGTTCCTTCAGTAATGCATCCACATAGTGAGAAGCTTCTTTAGCGTTCTCGGGATGAGAATTGAAATCACAGTAGCCACATTTATGTAGGCAGTATGGAATGTGGAGGTATATTGCCAAGTTCATGGTAATATCATAACGAATAGGGGGGCAATTTTGAAACTGGATTTGATCTTACACAGGAATATTGTATTTGTGGGAAATTTGTTAACTAAAATTCGTTACTGCTTGTGAGCAAACCTAATTCTTTCAGGTCGGGTTATGCGAGCATCATTGGTCGGCCCAATGTCGGGAAGTCTACCCTGCTGAACCGCTTGGTGGCGCAAAAAGTTGCAGCCACATCCAACCGCCCCCAAACCACTCGAAACAATATTACAGGAGTGGTGCATCTTCCAAATGCTCAAATCATTCTTGTTGATACACCAGGGATTCATTCCTCGAAAAGAACATTGAACGAGATGATGGTGAAGGCCTCGTTAAGCACTTTCTCAGATGTAGACCTTATCCTGATATTGATTGATGCCGTAGAGGGGTTTATAGCGGAAGACGAATTTGTTTTAAAATCTTTAGAGCATGCCCAGGCTCCCAAAATTCTGGTGATTAACAAAATTGATATGGTAGAAAAACCGAACCTTCTTACCTTGATTGCTGAAGCTCATGGACGATCTGTTTTTAAGGAGATAATACCTGTATCTGCATTGAAAGATGATGGGATGGAACCTTTGAAAGAACTGATTGTTGGATATCTGCCAGAAGGGCCAGAATATTTCCCAAAAGATATGATTACAGACTGCACGGAAGCTTTTTTATTGGGAGAGATAATTAGAGAAAAGGTCTTGAGTCTTACGCGGTTTGAAGTCCCTCATTCTGTGGCAGTTGTTCTAGAAAGCATGGAAGAACAAGCAAATGGTGTGGTAAAAATCGATGCAACCCTTTATACAGAAAAGGCTTCTCAGAAGAAAATTTTGATAGGGGAGGGGGGGGCGATGCTGAAAAGTATTGGACGTATTGCCAGAATAGAAATTGAGAAACGTTTAGGTGCAAAAGTGTATCTAAAGCTATTTGTAAAGGTAAAAGCAAACTGGCGAGACCAAAAACAAACCATTAAAGAATTCGTTTATCCTAATGATTCACTATAAAACTGAAGAAGAAATTAAAATAATGAAAGAATCCTGCCAGCTTGCGGCAGAAGTTCTGGTGATGATTGAACCCTATGTGAAACCTGGGGTGACGACTGATAGGTTGGATCAGATATGTCACGATTATATTGTTTCCAAAGGGGCTGTTCCGTCTCCTCTTAATTATCGTGGGTTTCCTAAAAGCATTTGCTCGTCTGTTAATGAAGAAATATGTCATGGGATTCCATCCGATCGGAAACTCCGAAATGGAGACATAGTAAACTTGGATATCACCACCTATTTCAAAGGTTTTCATGGCGATACCAGTCGTACATTTTTTGTAGGCTCCCCTAGGAAAAAAGCCGAAAAATTGGTGGAAGTTTGTAAAGAAGCACTGCAGCGAGGGATTGAAGTGGTGAAGCCGGGTGCAAAGCTTGGAGATATTGGTGCTACCATTCAAAATTTAGCCGAAAGCCATGGCTATTCCATTGTCAGGGAATTTTGTGGCCACGGGATAGGTAGCAACTTTCACGAAGAACCCCAGATTCTCCATTATGGGAACTTCGGTGAAGGACTGGAAATAAAAAAAGGTATGGTGTTCACCATCGAACCCATGGTTAATTTAGGCAAGCCTGACCTGAAAATTCTTTCCGATAAATGGACAGCTGTCACAGAAGACGGGCAACTCTCTGCACAATTTGAACACACCCTCTGTGTAACTGAAACAGGAGTGGATGTTATGACCCGCCTTGAGGGTCAGACCAAGTTTTAATTTTTAAGGCACTTTCCTAAAAGGTTTCCAAGCCTGATATATGACACAACCACAACGTGGTCATCTCATTTTTCTATTCCTTTGTGCTACTGCGGTGCGCGCTGTATATTTTTTTCAGTTTCAGGATAATCCGTTTTTCTCCCACGTTCCAAAAAGTTGGGATCAGGAAATTTACTATGAAGGCGGCCTTGCCTTTGCACGAGGCGACTTCTCTGCGGTGGCTCCCATCCTCGACAACCATTTTTCTCCTATCTACCAATATTTTCTGGGAATAATATTTCTGCTGTTTGGTAGTGAATTGGAGGTCGTGTGGATTGCGCAATTTTTTTTGGGTGTCCTGTCAACTCTTCTTGTTTATTCCATTGCAGGTAAATTTTTTAACCAAACTGCCGCATTAATTTCGGCCCTACTTTTTACCTTTTACGCGCCCAACTGGTTATTTGAAGGGTCCTTTTATCGAGCTTCATTGATCGTATTTCTTGAATTGGCCGCATTGCGACTTTTGCTGGCAGTGGGTAGCCGCCAAACGGGCTTTCTTCTGTTTTCTAGTGCTCTGGTGATGGGGCTTTTTATGCAGGTGCGATCTAATAATATTCTTATCTTTCCCATTGCTTTGGGCTATTTATGGCTGTGTCTGAAAGATAGCCAAAAAAGTAAATGGCCTTTACTGACAGGCTATGCCCTGGTGGTCATAATGGTTTGTACTCCAGCACTTTTCTGGGTAAAGGAAGTGAGGGGGCAATGGGGGCTGTACGATAAAAGTGGGCCGGAAAACCTGCTGCTGTCAAATACTCTTGATCACTCCGTGAGAACCTATGAGCATAACGAAACCTATCAAGAAGTATTAAAAACCATTCCTCTTAAAACAGGCCCCATATTAAAATATGTTGTTCAGACTTTTTTAGATCATCCGCTGGAGTTTTTATTCCTTTATCTTAAAAAGACCTATTATTATTTCAACAATTTTGAAATACCTGTCACGCAGAATTTTTATCTGTTCCAAGAGTTTTCTCCTATCCTGGGCTGGGGAATCCCCTTTATGGCTATAGGTGCAATGGGCCTTTTTGGGGGACTTCTTTTGTGGAAGCGAGAAGGATGGACTTTTTTGCATTCATTTTGTCTTGCAGCGTTTTTGATATTTCTTCCCTTTTTGGTTTTATCCCGATATCGCTTATATTGTGTTCCGTTCCTATGTATGTTCTCCGGTTATTTTCTAGTTGTTTTAAATAAGTGGTTTTCAGAGAAAAACTGGAAGGCAATGACTTTGTCATTGCTATGTATTATTGGTTTGGGTTTTCTATTTAAAACGAATCCCTTTCCCGAGGGGAAAATTCGAATTGTCGATCTGGCAAATATGGGGTCGATATATTTAAACAATGAAAAACCGGAAGATGATTTGTTGAGTATCCGATTCTATAAAAGGGCCAGTGTCTTATCACAGTCGCTTGATAAGGAATCGCAGGAGACTGAATTCATTAAAAGGTTGTTTCACGATTATTATCATAGTCGTGCTATTAAAAATGTTGAAGGCAATGAAAATATAAAGGCTTTAAATGCATTTGAAACAGCGGTGGCTTATGACTATGGGATTCCACAGTCACATATCAATTATGCAAAGCTACTTTTAAAAATGGAGATCCCTGAAGGGGCATTGAGAGAGGCCTTGGAAGCTTTGCAGCAAAAACCAGATTCCGAGGAACTTCATTTGCTCCTGGGAACCATTTACAGCAAATTATCGTATTCTCCTTATTGGTTGGTTTTTCATTGGGAGAAGGCCCTCGAAAAACTGGAGGGATTAAAGCATGAAACACTTAATAAAACATTAATTGATATTCGAAACCAATTAGGCATTTCAGAGCCAATGAATCCCGTGTTTAAGTCAGAAGAAAAGGATTTAAGTATGAAGTTACTAAGTCCCAGTTTTTCTGCTGTTATAAAATTTCCTTCTGATTCTCTTCTAGCTGAAAACTTAACAAACTTGTCCCCTGAAAAAATTAATCAATATATGTTGATGCTTTATCAACGACTGATCCTATTTCCTGAAATTGAAAAAGCGGACATCCATTACCAGTTGGGAATTCTATATTGGAAAAAAGAAAATCGTCTGTCTGCTGCTGTGCATCACCTGGAAAAAGCCTGGGTTTATGGGAAACAATCTCCACATTTATTAGAATTGAAAAAACTTCATTCTGCTAATCTTAGTTTTGATGGCGCCGATTGAAATAAAAATTTAATTTAATTTTTTATATTGAATAAACATAAATGATAGGCCTTATCATTTTATGATTCGCAGAATTTCCCCCTCCTGCTTTTCCTTTAGTTTGACAGTCTCCTCGGGTGACCATCGTGTGGGGACAAATTAGATTTTGGTGTTAATTGATAGAAATTCTCATTATTGGTATCAATCCTAAGTCTTTATAAATAAGGGGCTTGACAGTAATTGGTTGTCTGGTAAATTGGAGCTTATAGAGTTAACTTTAATGGTTGGAAATAAATAATTGGAGGGAAAATATGAAGGGCGATAAAGCGGTTCTAAATGCCTTGAATGATGTTTTGATGGCTGAATTGACTGCAATAAATATTTATTATATTCATTATAAAATGCAGGAAGATTGGGGCTATGAAAAAATAGCGAGTCATTCCCGAGAAGAATCTATGGGTGAAATGAAACACGCAGATCAAATGATCGATAGAATTCTATTTCTCGATGGTGTTCCTGACATGCAAAAATACGATACTGTTTTAGTGGGCAACAGCGTGGAAGCTCAGTTGAAAAACCAATTAAAAATCGAGTTGGCCCATGTTGCGCGTTTAAGGAAACATATTCGCACCTGTTTCGACAAAAGCGATTTTGGCAGCAAAGAAATTCTCGATAAAATTTTAGAAGAAACAGAAGATAGTGTTGACTGGATTGAAACCCAATTCAACCGTATCAAGGATATCGGCATTAAAAATTATATGATGGAGAATATGAGTAAAGACAATAATTGAGGAATTAAGTTTGTCTTATCGGCCCCTTTCCACCTTTAGGCTGGGTGGAAAGGGTTTTTTATTTTTAAACCTTATTGCATTCCTTGCAAATACCGAACAACTCCATCCTATGGCTTTTTAATGTGAAGCCGTGTCGCTCGCACACCTCTAGCTGATACTTTTCTATTAATGGATGTTCAAACTCAACCATCTTCCCGCAGATTTTGCATATCAAATGATCATGATGGCGCACTTGGAAGAGGCGCTCATAGGTTGTCTTTTCATTAAACGTATGCATGTCAGCGAGACTAGAGTCCACTAGCAGCTTCATGGTTCTATACAATGTGGCTATCCCAACTGTAGGGTCTTGAATTTTTACCCTGTGAAGCAAATCTTCAATGTGAATGTGACCCTCCTGATTAAGAAAAACCTCTAAGATTACTTTTCTTTGCGGTGTCCAACGCAAGTTTCTTTCTTTTAGAAAATCTTTAAAAATATCGAATTCATTGACCATACAATCATCTTGATAATTGTTTTCAAAATCAAATTTTGATGAAATATACAATAAATTTTCAATAAAAAACAAGGAAGAAAATATATATTCGTGTAACTATGTATATTTAAAGGAGTTATTGTTTTGAATTATTTTGTGAATGGGGGTTGACAAAAGCAGGGTTTTTATTTATATTGATATTCGTTATCAAAAAGGAGATGCGTTATGGCTAACAAAATCAAAATATGCGCAGGGGCAGGGTGTAAAGCCTGGAACTCAGAGAATATGGCGAATAGATTGAAAAAAATCCAGGGTAACGATGAGGTTTGTCTGGTTCCCTGCATGAAGCAATGCGGAGGGGGTGCTTCCGTACGAATAGAAAACCGCGGGAAAGTTCTGAAGTTGCGGGAGACTGAAGAACTAGCTTATTTACTTAATTCAGATGCAGGTGCATTGGCAGCTGTTTGCTAGTTAAAGTATTGAAAAAAATTTATTTATTTTAATATTGATAATAATTATCAATTTCATTTTTAATGTTAGGGAGATGTATATGAGTGTGGCTATTATTGGAGGATTGGATAGGTTGAAAAGGTCTTATGAGAGGGAATGCCGTATTAGAGGTTTTGATGCACGGGTGTTTAGCCAGCGCATCCCCAATATGGCTCGACGAATGAATGGTGTCCAGCGAATTCTAATTTTTACAGGAACGGTGGCCCATCCTATGGTGACTGAAGCCGTTCGTGTTGGAAGGGAACAGAATATTCCCGTAGATCGTTGCCATTCCAGTAGTGTTTCTGCCCTTAAACGTTGCCTCAACAGCCTTTCTTAAAGGAGTAATGATATGACAATACCTCCAAAAAAGATTCTTGTGCTACATGAAGATAAAGAGGAGCGAGGACGGTTGGGAATTATGCTGGCCCGTTTTGGACATGAAATCCGATTTTCCAAGGGAGGGGGAAACCCTCAAAACCTTTTGACTGATTATGACCTTGTTATTGTCAATGATTGTTTGGAAGGTGAAACTGGTTTTGATTTTATCCGCCAATTGTCAGCCGAACAACGCCAAAAAGTAATTTTTATAACATCCACATTTTGGGCGGGTAGCGTTCTTGAGTTTCAAGAAGTGAATGTTTATGAGCAAATTTTAAAGCCTGTTGACCCACTTAAGCTGGCTGTCATTGTTTGTGATTTTTTTGTTTGCATGGAAAGAGAGCCTGCATTGGAAGCTAAAGAAGTTTGATTACTTAATTTTTCGGTCCTAACCCCGGGCCGAATCAAAGAGTCCGTAACCGGGAGTTGCGCCCTGGTTGCGGACTTTTATTAAGCGGGCTTGTTGTTAAGTTTTACCAAGGCCCCAAGGAGGTTGTTTATGTTAATGCGAACGAAGTCTTCCCTTGAAAGAGCATTGGGGGTAGATATTTCTATAGGTTTGGAGAAAGGCGAGTTTTCAGTACTTTACCAACCTCAATGGGATCTATTTACAAAACAGGTAACGGGCTTTGAAGCTCTAGTGCGTTGGCATGCTCCGGGTTACGGTCAAATACCCCCTTCAGAGTTTATTCCCGTTGCAGAATATAAAGGTGGAATTCATTCTCTAGGGGAATGGGTTCTTTTAACTGCCTGCCGGCAGGCTAAGAGTTGGCAGGTGAAAGAAGGGAAAACCTGTACGATTTCGGTGAATGTTTCGGGTGGACAACTTGAAGATATAGGTTTTGCCGACCGAGTTTTTGAAATTTTATCCATGACTGGGTTGGACCCTAAGTATTTGGAGTTAGAAATAACAGAGTCAATTTTTTTGCGTGATCTTTCTACCATTCTTCCATTGCTGGAAGGTTTGCGGAAAGAGGGGGTCCGTTTGGCGTTGGATGATTTTGGTATAGGGTTTTCATCCATTCACCATTTGTCACGTCTCCCGTTGGATTGTCTGAAGGTGGATCAAAGTTTTGTCAGGTTCCTAGATTCCCCGAAAACCAAAACTGTTATACAAGGAGTGGCAAATTTAGCAAAAGAGTTGGGATTAAGAACGATTGTGGAAGGTGTCGAAAACAAAGACGAAGAATTCACTCTATGGGAATTGGGATTAAATCAAGCTCAAGGATTCAAATTGAGTCCTGCTGTACCGGCAGAAAAAGCCATTCGTTTTTTTAATCAGAAGGTAGTTTAGGGCCGATTAATTTTAAATTTTGTTATTCAATTGAAAACAATTATCAAAATTAAAATAAGGCTATAGTTTTTATGATACTTTATAAGCTATTGAATTATAACATATTAATGGTTGATTCGTGGTTCGCGCCAAGCATTTACCTTTCAAACCCTTTGTTTTATTAAAGTTTACTGTTGACAGGTTGTGCCTGATTGTTTATAAAAGGATAAATATGTAAATGACAACCATTCTCAATTAGGTTTATTCTTTTAGGTTATATCGTTTTTTTTTATTAAGAGGAGAAAGGAGTAGCTCAATGAAACAAAAGTTTACATTGTTTGCTTTGATCGGTTTGGTAACACTTTTTTGGAGTGGACCAGCTTTTTCAGCAGACGTAGATGAATTAAAACGGCAGATAGATATTCTGTCTGACGAAATGGATAATTTGAAAGGTCGCAGCGGTGGTTCAGGTAGCAAACAACATAACCGAGTGAGTATTCATGGTTATGGAGAGGTGCATTTGCAAGCTCCAACTTCAGGCGCTAATCAAGAAACAACTATTGATGCGCATCGATTTGTTATCGGTGTACATGCTTTATTGGCAGATTGGATTCATTTAAATGCTGAAATCGATTTCGAGGGTGCAGCACAGGAATTGGAAATGGAATTTGCTCAATTGGATTTCCTGTTAACGGATTCCTTCAATGTCAGGGCTGGTGTCATGCTGGCGCCTGTAGGACTCTTAAATGAATTTCACGAGCCGACTCTGTTCTGGACAACGGAACGTCCTGAGTTGCAAGTTCGAATGATCCCTAGTAGTTGGAGTGTGGGCGGGGCTGGAATTTATGGCACGCCAATGGAAGGTGTAAATTATCGCCTTTATGTCGTGAACTCTTTGCAGTCTATTTCGGATAACTCTACAACAGATGGAAGAGGAAACGGAAATGGTGGTAATAATAATGCCTTCAGTAGTAATGGTATTCGAGATGGCCGTGGCTCGCAAATCAATCAGCGTATAGCTGAAGATTTTGCCGTAACAGGAAGGGTTGAACTCACCAAGCTCTATCCGGGGCTGCAGGTTGGGTTTTCTACTTTCTTGGGAGACACTACTCAGGGTTATATTGATGCAGGAGGTTTTATTACTTTGGTTGAGGCGGATATTAAATATCGACATGAATGGTTTGAAATGAACTCATCCATTGTGAGCACTCATATCGCTGATACTGGAGCAATCAATAATTTTTGTAGTATTGCTGGGAATAGTTGTGGAGGCGGAGTGGCAAAGCACCAATATGGTGTCAATGTTCAAGCAGGAGTGCATCTTCCTCAATTGATGGGTTGGAAAACCACGCATGACATCGTTCCTCATTTCATGTATGAACGTGTAAGAACTCAGGATGATGTGGTTGACGGCTTTGCTCCAAGCTTGAATCGTAATAGAAACGCGATCTATACGTTTGGTGTTGCTTACCTGCCGATTCCAGCGGTTTCTATCAAGGCTGATCACACGCACACGCGACTTGAGAATGACACGGAGACAAATGAATTTAGAATGTCTGTTGCCTATATGTACTGAGTTGATGACTGTCCGTTGTTAGGACACCTTATCCTGGTATCGCGAAATTCTGGCTCCTCCCAGATTTCGCGATACCAGGATTTTTTTTGCTTATTTTTTTGCTTTAAAGACCTGTGGTATTGTAAAAAGCACAGGCCTAACTGGTTTAGATAACCCTAACAAATTTCATTTAAGAAAATGAGAAAACTTCTCCCAGCAATTTTCATAGTGGCATTCAGTTTGAACGCTTTTTTGCCCAATGCTTTTTCTGAAGAAGAAAAGGTATTAGATGTTCAGGTCTACCTGACGAAAAAGCAGGCTTTTGAAATTGCCTTTCCCGGTGCAGACAAGGTTGACCGAGAAAAAAAGTGGCTTACGGAAGAACAGAAAAAAGCGATTGGTGAATTATGTCTGCAAAAAATCGATGTAAACCGCATAAACTTTTATGTGGGCAGAAAGGGCGATAATATTTTGGGCTATGCGGTCTTTGACCATGAAATTGGAAAGTCTTTCCCCATTACTTTCATGACGGTGCTCAATGTAGATGGAACCGTTCGCGATGTTGAGATTCTCGTATACCGTGAACCACGCGGTTGGGAGGTTCGCTATCCATCTTTTATGGATCAGTTTACGGGCAGAGATGCGGAGTCAGATTATCGAACAGTAAATTCCATCACTGGTGCGACCCTGTCGGTTCGAGCTTTAAGAAAAGGGGTTTCCCGAGCCACTGCATTTTATAAAGTTCTCTTCCTCAACACCCCTTAGTTCCCCCGCAACTGCAGTTGCATTTTTAAACCCCTTGTATTTAATCGAGAGACGCTTTGCGGTGCGGCGACCCAGATTTGTGGTATTCTTCTAACGTTAAAATTATTTTTAAAATAGAGGCTGCTGATTTTATGTTTCAGACTATTAAAATAGCTTTTATCGTTTTATTTTTGTCTTCCTGTGCGTCGAACCCCATAACAGAATCTTTGGACACTAATCCATTTAAGCATACAGAACTATTGCTGGATGCAGAACAGTCGATCGAATCTTTGATCAATGCGGATGGGCATCGAATTCCTCAAGAACTTTTGGGCCACGCGAAGGCATTTGTGGTGTTTCCTAATCTTTTCAAGGCGGCCATGATCGCTGGAGCGAGGGTGGGAAAAGGGGTGGTTATAGTACGCTCTCCCAAAACTGGAAAATGGAATCCACCTGCTTTTGTTAAATCAAGGCAAGCCAGTTATGGTTTTCAGGCTGGAATTCAGAAAGCAGAAATCGTTTTGGTTGTTGTGACCAAAAAAGGTTTAAGAGAATTATTTAAAACTCAGTTTGATCTGGGGGCGGGGCCTGAGGTTGCCATTGGTCCCTTGGGAAAGAGAATAGATATAAATCTACAGAAAATCCTCCTTAAAAAAGATATTTATGCCTACTCTTCTATTAAAGGTTTGTTCGCTGGTATTTCCTTAAATGGCACTGTCATTAATTCAGATAACAAAGCCAATCGCCAGTATTACCAACAAAAGGTCAATAACCGGATTCTCCTGGCCGGTCAAAAAGGTGTCAGAGTCCCCGAATCGGCACAAGCTTTCCTTGAAAGGCTCAATAAACTCGCTCCCCCCTACTGATTGAGCTGTAAATTAGTTTCCAAAAAAATAACAATAACCCATTTAAAATTAAAGATTTAGCTTTTTCCCGCCGTTAGGATAGGCACTAATTTGTGTCAACTATAACGTTGAGATTTCTTATTTTGACCACCCTCAGGGACGAACGGTGGAGTGCTAAATCTTCGTCTGATTTCCGATCTGAGGGTAAAAAATGATCGGTAAGATATTGAATTTTAAGGGATTAAAATTTAGGTGTTGCTTGGGGCAGATTGCCTGTTTTGCGGCAGTATGGGCTTTTTCAGCGGGAATTATTTTTCCAGCCTCGTCTTGGGCGCAAACGGTACCTTCCGCTGCAGAACCTCAAAGATTGGAAAAAAGATTTGAGCAGCCGCAGGTTCCGGGTTCAGTTATGGAACCCGAGGTCCCTGAAACCAAATCCTATTCCCCTCCCAAAGATTTGAAGAAAATCCGCTTTATTTTGAAAAAAATTGAGGTTAAGGGATCTACCGTTTATTCCCACAATGCATTTAAGAGGTGGCAACAAAGATTTGTTGATAAAAAGGTTTCCCTTGCTCTCATATACCGATTTGCTGAAAAAATTACCACCAAATATAGAAATGATGGCTATTTACTTTCAAGAGCCATCGTGGTCCCACAAAAAATAAAAAATGGTGTCGTCACCATTCAGATTGTTGAAGGGTATATAGGAAATTTAAAAATTCGCGGTCCGGTGAAAGGGTCAAAACTTTTCATAAAAAGTTATGGAAAAGGCCTGCTTCGTTCAAGTCCACTAAAAGCCATAGATCTGGAACGATATTTATTATTGATAGATGATCTCCCCGGTGTTTCTGTTGAGTCGGTTCTTGTCCCTTCTAAAGATGAACCGGGTGCGTCAGAGCTAATTTTGACCTTGAAACATAAAGATATGGATGCGAATGCAGGCGTAGATAATCGCGGCTCAAAATTTAATGGTCCAATACAAATGAGGGGCGGGGTAAACGCCAATTCTGCATTGGGTGTTTACGATCGATTAGGTATTCAGGGAATACTTACAAGTAATCCAGATGAACTACTTTTCTTCAATGGATTTGGAGAAATTCCTATTTCATCAGAAGGAACAAAATTATTTTTATCGGGTTCTTTTAGTAAATCGGAACCGGGTTCTTCACTCAAACAATTCGAGGTAGAAGGCGATTCGAATTCAGTTACGGTTCGGGTGTCGCATCCCTTTATTCGTTCAAGGGGGAAGAATTTGAAAGGCCATTTTGGCTTCACAAGCCGGAATTCTGAAACAGATTTGTTGGGCTCAAACATAACCACAGATCGTTTGCGGGTTTTCAATATGGGGATGGCTTATGACTTTGTAGATCGCTTTCGCGGTGTCAATCTGTTCAGTGTTGACTTGTCCAAAGGCATAGACTTTTTGAATGCAACGGGTGCGGGTAGCGCAAACCTTTCGCGTGCCGATGGACGCAGTGATTTCACTAAACTATCTGGAGATTTGTTGCGGCTTCAACAATTGGGATTGGGTTGGTCCTTTTTAACGGCCGTCAGTTGGCAATATGCTTTTGATGCTCTTTTGTCTTCTGAAGAGTTTGGTCTGGGAGGTTCCCAGTTTGTAAGAGCCTATGACCCTTCAGAGGTGACGGGTGATCAGGGTATTGCATTGAAATTAGAATTGCAAAAAGGAATTAAAACCGATTGGAGTTATTTAAAAAGTTTTCAAGCCTATTTATATTTTGATCATGGAACAGTAGCGATTCGAAATACAACCGCCGTGCAGGACGATTCAAGTTCATTAACTGCGACGGGGTTAGGTGCGCGGGCCAATATCAATGAATGGTTGTCTGGATATCTTGAAGTGGGGCAACCTTTGTCGGGAGATGTAAGCGCTGAGGGCGATAGTAATCCAAGATTTTTCTTCAGCTTAAATGCACGTTATTAACAAAACTTTCCCTGGTAGAGGGGGTGAGGAAGTTACTTTTTCCTCTTTTTTAAAACATTTTTTTTGTATAGAAAAATTTAGTGAATAAACAAAATAAAAAAGCCAACTTCAACGCTTTTGCCGAAAATTTTAAGAGTTGTAAGGTCGGGTTGGAGGCATGAGAACAGGCTAGAGTGAGATTTTAAACTTTTCAAATAGTTGTATTGCTGTACAATTTTTTAGCGGTTTATAAAATATGGAGAACAGGGTGAGCTTAAGTCACTTTTTAAAATTAAATAAAAATGATTCGCGAAACAGTTGGCGCAAACATGTCGTCTGCATTCTCGCGGCGTGGATCGCTTTGTTTCCAGCTTTTGCATTTGCTTTGCCCACAGACCCAACTGTTCAAGCGGGTTCAGTAACTTTTGATCAGGTTGATCCAACCACTCTTAATGTTATTCAGTCTACTAATAAAGCCATTATTGATTGGCAGACATTTAATATTCAGGAAAACGAGGCCACTCATTTCCAAATGCCATCTACCGACTCATTCAACCTCAGTCGGGTTACTGGAGGCGTTGGTTCAGAAATTTTTGGTACGCTCACTTCTAATGGAAATTTAATGCTCCTAAATCCTAATGGGATTTTGTTTGGGGCCAATTCCAAAATCGATGTAGGCGGGCTGGTTGCAACCACAAGTAATATTAGTAACAGCGATTTCATGGCAGGCAACTACCAGTTCAATATTCCTTC
>JAJDAV010000159.1 GCA_029261695.1 Nitrospinaceae bacterium | reverse complement strand
TTAAAGACATCTTTGCAAAAACCACTAATGACGGCTTCAATTGCATTTTCCCGGGAAATCCCTCTCGATTCAAAATAGAACAGTTGATCTTCACTTATTTTTGAAGTAGCTGCTTCATGCTCTACTTGTACCGTGTTATTTGCTGTTTCAATATAAGGGAACGTGTGGGCACTGCATTTATCCCCTACCAGCATGCTGTCACATTGGCTATAGTTTCTCGCATTGGCTGCATTCTTACCCACCTTCACTTGCCCGCGATAACTGTTGCTGGAATAGTCCGCAGAGATCCCTTTGGAAATGATGCTGGATCGGGTGTTTTTCCCAATGTGAATCATTTTGGTTCCGGTATCGGCCTGCATATGACCGTTAGTAAGAGCTACAGAATAAAACTCGCCGCTGGAGTTATCACCTTGCAAAATACAGCTGGGATATTTCCAAGTGATTGCTGATCCGGTTTCAACCTGTGTCCAGGAAATTTTAGAATTTTCACCGGCACATTTTCCACGTTTCGTTACAAAGTTATAAATGCCACCCTTGCCAGTTTCTTTATCACCGGCGTACCAGTTTTGAACGGTGCTGTATTTGATTTCAGCATTGTCCATTGTCACCAGTTCTACAACCGCAGCGTGCAGTTGATTGGTATCAAATTGAGGCGCGGTACAACCTTCAAGGTAAGAAACATAACTGTTTTCAGCACAAATTATAAGCGTACGTTCAAATTGTCCGGTTTCTTCCGTATTGATACGAAAGTAAGTCGAAATTTCCATCGGGCTAATAGTGTCCGGTGGAATATAAACAAATGACCCATCGGTGAACACTGCACTATTAAGAGCTGCGTAATAATTGTCCCCAACTGGAACAACCGTACCAAGATATTCTTCAATCAGTTCAGGATAATCCTGAAGTGCTTCTGAAATAGGGCAGAAAATAATTCCCTGTTCCATGAGTTTTTTCTTATGGGTTGTGGCGACACTGACACTATCAAAAACTGCATCGACAGCGACATTTGCCAGTTTTTTCTGCTCATCCAAGGGGATGCCCAGCTTCTCAAATGTACGCATGACTTCAGGATCTACTTCATCCAGACTTTCCAGCACCTTCTTTTTTTTCGGTTCAGAATAATAAGAGATATCCTGAAAATCGATGGGTGGATAATGCACATTTGGCCACGCAGGCTCTTTCATTGTCTTCCATTTCTCAAAAGCCTTGAGACGAAAATTGAGCATAAACTCAGGCTCATTTTTCTTTTTAGAAATGGCACGAACGACATCTTCGTTCAACCCCTTCGCAAAGGTGTCTGACTCTACATCAGTCGTGAATCCATATTTATATTGATTGTCTTCCAATAAATCGGAAACAGAGTTTTGATCATCACTCATAAAAATTCTCCAGGTTATACCTGTGGAACAACGTTAATTTCGTTGTAGATATGTTTACGTAGGGTGGATTCCATAAAAGAAAGAGTTGCACCAAGAGAAGACCCGCAACTACCGCAGGCTCCCTGATATTGAACCAGCACTTTCTCGCCATCCGTGACATCCAACAGCTGGACATTCCCACCATCGTTCATTAAAGCAGGTCGGATATGCTCATCCAAGACCAGCTCTATTTGTTCTTTCTGTTCTTCAAGAGTCAACCCCAGCCAAGCCTGAGCTACCAGAGTCAACTCGGTTGTAGATTTAAAATCTTCTTTATTGATGGAAGCACTGGCAAGTGCGACTCCCTTGGCTGAGGCATATTGGTCTTTGACCAATTTCAACAATTCCTCAACCGTATCAAATGTTTTTTGTTTTGATTCGGGCACAGCCGCCACATCTGGATTATCCCGGAGCTTCGCTTCAACATCGGTTTTCAAAATCGAACAGGCCTCATCTACCGTAAGGCCTTCTACCATAGAGCAAAGAGTTTCCCCCACCACCAAAGATACTTTTCCACCGTAGGCGAAAAAGCGTGCACTGAATATTCGATCTTCCTTCACATCGGCAAGCCAGTATAGTTTTGTGTCTTTGAACTTGGCTTCAATCAGGGCCATTCCCTTTTCTGAGGCATCTTCCTGATAATAGGCACCACGGTGCTTGATATTCCCAGCCACTTCTTCAAACTTCGCGGAAAATTTTTCCTCGGCAACAGTCACAGCATAAACCCTTATATTTAAATATTTTATTCTACTATAGAGAAATCAACATCCCTCAAGAGGGGATGGTAGAGATAAGTACAATTATATATCAATTACCACCTCTGCTACAATTTTTAGATGCTTCGGCTCCACGAAAGTTCTTTGATTTTCCATTCTTTTGCAAAAAATAGCAGAAAAGCAGTAATTTCCCTGATTTCCCTTGTTTTGCGATTTATTAAAATCGAACAATTCCTATACAATCTCGGATTAAAAAAGCTATAATTTAGACATACATAAACGCGACCAAGCCCCATCCTATCAATCACAGGAAGAACGGGCTAAAGGCTTAAACCATGACAACGACACCCTCAGCATCACGACCCCAGCTCATTGATGGGATGGGAAGAACTATTGTTAATCTGCGTATTTCGGTTACAGACCGATGTAACTTTCGATGTACCTATTGTATGCCCGCAGATAACGTTGAGTTCATGGATAGAAGCAACCTGCTGTCTTTTGAAGAAATCCAGAGAGTGGCTCAAATTGTATCCCGAATGGGAATCAATCGCCTTCGACTGACAGGTGGCGAGCCGCTGATGCGGAAAAACCTGCCTGTCTTAATTAAAATGCTGAATGAAGTTGATGGTATTGATGACATCGCCATGACCACCAATGCATACTTTTTGAAAGAGCATGCACAAAGCCTCAAAGACGCAGGGCTAAAAAGACTAAACGTGAGCCTTGACGCACTTGATCCTGAAAAGTTTCGCGATGTAAACCGCCGCGACTGTTTACAATCTGTTCTTGATGGACTGGACACCGCTCGTAAAGTGGGTTTCAAATCCATCAAAATAAATGCTGTGGCTGTACGAAACTTCTCAGAAACAGAAATTATGGGCCTGATTGAAATGGGTCGATCGGAAGGGTTCGAAATCCGTTTCATTGAATTCATGCCTTTGGACTCTGACAAGGTTTGGGAACGAGACAAGGTACTGTTTGGACATGAAATCGTAGAAATGATCAAAGAAAACTACGAACTGGTTCCCGTAGACAACTCCCTCGAAATCGGGCCTGCAAGTGAATACAACTTTGCCGATGGTAAAGGAAAAATAGGAATTATTACGGCAGTCAGCAATCCCTTCTGTGATCACTGTAACCGAATTCGCATGACAGCAGACGGCAAACTGAGAACCTGCCTGTTCTCAACAGACGAAACCAATCTCAAAGATCTGATCCGCACGGGTGCAACCGATGAAACTATCATCGAAACCCTGAAACAAGCGGTACTGGTTAAAGAGCCAGGACACAAGATCAATCTCGACGACTTCGAACGGCCCGACCGTGCCATGCACGCCATCGGCGGCTAGCCACTCGGCGTGGGGCCTGAAGGTCTACACCCATACAACGAAACAACATATTTAAGCTTTTTACTTTAGGTTTATTTTCCACCCCTTAAGCAACAAAACCAAACCAGATTTTCTCTACAGTAATCGCTATTTAAATTATCGCGCTAGTCTACCGGGCTGATTACGAATGAGAATCCATTCGTTTAATCTTCGGACTTCTTCAGGCTGCAAGGTGGAGAGGAGAGTGCTGGGGTCGGCATGGTCTTCATCGTTCACTACGAAACAATAGTTTCTTTCGATATACGCTGCGACATGCGCTTTAAACTGTGGGAACTGGACGAACATCTCCGAAAAAATTTCCTCGTGATATTTGGGATCTTTATTTTTCGGATCGAAGCGGTATAGCTTTATATCCAGTTTTTTCTTAAAGTCTGCATTTATCAACAAGCCCATTGGCATTTGACTCCGCAAAATTAAAGTCCCATTTTACTAAATTATAAAAACCCGACCATATAAAACTGACACTGCCAAAGCTCCTTTCCCCCTCCCCCAAGCACACCTGCCAGAAACAATTGATTTACAAGGGCTTTAGAAATATTATAAAAGCAACAGAAACAAATTTCGCCTGATGTCAGCACAACCGCAGGGTAAAAATGATTGGAGATCTTCATGAGTAAAGAGCAAAAAAATATTCAAGACCTTTTGAGTTTTATTGATCGCTCCCCCACACCATTTCATGCAGTGAATGAAATGAAAAGTCATCTAACTGAACAGGGTTACTCCGAGCTTAAAGAATCCAGCGCATGGGAGCTATCTAACAACAGTAAATATTACTTAACGAGAAATGATTCTTCCTTGATCGCATTTATAACCGGCACTAAAACCCAAGATGCGAGTGGTTTCAAAATAATAGGCGCTCATACAGACAGTCCGAATCTTAAGCTCAAGCCTAATCCAACTTACGAAAAAAACGGTTACCTGCAACTTGGCGTCGAAGTTTATGGTGGGGTACTACTGACTACCTGGACAGATCGCGACCTATCACTTGCGGGGCGTGTCATTCTTAAAGGAAAAAAACAACCCATTTCGAAATTGATCCGTTTCGATGATCCCTTATTACGCATTCCACAATTGGCGATTCACCTCAATCGAGATGTGAATGAAAAAGGACTCGCTCTAAATAAACAAAATCATTTGCCCCCCATTTTTTCACTGACCGGTAAAAAGAGTCCCACAAAAGATTTGCTCGAGAAAATGATAGCGCAGAAATTAAAATGTAAACCAGCGGATATAGTCAACATGGAGCTATCACTCTACGACACACAACCCGGAAGTACGGGGGGTGCAGAAGGAGAGTTTATTTATTCCGGAAGACTGGATAATCTTGCCAGTTGCCACGCAGCACTACAGGCACTGACAGAATCAAAAGGGAAAGACCCGATGACACGGGTGGTCGCGTTTTATGATCATGAAGAAGTCGGAAGCGATTCAGCCCAGGGTGCAGGCTCTTCCTTTCTAAAGGAAGTATTGGAACGATTGACCTTAGAATCGGAAAATCCCAGAGAAACATTTTTCAGATCACTGGCAAATTCATTTTTTGTTTCTGCCGATATGGCCCACGCCGTGCATCCCAATTATCCAGAAAAACATGACGCCAATCATATGCCGATTTTAAATGGAGGGCCGGTCATCAAATGCAATTCCAATCAAAGGTATGCAACAGAAGGGATTTCCAGTGCGTGGTTTGAATCGCTATGCAAAAAGGCGGGGGTTCCGGTGCAAAAGTTTGTGGTACGAACCGACCTGGGGTGCGGAAGCACCATCGGCCCAATCACAGCAGCAAACTTGGGCATTCGCACCGTAGATGTTGGCAACCCAATGCTTTCGATGCACTCGATCCGCGAAATGGCGGGAACAAAAGATCATGCACCTCTCATCAAAGCCTTTAAAGAATATTTTACCGCTTAAAATTGGGAAATATTATGACTTGCTCAAAATCGCTTTGAGGGCCTTAGAGACATTTTCATAGGCATTTTTTTCTCCCGTTGCAAACTCAATTCTGTAATTCTCATTTTTCGCTGATGCTGCTTTTCTTCGTGCTTCAGCTTCATCGATCCATTGTTTTATGTTTTCTTCCAGTCCTTTTATAGCATCCTGCACTGTTGCTGATGATTCGTTCAATTCTCACATCCTCCAAAACTATTAAATTTATAATGCAGCTAATCTTCAACCCTTGAAATTAAGGCTATCAACCGTAGTTTATAACCCTGCAAAGAAGCCGAAATAGCTGATACGATCCCTGATGTTTTTTTAATTCCAAACAGATCTCGCGCGCCGCTTTGCTGCCTTCCTTTTTTTCTGAGCTTCTTTAATTTTTATTTTTTTCTTCATCGAAGGTTTCACATAAAATCTTCTACGCTTGAGTTCTTTAAACAACCCCTCTTTTATGAGTTGGCGTTTTAAAGCCTTCAATGCGCGCTCAACCTGATTTTGACTAACAGTAACTTGCAAAACTAAATACTCCTGATTTTAAGATTGTTGTTTGTCACCTTTGATCACGTCTTTACTAGATTTGACGTAGGGTCTTCCGCCCTTCTTGTTTCTTCGATAGAGCAGAGGAGTTTCCAATTGTTTATTCGAGCGAATGTTCAAAGCCTTTGACGAGATTACCTTTTTCAAATTACCTAAACCATCGAACACCTTAACTTCATGCATAGGATCACCTCGACTTAATCCAGCTGATTCCTTAGAGTTACCGGCAAAAAAAAAGCCACTCCAAAAAGGAATAGCGAAAGAATTAAGTCCCTTACAGTATTTAAATTTTCTTCAATCAAAAATCACATGAAAGAATATGTACCCAAGCTACCACGAATGCGCAAGATAGCAAGAAGATAAGAATTAATTAATCTTAATCAATCTTATGAAATATTTACGAATCTAGTGGGCAAACCATTACGAATTCCCCCCTTAAGCCTATAAATTTAGAGGTGGATTATAAATTAGTATATTTTTCAGATTCGTGCTAGTCTATCTAGGTAAAGTAAGGGTTGTTAAGTAATGTAAGTTGATTTCTTCTAGTTTCTCGCCCAAGTCAGACCTGAAATAACAATTTGGTTTTTTCTTAGAAGTGGTTCTCTAAAAGTTCTTGCATCAAGCCAACCCCATTTAAATAATTGAGATACGTTACCCAGGTATTCTGGAAATGCGTTCTCTATCGATTGCAGGAGAGTATTTATTATGGCAGCAGGAACAGTAAAATGGTTTAACGAAGGCAAAGGTTATGGATTTATTGAGTCTGAGAGTGGAAAAGATCTTTTCGTACATTTCTCTGAGATTCAAGGCGAAGGATTTAAAACCCTTGTAGAAGGTCAAGCCGTTGAATTTGAAGAAGGCATGGGGCAAAAAGGTCCACAAGCCACAAGAGTAGTAGCGAAATAATTATCTCGGGAACTTGCCGCTAGTTTTGCGGCGTCCCTTAAGATTTATTTTCAGGAAAAGGGTTTGGCCTACGGGTCAAACCCTTTTCTTTTTTCCAGAATAAATGGGATAAGGTAATTCAGGAATTTGGCAGGTTTTTTCGAATGGCTTCGATGACACGAGATTTTACTGTGGTCTATATTTTTGCACTTATGAAAATCAGCTACAAGCTTTAGAAAATAAACCTAAGACAAGAAAAAAACCAAAGACCCAACCACAAAGCTTTAGGTAATTCAAAACGATATCTGAGAAAGTGGGTGGGAAATGTTCTTTTCTAAATTCTTCGCAATCCTCCTCCCAATTATCTGGAATAGAATAACTAAAATGATAATGATCAGCATGCATTTTCATTTTTAAATACATATAGTTTAATTGCCCACCACCCCTGTTTTCTTCAAGACGTTCAATTTGTTCAGAATTATTCCACAGGATTTCAAAAGCGCTTCTATCCATATATTTGCCCTTTGGGGGCCACGAAAGAGCTAAATCTTTGAGTAACAAAGTCAATCGCTTGTCGTCGTCAGGCATTAATCCTCCGTAGCTATAGATTAACCTTGGCCCAAAGTATTCATAAAAATAAAGACCAAATAAAAATTAGTTTTTCTCAGGAATTTAGCAGGTTTTTTCGAATGGCTTCGATGACACGGGATTTTACTGTAGCCCATTTTTCATCTACTTTTTTAGTGACTTGGATTTCGTTGCCCATGATCCATGCACTGTCCACTCCTGGAACCGCTAATAAAACTTCAGCCATAGGGTGTAGCCTTGCCACTCCCGGTTGAGAAACGGGGATGCTTTTTCCGTATGGCACCAATGCGTCCTTAACTGCAAACATCAGAGTGCCTTCATTGCGGGTAGTTGTGACCTTAATTTTTGCGCTCATCTTTTCCTCTTGCTATAAATGATCAATCTATTTATGGGGTAGCGGCTCCATAGCCGAATTTAATTTTCGCTTCTTCAAGAATTTTCCGCGTCGCCTCCGCTGCCTGTGGCTGATTTTGTTTTCCAAATAGCTCAACAGCTTTGGAAAGATTCAAAATCACCATCTGTTTGAAAGGAGGCCCATCCTTATAATTATAATAAGCCCAACCCAGATTGCCATGAGCCTGAGCATCGTTTTGCTGCCGATGAACCACTATATTTAGTTGGCCGATGGCATCCTTCCAACGCTCCTGCATATTATAAACATTCCCCAAAGTAAGGCGAATATCTAAATTGGTGGGCGCCAGCTCCACAGCTTTTTCCAAAACGACCGCCGACTTATCCAACTGCCGTAAATTTTTGTACGCTATTCCCAAATTATAATGAGCAACCGGGGCCAGTGGATTCTGTTCTATCGATTTTTGATAGGCTCTGACGGCTTCATCAAACTTTCCTTCAGAACTGAATCGATTGCCCTCGATAAACCATTGCTCTGCATCCAAAGACCAAGCATTCGATGCCAGACTCACCCAAATAAACACCGTCAGCAATAGCACAACTCTCATACTTGAATTCCCTCAATGATAGTGACTTGATTTTACCACAATTCTCAACGGGCGTGGAAGAACGCTTTACCAAGAGAGGCTATCCGGCCAGCCAGTATCTGCCAGAATTTTCCTGAACGGTGAGAGAGCAACCGAGCGCACTTGAAAGGGTTTTGGAGTCCAGCATTGCTTCTTTTCTACCTTGTTTGAAAACTTTTCCATCCTTCAGGTAAAGAACATGAGTGAAACAGGGCATGATTTCTTCAATTCGATGGGTAACATAAATCATCCGTGTCCGTTTTCGCGACATCTTCTGAATCGCGCCCAGAAAGGTTTCACGAGTGGGAATATCCAGCCCAGCGCAAGGTTCGTCCAAAATCATTAAGCGAGTGCTATGGACCATTGAGCGAGCCAGAAGAACCCTTCTCGCTTCACCATAAGACATCTGGCTATATGACTTTTGGCTTAAATACTCGATACCCAGGTAACGCATGGAATCGAAAGCCGCTTCTTTTTGTTTTGGAGTCACCTCTTCGTGTAATCCAATGGAAGAAAAGTGTCCCGAAGCCACCACCTCCCAACCGAGAGCAGGACGGTCGTAGCTGTTTTGATATTCTGCGGAAACATAGCCAATTTTTTCTCTCACTTCTGAAAGAGGTGTCCTTTCCCTACTACCGAACCATCTCACCTCTCCGCCATACACAGGAATGAGTTCGCCAAAGATCAGCTTCATGAAGGTGGTTTTACCGGTGCCATTATTTCCTATGACCGCCCAGTTTTCTTTTTCTCCCATGGTCCAACTCAGGGATTTTAAGACCTTGTTGCCACCTACATAAACATCTGCATTTTTTATTTTGACAAGAAAACTCAAAGGAAACTTTCTTTACTGAATGGCTGTTTTGACTTCATCTTTTTGGGAGGAGAAAAGCTCCGCATTTCCAATATACTCGACAACAGGTTCCTGATCATAAAATTGAATGATATTTAAAGCTGCATAATCCTGATGGACACGAAAAATTTTATCTATTGGAATGCCCAGTAAATGCCCCAGGATGACACGGTTGACGCCCCCATGACAAACCATGACGATTTGGTCATTGGTATGGCTGGCCACAATTTCCTCAAACTTGGGTATCACCCTGGCTTGAAGTTGGGAGTAGGTTTCCCCTCCATCAGCCTGAAAAGTTGCAACACTTTGCATTCTCTCTTTCATTTGACCGGGGTAAGTACTTTCTACTTTTGAAACACTCATCCCCTCCCAGGTTCCAAATGAAAGTTCGCGAAGCTCGGAATAAGAGGTAACTTCCAAATTATGTTCCTTCGCTATGAACTGAGCGCTGTTGTGGGTGCGTTGCAAGTCGCTTGAGTAAATGGCATTGAAGTTATCTTGCTTAAAAATTTCCGCCCAATGTTGAAATTGTTTCTGGCCTCTCTCTGAAAGGCCAACGTCAAAATGGCCATTAAAACAAACTTCCTTCGAGTTGGCTGTTTCTCCATGGCGGAAAAGTAAAATGCGGCAGGTGGGTTTACCCTTCATGGCTTGATAAGTTGAAGTGTTTTTAATGAGGGGGGTGTTGAATTAATGCAAAGATAAAGAAATACCAGAGTTTTTCAACAGTCCCAAAAGGCAAAAAAAAATGACAAGCCCAAAGAGCTTGTCATTTTTAATTCGTTTCGATTCAGGACTTAGTGACCGCTACCGCCACCTGAACCACTGCTCCAAAGATAGAAAAAATCCAGTCCTTGTACTTTCATGAGGCCGATATTAATTAGAAAGTAATACCCAGCCATACATACCATAGCAATCAAGAACCAAATAATTGACTTTGGAGTGATAAATTTTTTCTGCTCGTCAGCCGCGAAATCATTCATAATTCGTTAAACTCCCCCTAAGATAAAATTAAGACTGTATATCAACCCAATAAATTAGCGCCACACGGATGCAAACCAATAGAAGAACCATAGACAGAAGATTACAGTTCCAATATAAATCAGGGGTCCAGCCTTTTCCTTAACTTTTTCTATATCCATTGTTTGCTCCGGAAAAATTTAATACCAGTTTAATCTTGACAGCTTTAAAAAGTGAATGATAGGGTATATCTCTTTTTTTACAAAGAACTTTTTTCACCCTAGAGGATTTTTATGGCCAGCAAAGACGGGAAAATTTT
>JAJDAV010000158.1 GCA_029261695.1 Nitrospinaceae bacterium | reverse complement strand
AGTTGGAAAGAGATTTTTCTAATATGAGTTTCTATTTCGGGAGCGGTGGAAAAGTTTTTTACTTTTGTCGAGAGTAAGATCTGGTTTTTATCGTCGAGGATCAAGGAGAACTTAGACAGGTTTATGCGCTCGGGTTGCAACTGGCCTTCGGCAGACAGACTTCCTTCAAGGTTGGGAAAGGGAAGGACATCGCCCATTTGAATTTGGTTTTGTTTAAACCCAAAACTGCCGGAAACGTTCAGCTTATCTAAATCCTTTGCAGAGAAATTTAAATCTGTGGTGGCATGAGATTGAATATGGAGTTTCTCTTTTGGCTGTTTGAAAACAATGTTGGCCGTTGGGCCGGGTTTCATGAGAACTCGTAAGTTTAGATCAATCTCGTCCATGCTGGCTTTGCCTCTGGCTTCCAGATCGAGTCCTTTGACATGAGCGGAAATCTTATCGTCCATTTCTAGCATTGCCGAGGCATTGCGGATGTTGAATTGCTGTAAGTCGATTTTTGCAAGAGGCAATGGTGTGCTGCCTCCTGAAGGAGAAGTATTCTTTGGGTCTTTAAGATTCAATAAGGGTTGAAAATTCCACACCCCATTTTTTGATATGGCGTTTAGTTGTGGTTGGTCGACAAGAACCTGGTTGATGACAAGATGACCTTGTAACAACTGAGAAAGATCGTAATCCAGCACCACAGCTTGGACGCTTGCAAGGGGTTTTGAAGTGGGTCCCAATATCACTCCATCAATGCGAGCGCCACTCAATAGGCTGAATTTTATTTTTTTTATAGAGAGAGGAAGTTTGAGTTGTTTGGTGCCTTCTTTTTCTACGAGAGCTCGAACTTCTTCGGCGGGGAAGTAATATTCCAATACGACACCGGCGCCGGCAAGCAGTAATAAGATAAATAGTACAAAATAAACCGTGCCACGAAGCAGAGCTGAAGCTAGTGAACGCTTTTTAATCTTTTGGGAAGGCGGCTCGGGTTCTGTTTCGTTAGGTGGCGCTGATTTATCGGGGTTATTTTTTTTCATGCGGCTTATTTATTGAGCAATATTTTTAAAGTTTCTGCCACGGCCTCTGCGTTTTCCCGGATGAACTCCACGTCCAATGTTTCGTAGGTATCAGAGGGTTGATGGTAATGCGGATTCCGAAAAAATGCTGTGTCAGTAACCATCACTGCAGGGATTCCAGCATCCCAGAATGGAGAATGATCGCTAAGTCGCACATCGCTGAAGTTTTCTCCTGTGCCTGGAACCACTAAAGTTTCGACATTTAAAGAAGGGACATGTTGGCTCATCCCCGTGGCGAGGCTATAGGCAAGCTGAGCGGAAGGCTCGTTGCCGACCACGGCAATAAAATCTCCACTGTCAGGATATTTTTCAGTGTCAACATAAGGAGGATAGGTTTGGGAATTGGGTTCTGTATTTTTGTATCCCAGCATTTCCAAAGAAATCATTCCACTATATGTTTCGTTTCTTGCATCGGCATTTTTAATGAAATGGTGTGACCCGATAAACCCATATTCCTCCAAAGTGAAGGCTGCAAAAATAATAGGGATTCGAAAGGAGTTCTCTGCCAGGCAGCGTGCGATTTCTAAAAGTGCTGTTACAGCGCTGGCATTGTCGTCGGCACCTGGGGTTCCTGGTTTTGTGTCGTAATGAGCGGCAATTACAAATGACTCTGCTGCTAATTTGCTGCTCTTGCCCAGTATATTAAAAGACCGGCTACCCTCAAAATCGACTGCATCTTCTGTCACGGAAAACCCGTAACTTTCAAATTGTTTTGCAATATAGTTGCGGACCGCTTCCAGGTGACTCGGTTCCGTAAAAGGATTTCTTTCTCCAATAATGGACCGTAAGTGCTCTTCGATTTTATTTTTCTGCGGCGTGGGCATGATTTTAATGGGTTTTTACAAGGTTTGATTCAAGAGGATTATAGCAATAAAAGATTCGGAATGGGGGAGTCGGTCCGCGGAGCAAAAGGAACGAATTTCACCAAATTTTTGGGTGATCTGGGGATGGAGAAAATAGTTTACAATTCATGTTGAAAGTCATAACATGCCCTCATGTTAAAGGTAGAGTGTTACACATCCTCAAAGTTAAATGAAAGACCGGTAGCCTTCGTTCTCAGTAACAGCCGTTACAAGGTGGAAGAGATTATTGACCGCTGGTACGGAGAAGGTTCTCGTTACTTCAAAATCAAAGCCGACGACGATAATATATACCTCCTGAAATACGATGAACGGAAAGATTGTTGGGAGTGGGTTTTTTACCAGAACCCTAAAATGTTGGATGCCTTGCCCGACCCAGATCTTGGCTCGTTGCCGAGTTCGGGGCGAGAAGTTGAAGATCTGGATAACATCCATCCCATAAACTGAATTTTGAAGAGCGACCTGCTCATCAATTAAAACATTTTCTGAAAAAGACTCTATGAGCCGAGTGAACCCTGACGCGATCCATGCGCATGCGGGACAGCGTCGAAAAATGGTTGAAGAACAACTGGGGGATCGCGGTATAAGAGATTTGCGTCTGCTTGAGGTTATGAGCCGGGTTCCTCGTCATTTATTTACGCTCGATTCTTTGCAGCATCGGGCCTATGGTGACACCCCATTGCCCATTGGAGAGAGTCAGACCATTTCCCAACCCTATATAGTTGCAGCTATGACAGAAGCTTTAGGGTTGAAAGGGAATGAACGGGTCTTAGAAATTGGTACAGGGTCAGGTTACCAGACTGCGGTAGTGGCTGAGTTGGCCGCGCAGGTTTTTACCATAGAGCGTATCAATGCGCTTTCACGCACAGCCCAGAAAATTCTTGAGGGATTGGGGTACGCAAATATTGTCTTCAAAATGTTTGATGGGACTTATGGGTGGCCGGATCAGGCACCGTTTGACGCAATTATGGTCACAGCATCTGCCAAGGAAATTCCAGAAGCCTTGATCAACCAACTGGGAGAAGGTGGAAGATTGGTAGCACCCGCAGGAGATGCGGACAAGCAAAAGCTGATTGTTTTGACTAAAAAAGACGGTAGGTTGAACAAGAAGGAAATTGGCGATTGTAAATTTGTCCCTCTGGTTGGAAAATACGGCTGGCCGGAAAAATAAAAGATAGCTATATAAACGTTTACTTATTTAGGAGTTAAAGAAAGTGTTTTCAAGAATAATTCATAAAGGAAATTTTACACTCAGTTCTGGCGTCAAATCCTCTTATACCTATGAGTATGGAGAATTGTCGGATTCTATGAATGAAGCTTATTGTGAAGTACTTCTTAAAAAACTCCTGGACTGGCAGAAGAAACATGGAAAATTTGATGTGGTTGTAGGATGCGAAACCGAAGGCATTCGCATTGGCCACCAGCTTTCCCAACTGATGAATTTACCGTTCCACATCATGCCTAAAAAAAGATTAGACTATGCACAGAACCCGGCCCCCGCTTATTCTTCCGACACGCATTGGTTGATTGTGGATGATATTGCTACTACTGGGCATTCTTTTATTCGTGCGGTGGACTATCTTGAAGTAGAAGAAAAACCAGAAACCATAACATTTGCATGCATGATTAAACGCAACCCCGCCAATCTCGACTACACTGCCGTGAAAGGCGACCCGACTAAAGAACATCTGCGGGTTTCAGACGAAAGAATGGATTTTATCGACAAGCGATTAGTATCTTTGTTCAGCGAAGCTTGATTCGTTATTTTTTTCTTAATGGATTATTTTCGATAACAATCGGTTGAAGTATCCTTCCAGCATTCTTTCTTCCAGAACTTAATTTTTTCGCCGAAATCACTGTGGTGTTGCGGATTTTCCTTGCCAACTGAACCGGTAGTACCAGTGCTATAGGTCTTTAGGTGGATACGATTCCTGACAGAATAAGGAATTTCATGTGCGGTTAGCATGAAATTATCGAATCGTCCCAAAGTACGCTCCCGGTGGGTTAAAGGGTTGGTTAAAAACTCGTCGATCCACACTAAAAGAGAACCGCGTGGAGTGATTCCCCCATACTCGTCTCTCATTTCAGCATCTCGCCCTAAAGTTAAGTTGTGAAACTCTGTATCTGTATTTTGTAAAAGATAAGGAATCACGGTGCTTTGGAAATGGCTAACGGTACAAGCAGCCGCCATATAAACTATGTTTTTAATAGGTAGATCAAGCGGTTTTTCTTTGCCTTTTTGCTCCGTCGCTCCAAAGTTTCTAATTAATTCATTGAGGACATTGGCTCCCGTGCTATGTCCTACAAGGGTGATTTCCATCCCCTTTTTATCTTCTCCTTTCTGGTCGTTCTGGTCTTTCTGGTCTTTTTGAACCATTTCATGTTGGAATTTCTCAATAAATTTTTCCATGAATCGAGATAAACCCCCTGATAAAGGGATATTCAGATAATCTTTTGCATCACGTTTATAAAGACTGCCCTCCTTTGGTTGATGGTAGTCTTTTAAGTAGCTATGATACTCCCTGTCGGAATTATAAAGCAGCTGCACGCGGCGCAGCATATTGCTCCATGAACTGGTTCCAAATCCATCTATAAAGGGCACAAAGGGAATTCTTGTAATGGGCAGGGTGGCTAAATAAGTCAGGGAATAGCGGGTCTTTTCTCCCAGCGAACGGCAGTCTTCACCACGATAGACATTTATTTTTCCCTCTCGTTTTTCCTCGGGAGTTTTTGTGTTTTCACAAATTTTCGGGTCGGGGTTTGGTTTTTTTGAAATATTATCTGCAATTTCTGTGGCGGTGGTGTCAAAAAACTCCTCTTCAATCGATGGGTTGGTTTTTAAATCATTAGTAAGAAATGAAGTTATTACTAAAGGTGCTCTCGCGATGCTTCGCGCAACATCGATCCCGAAAACAACTGGGGCTGTAATTGCTCCCAATACCGGACTGTCCTCGCCCTGCCGGATGTTAAGCAGGTGGTCGCCATAGGTTGAGACCAGACCGGAATGCCAGTTTATAAAAATAGGATAGTACCCTCCTGCTATTATTTTTTTATAAAGTTGTTTGTCTGCATTCTTGTCAGTGTCCTCCTTCCAATGGGTATCTACCACCCGTTCAAGGGCCCCGCTTCGTGAGTTCAATCCTCCGTGCACATAAAATAAAACTTTCTTTTTAGTTTTATTTTTGAATTGTTTTTCTATTCCCTTAAAAATACTGTCCAGATGTTTGTCAAACTCGTCTTTGTCCTGGGTTTTATAATCTTTAGGCCATACTGCTTTTCGAACCTCCTGGCAATTGTATGGTTCTGATGGGTCAACTTGATTCGGAGCGGGGGTGACTGCAAATGTGCAGGGGTCTACAGGGTTCCCTTTAGCATTAAACATTAGAATATGGTTTTTAGGAACTTTCCCGATATTAGGGGTACCGCACCCGGTCGAAAAAAATGCAAAAACTAATATGAAAAAGAAAGGATTCGCAGCTCTTTTTAAAGTCGGCTTGTTCAACATGGAACCTCCCGCAACAAAGTGATTTATTTTTTTGGAATCGGGCAGGAGTTTTGCATTCTCGGATATTTTTGTCAATAAAATAGGTTGTCCAAATTTTATTTTTTTCTGGATAACTGGTTTTAAGGATGTGCCAAAATCCGTTACTTATTAGGTCTTTTGCTATTCAAGAGGGGGGTGAATGTGAATGGGGGGTGGGAATAAGTATGGGGATATTTTCTTTATTCAGCGAGGTTTGATCAGCTTTTTTTAATGAGGTAGTAGACCTCTCCCTTCTCGTGGTAACGCCCGGCTTTGGCTCCTGCTTCTTTTCCTGTGCCAAAATAAAAATCACCACGGCCCTTGCCGCGAATGGCGCTGCCCGTATCCTGATCAATGACGAATCGGGAAATGGGTTTCCAGGATTTTATATTGTTGTTTTCATCTAGCACCGGTTGCCTGATTTTAACGAACACCAGCCCACCTGCGGGATAGATTGATTTATCGGTGGCGATGGATCTACCTCCTACCAGTTCTCCGCCTCCTGAACCAATAGCTCCTTCGTCGCTGAGCGAGAAAAAGATATAGCGTTTATTCTGGCTGAGATATTTAGAAATGTTTTGCGGGTTATTGGCAAAGTATTTTTTAATTTCCTGCATTGAACCTTGACTGGGGGTGATCACACCATCGCGGATCATCATTTTGCCAATACTATTATATGAATATTTGTTGGAACCCTGATAGCGCACTCCTTGCCGTGTTCCATCAGGAAACTCCAATACTCCGGAACCTTGGATATGGAGAAAATAACGCTCGAGGTCGTTTTCCAGCCAAGCAACTTCCAATCCTTCATTGTCCAAAGCACCATTTTGGTCGATCTCTTCGCGAGTCAGGCTCCTCCAGTTGTCCCCTGATTTGTTTTGGCGGATCTTTTTTATTCCAGAGTTGGAACCTACTAATCGAATGCCTGCCTGTTTTTCCACCATTTGAAAATCTTTTCCTGGCATTTGATAAATGGGAAATCTATAGCGAGGGGTTGGAACAGGACTTGCGGTAATGACGGGTCGATAGTAACCGGTAAAAAGGACTTTTTTGTTTTTACCTTTTCCTACTCGATAGAGTAGAAATTCATCTGAAACTTTTTTGTTGAATTCTTCCTGTGGAAGATTTTTTTGTAAAAGTTTCTGAAACGCTTCGAGGGTTTCTATGAGTCGTCCGCGAGTGAGCGTGAAATCTCCCAGCCGTATGGGTGAGGCAGGATCTTGCTCAAACATTGCGGCCAATTGATTGTTGATAGCTCGTTGAAGAGTTGCGGGATCCATATCATCCGCAAAACCTTTTAGATCGGCAATTGACTCTATAGGTGGTTGAAGGTCGACTGTAGGGATTTCTTTTTCTTTTGTTTGAAGTCGATCTTTTCGGTATTTAAATTTATGGTCTCGATTTTTTCCATATCTATGAGATTTTTCGGGATAAATATCGGTGGTTCGACTGGAGCTTTGCGTCGAACAGGAGGATATTAAAAAGAACAAACCCAGAATAATTATTTGCGGAATAATCAGGCGATTCTTGCAAAGAGAATTAAATTGTCTTTGGCTTAAAAACACAGGAGCCCCCGTTTAGATTGGATTCTTTTATTTACTATCGGAAAACTTACCTTAAATATTAGCCATGGCTTCGTTTGCCAATTGGTCGCAACGTTCATTCTCAGGGTGGCCGGCATGGCCTTTAACCCAAACCCAGGTGATTTTATGTTTTTTGCTCAGGCTGTGAAGTTCCTGCCACAATTCTTTGTTTTTTACAGGTTGCCTTGAGGCAGTCATCCAGCCCTTTTTTATCCAGCCGTGTATCCATTCTGTTATCCCTTTAACCAGATACTGCGAGTCGGTGGTCAGCGTTACTTGATAGGGTTGACTGAGTTCTTTTAAGGCTACTATTGCTGCAGTCATTTCCATGATGTTGTTGGTGGTTTGTGGATCAGACCCTTTTAGTTCGAGAGTATTTCCGCCGCCCCGGATGATGCAACCATAGCCTCCGGGACCGGGGTTTCCTTTGCATCCTCCATCAGTGAAAATTTCAACAGATTTCACAGGCGTTGCCTGCATTTAACGGGTCGGTACATTTTGCGGCAGAATTATGATTACTTTGTTTTTGTTTATGGTTATTTTTGCTTTCATGGGTTGGAAAAAATGATCCAGTTGCTTTAGGATATCAACAACCCAAATTATAGTAGTTACTATAACATATTATTTTAATTGGAGAAATTTGATTTTTTAGGGGCATGTAAGATTCTCCTGATAGCCATTTTTGAAAGATATGGTAGATTACCGGAACCATTTATTTGCGGAGTTGTCATGGTGAAAGAGACCAAAATTGAAATGGATTTGGGCAAAGACACGGGAGGGGTATCCTTTCAATGTGTCGATGCCATTGAAATTAGTATGTTCATTGAAAAAGAGGGTCTTGGTTTTTATGAAAAGGCGGCGAAAAATGTTTCTGATCCAAGGGTGAAAGAAATGTTTTCGCGATTAGCGGAGGAAGAAAGGGACCATATTCATACTTTACAGACCAAAGGCCAGTTTTTGAAACCCGCTATTTCCGGTAAAGGGAAAACCTCTCGGCGTGTGGATTTGTTTGTTAGCGAAGAGCTGAAGGGAAAAATTTTTCCCTCATCTGAATCGAAAACAGTTCAAAAATTTAAAAATGACATCGAGGCCCTGGATTATGGAATTGAGTCTGAAAAGCGTTCCATAGAAATTTTGAGTGGCTTGTTGGAAAATGAGAAAAAATTGGATGTGAAAGCTATATTTTCGCATTTGATGGTTGAGGAAAAAAAACATCTGGCCCTGCTTGAGGATTTAAAGAAAAAAATTTAAGCCATCGGGTATGAGATGCTGAAATTGTTCCCGCTTCTTGGTGTGATATAGTGTGCAGGAACTGCTAAGGAAAACAGCCCGTTAACCCTTGTAGGATTGGTGGTTAGCGCCTTTTTTTCGGTTGACCGGCCCCTATTTGAAGACATTTTGAGTCGTTGGTATGCCTTTTAATTATAGGCTTAATCTGTTGGAGCCTATATACTGGAAATATAAGATTGGAATAGGCCTAAACATTTTAATTATTAAGGTTTGACAAGGTTTTTGGGCTGGTTTATTATTAGTCTCTTTTCTTCACATTTAACTTAAAGACTAAGGATTTTAAGAATGAGCAACTACGAGGTCAAAGCTGGCCCGGAGGCGTTTTTACCTCCTGCTGCCGCAACAATGGGAAACGTTTTACCTGATCCCGGGGAAGCGCATATTGGTGGTACTATTGTGCCTGAGGATGAGGCATATGACAAAGCCGCCAGAATGGTTTTAGGGGCCAAAGTTCCAACTATTTTTCCAGGGCCTTTGGTTCTATGGAAATGGAATGATCATGTGGCTGAAAAAGCTAAGGCTATCCGTGAGCTGGCACTTGAAGCTCCGATGCGGATAATCCCGATGGCTGACTACAGACCCAAGTACCCTAAGATTCAACAGGAGGTTGAGATCAATCCCAACCATCCTAACTTGACCATTTGGCATAACAAAATAGATGTTTGTATTTTTATTGGTGTGCACTGTCATATGGCCAATTTATCTCTAAAAATTATTCGGGGCGGCACGAGTTGTTATACAATAGCAATGTGTGCAATGGCTGGGCATGAAGACGCTTGTATGTCTTTCCGTGACGCAGACCTGAAGATGATAAATAAGCTCAAAGCTACAATACAAAAACTGAAATCCGAGGGCGTGGAGTCTCAGGCCGAACCTTTTACACAGTTTGTAATGGGCCGACAAGGAACTATTGTCGCACCTTCGTAATATAAGCAAAATATCAGTACTGGAAGAAATTTTTGATCATTTCAAAACACTCTTTATACGGGAGTTAATTTTATGAATAAACAAGTTGAACTTAAGAATAAAAGAGTCATAGCTTCAGACCATGTGAAGCTGGGCCAGAAAAACCAGAAAGGCCAAACTTATACGGATATCAACGATATCTTTTATAAGGCCGAACAAACCCCCAATTTTTTGACGGGTAGTGAAGTTATCCGCGCAGCCATCAAGGTTGCCAGCGTTGGAACCTCAGTAGCCTATCCCATTACACCCCAGAGTGAAGCGGCAGCCCTGATTGGTGAGCTTTATGCTGAAGGTTATGTGGACGAATATTTCCGTGGAGAAAGTGAATTCGCGGTTATGGGGCAATGTGCAGGAGCGGCATTTGGAGGACACCGTGTTTTCACCACTACTGCGGGGCCTGGAACTTTACGTGCTATGGAAAATTTCCCCATGTGGGCGGGTTCTAGATTGCCGATTCAGGTTTGTGTGACTTGCCGAGGAATCAACTCTCCTCTCAGCATTCAGCCCGATACTTTGGAAATGGCTTACCTTTTGGAAACGGGTATGCTGGTTTGGCACGCAGAAACAGCTCAGGATCTTTATGACTTTATCCTTGCAGGTTTCATGGTGTCCGAGCAACCCGATGTTCATCTTCCTTTAGCAAACTGTTGCGATGGTTTTTTCGTAACACATACTAAAGATACCGTCCACAAGACACCAGACGATCTTTGTCTGCCGCCTTACGATCCTTATAAATCACCCGTCCCATGTATGGATATGGAGTGTCCTCCCGTACGAATGATGCGTGATCCTTTCATAATGAAATCCAACTACATCAGTTACGCGACGCATGCATCTTGGCAACAAGAAGTGAAAGCGGCGGTTGAGCGATCTCGAAAGCATACCATTGCTATTCTGG
>JAJDAV010000157.1 GCA_029261695.1 Nitrospinaceae bacterium | reverse complement strand
GCGTTAGCTTTAGACACAAATAACCCGTTGTTAAATAACAGGATTAAAAAACAAAAAGTAGAAAGGTTTCGATGGAATGTGGTGGGAATAAACAAGGGCTTTATTAGAGTCCAGCAAATTAATGGTTCTCTTTAATCGGTGCCGAGAAGCGGGCCATTTCTTTGCCGTGAATATAAAATAATGACAGGCCCAAAACCATATTGATTGTATATAGCCATGTTAGCTGGCTGTGGTAGCGATCGAACTGAATCTGCAGTTTCTGGTCAGCAGGATTAGCCTTTTTTAGTTGGTCCATCGCATGCATTTCTGGTCGCAATACGCTGCCCACATAAATAGCAAGAACCACCATTACGGCAAGAAAAACTTCCCGTGTGTAACGGCGTTTGGTAACCACCGTGGGCTCGTAACCAACCGAACTATACTTAGAGATTAGAAATTTTATAACCTCGGCCAGCACCATAATTGTTATACAGGTATAAATGATATTGATATTAAAAACATCCATGATCTTGTTCATGATCGTGCTGGCTACCAATTTCTGATCCTTCAAGTTCACACGCACCATGATTTCCACCAAAATACCGAGTAGAAACATGCCCGCCACCCAAAGACTTAGGGAAAATAAATATAGCCAATTTGAAATGAATACTAAACGTTTCATAATTATATAAAATCGCGAACCGCAATCCTCCTCCTTTATCAGGCGGGATATTAAGCTAGATTTTTCCCACGACAGGGATGTTTCTTCTGTTAGAAGAAATTATTTCCAGAAGCCTGAAGGCCATCGTTCGCTAATATTGCCCTGACCTATTGCTTCCCACGCAAGTGGGTTAGCGACCGCCTGAAACTCGTTTTCGTAATGCCTTGAAGCTTTCTTTTATTTCTTTTTCCTCACGCTCTCTAGCTTGGATGACCTCGTCTCGATCACCGCCAAACCAGGTTTTTACAGTTGTCCCTGTTCTTTCCCGGTTTACCGTATTTAGAATCGATAAATAAATGATTCCATAAAAAACAGCAAACCCATACAAAATCCAAGGGACAAGTGACCGCAGACGCTTTTTTTCTTTCTGCGAGCGGTGATCCCACAGTTTATACCATAAGCCTTCTTTCTTATCCTCGCTCATAATAATTTTCAGAAAGTGCCTTTAAATACATAGGTATAAACCGTTGTAATTTTTTTTCAGAAACCCGATCATAGCAGAATCGCAAAATCTTAACAACCGGGCCAAAACCGATGAGGAGAACTCGACCGGCGAGCTGCCAAAGTTAGGTTTTTTTATAATTATGCAAATAAATGTTATCTCACTTCTTACTATTGCCTGCCAATATTGTCATCCACACTAGCGGGTATGGTATATTTCTAATTTTGAACCCTTTAAGAATGATGAAATCGTGATAGAAATCAAGCCTGTAGAGAAAGTATCCGGTACGGTGACAATACCCGGTTCTAAAAGTTATACCAACCGAGCTTTGCTGATCGCGGCTTTGGCAGAGGGTGTGAGTCGACTGGGAAGACCTTTGGTGAGCGACGATACTAAGTTTATGATCCAGGCCCTAAAAGGTTTCGGCATCCAGGTTGAGGAAGAACCTAATGCCTTTATCGTTTCGGGAAAGGGTGGGAAACTGGCAGTCCCAACTGAAGACATTTTTGTTGGAAACGCTGGGACTGCAATGCGGTTCCTCACAACATTTTCAGCTTTGGTAAAGGGAAGGATTCGGTTAGACGGTGATGAACGTATGCGAGAGAGACCGCTTGCTGATTTGCTGGAGTGCCTGGGGCAAATGGGAGTTAAAGCCATTCCCGAATATCATAATGGTTGTCCCCCTATTGATATTGATGGTGAAGGTGTCCCCGGAGGAAATGTGAAACTTGCTGGCGATAAAAGCAGCCAATACCTAACATCACTGCTATTGTCTTCTCCTTATTTTAAAAACGACACAAACATTCTTATTGAAGGTGACTTGACGTCAAAATCTTATGCAGACATTACAATAGATATTATGCGGAATTTTGGGGTCAAAGTAGGGAATGATAATTATCAGAGGTTTTCTGTTAAAGCTGATCAAATATATAAAGCCCAAGATTATAATGTTGAAGGCGATTGGTCGAGCGCCTCTTATTTTCTTGCTGCGGCTGCAGTAACAGGGGGTGAAATTAACCTCTCTGGGGTGAATCCGTCCAGCGTTCAAGGGGATGCACAATTCCCCGGTGTTTTAGAAAAGATGGGATGCAAGGTTAGTAAATCGGCTGATTCTCTTCAGCTAAAAGGAAACGCCTTAAAGGGAATCACCATTAATATGAATAATATGCCAGATGCTGTGCAAACTCTTGCTGTGATTGCGCTGTTTGCCAAGGGTGAAACGGTGATAGAGGGTATTGGTAACCTTAGGATAAAAGAAACCAACCGCATAGAAGCTTTGGCAAATGAACTCGGAAGGCTGGGGGCAGAAGTTGAAGCTGGAGAAGATTTTCTTATAATACGGCCTGGAGAGCATCAAGGTGCTGAAATCGAAACTTACAACGACCATAGAATGGCAATGAGTTTTGCTGTTGCCGGGCTAAAAATACCAGGGGTGAAAATTAAAAACCCCAAGTGCGTGGAAAAATCTTTTCCAGATTTCTTTGATCACTATCCATGGGGCTAGACGGTTCTAGGAATAGTTAAAGGGTCGTTTATACTTTTGTTAGTTTGCCTTTGTTGCTTCTTTAGGAAAGCAGGTAAAAGGCAATGCCATAATAAAGTAGAGCAACATGCTCACCTCGGCATCATAGAAATTAGTTTCAAAAAATCCCGCGACCAAAAATGCAATTACTGCAGCAGCACTTCCTAAAGTGTCTCTTTTACACCGCAAATCATTTTGCGACGAACGCAATCTCCGAAATATTGCCGTAAAATAAACTACCCAAATTGAAATCCAGGAAATCAAGCCGAAGAGGCCTGTATCAACTGCCAACTGAACAAAGTTGTTGTGCATACCCCGTAATTTTTTAATATTTCCTGTGGGGTCCGGGTAATCCTGATGCACGGCATCGATGCATTTGAATCCACAGCCTGTCAAAGGGTGGTCGTTGAAAACCAGCCAGCCTCCCTGCCAAAGGGCCAAACGATTTTGAAGATTAGCATCATTAAAATCTGTAAGAGAACTAATTCTTTTCTTAACCTCAGTCGGCGAAGTCAAAAAAGTGATTCCTAATAGAACGGGTACCAACAATAACAAACTCTTTTTTCGAAACCAGATCAGGAATAAAAGACCTGCTAAAGCCCCTAACCAAGCTTGTCTCGTGAAAGTAAATAGCAGACACACAGCCATCAGGATAATAGCTACACACACCCATTTATTTTCTTTGGGAGTGAACGCCAGTTTACTGGATGCAACTAGAAGGGAAAGCATCAAGAGTCCGGCATAGGTCATATAAACGCTCATAGTTCCTTCAGCTCTTAATCCAATGCTGACGTAGCCAAGTTCCCAAAAAGTATAAAAACTCGTAAATGTAGAAAGCGCAGCCGAAGCGATTAACAGTAATGTCAGTCGTTCCCTCATATCTTCATTTTCAATGCAATTGACAGCCCAAAAAAATATCAAAATTTCCAGTAGGCGTTTGAGTGATTTATAACTCCCTGAAATATCCACTGCGTCCACTACAGCCACAAGGCAAGCTAAAACAAAAAGAGCCAAGGGAATTTTTATAGGTAGGGATTGACTGCCCCAGGATTTGGTCAAATAACATTTTGCCATCCACGCCAGTCCGCCAATTCCACAAGAAATTTGTGTCAAGCTGATTGAAAAAAAAGAGAAGCAAACAAAGCCCATCAGGCTGAATGATATGATTTTATCCAAGTTGGCTAATCGAGAGTCCATTGAAAGAGGGGGGTGTGTAAGCTTGGTTTTAATAAAGTTAGATAAGGTGAGTTTAATCGCGTGT
>JAJDAV010000156.1 GCA_029261695.1 Nitrospinaceae bacterium | reverse complement strand
AGTCGGGTGCCGATGTGTGGTATCGGGCGGGAATATTTATTCCTCTTCCTATGGCTGGCGCAGATTCTATAATAGGCCAGTAGCTCTAATTGGTAGAGCACCGGATTCCAAATCCGGGTGTTGGGGGTTCGAGTCCCTCCTGGCCTGTATTAACTTGTTTGAGGATTATGTTTTCAAAGGCAATTGGGTTTCTGACTGAGGTTAGAGCGGAAGTAAAAAAGGTGACATGGCCTACTCGCAGGGAAGCTATGGGTGGTACTGCGGTGGTCGTATTCGTGGTTTTGGTGATGGCTATGTTTTTGGGGATTGTTGATGCAATTCTTTCTAAAGCTGTCCAGGCACTTATAAATATTTAAGCGGGTGAATATTGTCTAAGCAATGGTTTGTTATTCACACCTATTCCGGGTTTGAGCGGAAGGTGAAGTTGAGTATAGAAGAGCAATTCGGTCACTCCAGTCTTGGTGCTCGCTTTGGTGAGGTTATTATTCCCACTGAAGAGGTTGTCGAGGTTCGTAAGGGCAAGAAGAAGGTTTCTTCTAGGAAATTTTTTCCAGGTTATATCCTGATCAGCGTCGAAATGAATCAGGATATTTGGTATATGATTAAAAATACCCCCAAAGTCACGGGTTTTTTGGGTGGTAGTTCTGAGCCGGTTCCTCTTTCTGAGGGAGAGGTTAAGACGATCATGGATCAGATAAAGGGAGAGTCTGCGAGACCGAAGCCGAAATTTTCGTTTGAGAAGGGCGAGAGTATTCGAGTTATCGACGGGCCTTTCCTTAACTTTAATGGCGTGGTGGAGGAAGTTAACCACGACAAAGGTAAGGTTAAGGTGATGGTTTCGATTTTTGGTCGTGCCACGCCGGTGGAGCTTGAATTTCCGCAGATCGAGCGTGTATAGAATTTTGGTTGGATAATCTAACTGTAAGAAAGAGGTATAGAGAGTGGCTACGAAAGAAGTGATGGGTCAAATAAAGCTCCAGATTCCTGCGGGGCAGGCAACACCTTCTCCGCCTGTCGGGCCTGCGCTTGGACAGCATGGAGTGGCGATCATGGATTTTTGCAAAGCTTTTAATGCAAAAACCCAGGGGCAGGAAGGGAGTATTATTCCTGTAATAATTGATGTCTATAAGGACAGAAGTTTTTCTTTTATTACAAAGTCACCACCTGCATCGGCTTTGTTGAAGCAGGCGGCGGGAATTGCGAAGGGTTCCTCGAATCCTAGTAAGGAAATTGTAGGTAAGGTGACCTTGGAGCAGGTAAAGGACATCGCAAAATTTAAAATGGAAGACTTGAATGCCGAGAATTTAGATATGGCTATTAACACTATTAAGGGTTCGGCTAAGAGTATGGGACTTAAAGTCGAAGGTTAAACGGGAATTAATTATGCCTAAGCACGGAAAAAAATACAGGGCTGCGGCCAAGAAGGTCGACGCTGACAAGAAGTATGAGTTGAAGGAAGCTCTCGGGCTGGCCAAAGAGTCTAACTCTGAAAAGTTTGACGAGTCGTTTGACGTTTCAGTTAGATTGAGCGTTGACCCTAGAAAAGCGGATCAGAATATTCGTGGCAGCGTGGTGTTACCGAAGGGCACGGGGAAAAAATTTCGTGTCCTGGTGTTTGCCAAGGGTGAAAAGGAAAAAGAAGCTAAGGATGCTGGCGCGGAAGTGGTTGGCGGCGATGATCTGGTTGCTAAAATTCAGGGTGGTTGGACGGATTTTGACCGGGTTGTTGCAACTCCAGACATGATGGGTCAGGTTGGTAAGTTAGGTAAGGTTTTGGGCCCTAGGGGTTTAATGCCGAATCCGAAAACGGGAACCGTGACTTTTGATGTTAAGCAGGCTATTGAGCAGATCCAGGCGGGCAAGGTGGATTACCGCGTTGATAAAGCGGGGAACGTGCATGCCTCCTTGGGGAAGGCCAGTTTTTCGGTTGAAGATCTTGAAGAGAATTATAATACCCTGATGGCGGCCTTGGTTAAGGCTAAGCCGGCATCTAGTAAGGGGCATTATGTGAGAGGGGTATCGGTTTCGACCACGATGGGAGTTGGGGTTCGAGTGGTTTATACGCCCTGATTGAATTGAATTAATCCCCGGTTTCGGGGTTGTGAGTGAGAGGGGTGGCAAAAATGCCAAATGCAGAAAAAATAAAAAAAGTTGAAGAGCTGAATGGAGTTTTCCTGAAGGCTAAATCGGCTATTCTTGCGAATTATCAGGGTATTGAGGCGCCAGAGTTGACTCAGTTGCGTAGTCACATGCGTAGCAGGGCGATTGACTTTCGTGTTATCAAGAATACTTTGGCTCGGCAGGCTGCTAAGGATACTCCTTTTGAGATGTTGGATGAGGAGTTTTCGGGTCCCGTATCTCTGGTTGTTAGTTTTGATGATGCGGTGGCACCAGCGAAGGCGCTTGAGGAGTTTTCAAAATCGGGAGCCACTAAAAACCCCAAAGTGATTTGTGGCGTGGTTGAGGGGAAGAAGATTTCTCCTGAGCAAGTAAAAGCGTTGGCAGATTTGCCGTCGAAAGAAGTGTTGATCTCGCAGTTGCTGGCGACTATGAATGGTCCGACAACCAATTTTGTTGGGGCTCTTGGTGGAGTTCTGAGAAAGCTGGTGGGTACGCTAGACGCGATCAAAGAGAAAAAAGCATCCGAATAAATCGGTTCCTAGTCTAGGGATCGTTGTGAATAGATTATTAGATAAGAATTTTAGAATAAAACAATTTTTGAAAGGAGGGCTTAAATGGCCGCCACTAAGGAAGACGTAGTTTCTTTCATCGACAATATGACTGTGTTGGAAATGTCTGAATTCGTAAAAGAACTTGAAGATAAATATGGTGTGACTGCTGCTGCACCTGCTGCTGCCGCTGCGCCTGTTGCTGCTGGTGGAGAAGCTGCTGCTGAAGAGAAAACTGAATTCGATGTTGTTCTTACCGCTGCGGGTGATAAGAAAATTCAGGTAATTAAAGAAGTCCGAACTATTACTGGATTAGGGTTGAAGGATGCTAAAGATTTAGTTGAGTCAGCTCCTAAAGCTATTAAAGAAGGTGTGAAGAAAGAGGAAGCTGAGGAGATCAAGAAGAAGGTTGAAGAGGCTGGTGGTTCTGTGGAAGTGAAGTAACGGAAATCTAGCACGACAATTACATATTTGCTTTAGCAAATAAATTTTCCGTTAATCTTTCTTCTAGAAGGATGTTGCCCTATGTCAAACAACCGTTCTGAAAGAGCGCTTGGCAATCTTAAGCAAAGAAAAAATTTCGCACGAATTCCGACTGTTATTGGTATCCCCAATCTGATCGAGATTCAAAAAAAGTCCTTCGAATATTTCCTGCAATGGGATGTCGCTCCACATGAGCGCAAGCTGAGGGGGTTGGAAGATGTCTTCAGTGATATCTTTCCTATTTCAGACTTAAATATCAACGCCCGTATTGAATATGTCGGCTTCGAAGTCGGTATATGGGAGTGCGGCTGCGGTGAGTTTAAGGAGCTCGGCGGTCCGGGTATCTTTTGTGATACCTGTAAGCAGGAAGTAGCCTATAAGGAAAAGCATAAGTTCAGCGAGTGCCGCCAAAAAGGTCTTACCTATTCTGACCCGATAAAAATCATGGTCCGGCTTGTATTGTTTGACCGTGAGGCAATGGATTTAAGCCCTCGCGTGCTGAAAGGCCTGCTTGGCAGGGTGATTATTGAAGAGGTCAAAAAACCAGGCACTTCAAAAAACCTCATTTCAGCCAAAACTGAAATTACCGAAGATATCATTAAGATCCTTGAAGAGGCGAAGGTTCCTCAGATCACGATCAATTCTGTACGTGAGGTTAAGGAGCAGAAAATATTCCTGGGCGAAATGCCTGTGATGGGCCCAACGGGTACCTTCATGATAAACGGGGTGGAGCGCGTCATAGTTAGTCAGATGCACCGTTCGCCCGGCGCTTTCTTTTCGCACGATAAGGGTAAGTCTCATGTGAGTGGAAAGATTCTTTATTCGGCGAGAATTATTCCTGATCGCGGTTCCTGGATTGATTTTGAATTCGATATTAAAGATCTGCTTTATGTGAAGATTGATCGTCGGCGTAAGCTTCCGGCAACCATCCTTTTGCAGGCTTTTGGAATGGATCTAAAAACCATTCTTGAAACCTATTACTCTGTTGAGAAGGTTACAATTGCAAAGGATTCCCGCTTGTTTATGGGGAGTAAAAACCTGTTAATTGGTTTTAAGGTTAAGGAAGATGTAATAGATTCAAAGACCGATGATGTGATTCTTAAGGCGGGTAAAAAAGTGACTGTGGCCGTAGCTAGAAAGCTGAGTCGTTTGGCCAAGTCGACAAAAGTTGAGATTGATCCTGAAAGCTTGATTGGTAGATATTTATTCGATGAGATCATTGACCCTGAGACGGGTGAAATCGAAGTCGACACTAATCAGGAAATCACAGAGGGTGTTTTTGAGATAATAACGAAAAACAAGCTCACTGAGATTCAAATTTTGCACATCGACGAAGAGACTTCAGATACAGTCATTCGCGATACCTTGGCGGCTGCAAAAACGCAAAGTCAGGAAGATGCAATAAAAGAAATTTATAAAAGATTGCGCCCTGGGGATCCTCCGACTCCGGAAATTGCGCGTTCTCTTTTTGCTAATCTGTTTTTCAATCCAAAGCGCTACAATTTATCCGTTGTGGGTCGAATCAAACTGAATCAAAAGTTTGATTTAGATATTCCATTGGATAATCGTTTGCTAACGCTGGAAGATTTGGTGGCTGTGGTTCGCCATATTGTTGATCTTAGAAATGGGATTGGTGATATTGATGATATTGACCATTTGGGTAATCGTCGTGTGCGAGCAGTAGGTGAATCTCTTGAAAACCAATTCCGTGTAGGTATTGTGCGAATGGAGCGGGCGATCATCGAAAGAATGTCCATTCAGGATCTGGATGTTTCCATGCCGCATGACTTAATTAATTCAAAACCTGTGACGGCATCTATTAAAGAATTCTTTGGTAGCAGTCAGTTGTCCCAGTTTATGGATCAAACTAATCCGCTTTCAGAGGTAACTCATAAGAGGCGTTTGAGTGCATTGGGGCCTGGTGGGCTGACCCGCGAACGTGCGGGATTTGAAGTTCGTGATGTGCATCCCACTCATTATGGGCGTATCTGTCCGATTGAGACTCCTGAGGGTCCGAACATTGGTTTGATTGCGTCTCTGAGTACTTATGCCAGGGTTAATGACTATGGATTTATTGAGACTCCGTACAGAAGAGTCGACAATTCAGTAGCTCAGGATGATGTCGAGTTTCATACGGCTTTGGTTGAGGACAAGTATGTTATCGCTCAAGCCAATGCAAAGATGGATGAAAAGAAAAAGTTTTCAGAGCCGATCATTTCTGCGCGTAAGGGGGGAGACTTTATTCTTTCTCCTAGAGAGAAGGTCGACTTTATGGATGTGTCGCCTAAGCAGTTGATCAGTGTGGCGGCTTCTCTTATTCCTTTTTTGGAAAACGATGATGCGAACCGAGCTTTAATGGGTTCCAATATGCAACGGCAGGCTGTTCCATTGCTTCGATCAGAGGCTCCCTTGGTGGGTACCGGAATGGAGGCTATTGTTGCTCATGATTCTGGGGCTGTCGTGATTGCTGATAATGATGGAGTGGTTATTAGTGCCGACGCAACTCGAATCGTGATCCGTACTGATAAGAAGCCGACGGGTAGAGTTAAAACTCGTCGCAGTCAGTTAGACTCAAATGTAGATATTTATTCGTTGAACAAGTACCAGCGTTCTAATCAGAACACCTGTATCAACCAGCGTCCTCGGGTTTCTTCAGGGACAGTGGTTAAAAAGGGTGATGTGCTGGCAGATGGTCCTGCAACCGATCATGGTGAATTGGCGTTAGGGAGAAATATTCTCGTCGCTTTCATGCCTTGGGGTGGTTACAACTTTGAGGATGCGATCATCGTTAGCGAAAAACTAGTAAAAGAAGATGTTTATACTTCTGTTCATATAGAAGAGTTTGAGGTTGAAGCTCGTGATACCAAACAGGGAAAAGAAGAGATCACTCGTGATATTTCCAATGTGGGTGAAGAGGCTCTAAAAAATCTGGATGAAAGTGGAATTATCAGGGTCGGCGCTAACGTCAAGCCGAATGATATTCTGGTCGGAAAGATTACTCCGAAAGGGGAGACTCAGCTTAGCCCTGAAGAGAAACTTTTAAAAGCTATTTTCGGTGAAAAGGCTGGGGATGTTCGTGATACATCGCTTCGAGTTCCTCCGGGAGTTCATGGAACAGTCATTGATGTGAAGGTGTTCTCGAGAAAAGGAATTGATAAAGACTCGCGAACGCTGGCGATCGAAGAAGAAGAAATCGCTTTGATCGAAAAAGATTACAACGATGAAATTGCAATTGTTAAAAGCGAAACTGCAAAAAGAATGCGCGGTATGCTTGCTGGCAAAAATGCATCCAAGTCAACCACCGTTGGCAAGTTTAGTTTTAAAAAGGGAGAGGCGATAGAAGCGGCTGATCTCGAAAAGCTGAATATAAAAGATCTGGTCAAAGTTCCAGCGCAGGGAGTAGATGAAAAGTCTCTTCTTGATATGGAAATCAGCTCTAAAGACCAGGTGGGAATTCTTAAGTCCATGTTGGAGGAAAAAGTCACTCGCCTGAAAAAAGGTGATGATCTTTCCCCGGGTGTAATCAAGTTAGTAAAGGTCTTCATGGCTATGAAGCGCAAGCTTCAAGTTGGAGATAAGATGGCGGGTCGTCATGGTAACAAAGGTGTGGTTTCAACTATTGTTCCTGAAGAAGACATGCCTTATATGAAAACTGGTAAGCCGATTGAGCTCATTTTGAATCCACTGGGTGTGCCTTCGCGAATGAACGTAGGGCAAATTCTGGAGACCAATTTGGGAATGGCAGCCAAAGCAAATGATAAGCATATGGCGACTCCGGTTTTCGATGGTGCAAAAGAAGACGAAGTGAGGGAGCTATTACGGCAAGGGGATTGTTCGGAGACGGGCGAAGTGCCTCTGATTGATGGTCGTTCTGGTCAACCTTTTCGACAAAACGTGATGGTGGGTTATCTCTATATATTGAAACTTCATCATTTGGTCGACGATAAAATTCATGCGCGTTCAACAGGGCCTTACTCTTTGGTTACGCAGCAACCGCTGGGCGGCAAAGCCCAATTTGGTGGGCAGCGACTTGGAGAGATGGAGGTTTGGGCACTAGAGGCCTATGGTGCAGCATACACACTTCAAGAAATGCTGACCGTTAAGTCTGATGATGTAGAAGGGCGTAAACGCATGTATGAAGCAATAGTTAAGGGTGACACACATCTAAACCCAAGTCTGCCAGAATCTTTTAACGTTCTGGTTAAAGAGTTGCAGAGTTTGGCGATCGATGTGGAATTGATCGAATCAGGAAAATAAATTTTTTATTTTCCGTCTGACCCAATCGGGCTCTGCATCTAGAATGCGGAGCCTTTAAAGAAATAAAATTATAACGGTTTGCGAAAACCTTATTAAAGGAGAAATCCCTGGTGGATAGCCTGACACAATTCGATAAGCCCAAAAATCCTATACTTTTTGACGCGATCCGGGTTCGCATTGCTTCTCCAGAAAAAATCCGTTCATGGTCCTATGGTGAAGTAAAAAAACCGGAAACCATTAACTATCGTACTTTTAAGCCTGAACGCGACGGATTGTTCTGTGCCAAAATTTTTGGTCCTGTAAAGGATTGGGAGTGTACCTGCGGAAAATATAAGCGGATGAAGCATAAGGGCGTCATCTGTGAAAAGTGTGGCGTTGAAGTTATCCTTTCAAAAGTTCGACGAGAGCGTCTCGGGCACATAGAGTTGGCAACTCCTGTCGCGCATATCTGGTACTTCAAGGGACTTCCCAGTCGATTGGGCCATTTGCTGGACATTCCTCTCAAGGACCTTGAGAGAATTATCTATTTTGAAAATTATGTGGTGACCGATCCGGGTGATTCGGATATGGAAGTCGGCCAGATTCTAACGGAAGAAGAATACCGTGAGATGGAGATGGAATTTCCAGACACTTTTCGCGCCATGATAGGTGCTGAAGGGGTGGCGGAGCTTCTCAAACCGATGAACTTGGATGAAATCTCTGTGCAGTTGAAGGAAGAGATGGGGACAACCAAGTCGGTAATGAACAAACGGAAAATCGCCAAGCGGTTGAAAATTGTTGAGGCGTTCAGAAAATCTGGAAATAAGCCTGAGTGGATGATACTTCAGGTTGTTCCTGTGATACCGCCTGAATTGCGTCCTCTAGTTCCGTTGGATGGTGGGCGTTTTGCGACATCCGATTTGAACGATCTGTATAGAAGGGTGATCAACAGAAATAACCGGCTCAAGCGTTTACAAGAATTGAAGGCCCCGCAAATCATTATTCGTAATGAAAAGCGAATGCTGCAAGAGGCTGTCTCAGCCCTGTTTGATAATGGGCGTCGAGGTCGAACTCTTCGCGGTACAAATAAGCGTCCTCTGAAATCTTTAAGTGACATGCTTAAAGGTAAGCAAGGTCGGTTTCGCCAGAACCTATTGGGGAAACGTGTTGACTACTCGGGTCGATCCGTCATCGTGGTAGGGCCGCACTTGAAATTTCATCAATGCGGATTGCCGAAAAAGATGGCTTTGGAATTGTTCAAACCCTTTGTGTTTAATCGTCTCGAAGAAAAGGGTTACGCGACTACAATTAAAACCGCGAAAAAAATGGTTGAGCAGGAACGCTCCGAAGTTTGGGAAGTTCTTGAGGAGGTGGTTAAAAACCATCCGGTTCTTCTTAACCGCGCGCCTACGCTGCATCGATTGGGAATTCAGGCTTTCGAACCTTTGTTGATTGAGGGAAAAGCTATTCAGGTTCATCCGATGGTTTGTACTGCTTTTAATGCAGATTTCGATGGCGACCAGATGGCGGTTCATGTTCCTCTTTCTATGGAAGCTCGAACCGAATGCAAATTGTTGATGATGTCTTCCAACAATGTTTTGTCTCCAGCTAATGGCAGGCCTATCGCCGTTCCAACGCAGGATATTGTTCTGGGTTGTTACTACATGACAAAAATTCGGGGCGACGTTCAAGGCGGAGGAAAAGTTTTTGCTGATCAAAAAGAAGTGATCAATGCATATAACGCTGATGAGCTGGACTTGCAAGCGCTGATCATGGTTCGTATCGATAATGTTTTAACGCAGACCACGACAGGTCGAATTATTCTGGGTGAAGTCCTCCCTAAAGGATTGCCATTTGAGTTGGTGAATCGACTGATGGATAAGAAGTCGCTTTCTGAACTTATTTTTCAGGCTTTCCTGCAAGTGGGTCGAGAGAAAACAGTTACCTTGCTTGATAACGTGAAGAGCCTTGGTTTTAAATATGCGACTGAAGCGGGTCTGACAATTTCCATCGATCAAATGCGAATACCAAAAACCAAAGTTAAATTGGTGGATAAAACCAACGAAGAAGTGCTTAAGGTTCACAAACAGTATCGCGATGGACTTATCACCAATGGTGAGCGGTACAATAAAGTAATCGACATTTGGGCGCACGTTACTGAAAAAGTTTCTGAGGAAATGTTTAAAGAGCTGGAGAATGAAGACGAGGCGACGGTTAATGGTAAAACGGATAAGGATTTTAATTCCATTTTCATCATGGCTGACTCCGGCGCAAGAGGTAGTGCTCAGCAGCTAAGGCAGTTGGCGGGGATGAGGGGATTGATGGCGAAGCCATCAGGTGAGATTATTGAAACTCCTATTACCGCAAACTTTCGCGAGGGCCTTTCAGTTATTCAGTATTTCATTTCAACTCATGGTGCTAGAAAAGGTTTAGCTGATACGGCGTTAAAAACAGCGAACTCCGGTTATCTGACGCGTCGATTGGTTGATGTTGCTCAAGACATGATTGTTCAGGAAGATGATTGCGGAACCTTGAAAGGTATCGATGCGATTTCCCTGGTTGAAGCCGGTGAAATTATTCAGCCTCTGGGTGAAAGAATTCTGGGTAGAACCGTTCTTGAGGATGTGGTTGATCCGTTTACCGGTACTGTTTTAGCGGAAGCCGACAGTTTGATTGAAGAAGAGACGGTTATAGCAATTGAAAACGCCGGTATCGAAAAAGTTAAAATGCGTTCTTGTTTGACTTGTGAGTCGAAGCAGGGGGTTTGTATTAAATGCTACGGTCGAAACATGGCAACCTTGAAATGGGTTGAGGTGGGTGAGCCGGTTGGCGTAATCGCGGCGCAGTCCATTGGTGAGCCGGGCACGCAGTTGACCATGCGTACTTTCCATATTGGTGGAACGGCGAGTCGTGTTGTAGAGCAGACAACCCTGAATACCAAGCGCGGTGGTGTGGTTAAATATATGGGGCTTCGGACTCTTAAAAACCAGGCTGGCGAAATCATCGTAATGAATCGAAACGGAAGCTTGGTGGTGCAAGACGAAACCGGAAGAGAGAAGGAGCGGTTCTCGGTTGTATATGCTGCGAAATTGAAAGTCACAGATGGTCAGGAAGTTCAAGAAGGGCAGACCCTGATTGAATGGGATCCTTATACCAACGCAATTCTTACCGAGGTTGAAGGTACCATTGCGTTTGGTGATATCGTTGAGGGTGTGACCATGAAAGAAGACTTCGACGAAATTACTGGCTTGTCTACAAAAGTTATTATCAGTCATCGCGATGAGAAGAAGCAGCCAAGGATATCCCTTAAAGATGTTAAGGGTGAAACTGTCCGTCGTTATATTCTTCCCGCGGGTGCGAACATTAATGTCAATGAAGGCGACCATGTAAACGCTGGTGACTTAATTGTTAAAATTCCACGTGAGTCTGCAAAAACCAAAGATATCACTGGTGGTTTGCCCAGGGTTGCGGAACTGTTTGAAGCGAGAAAGCCGCATGAGCAAGCGACCATCACAGAGATTACCGGTAAAGTTAAGTTTGGTGGTTTTGTGAAAGGAATGCGTAAAGTAATTGTTGAAAGTGAATCGGGGGATGAATGCGAATACCTCATCCCGCGTGGCAAACATATAAATGTTCATGAGGGTGATGAAGTTGTTGCAGGTGAATCTTTGATGGATGGTGCTTCTAATCCACATGATATTTTGCGAGTTCTAGGTGAAGATGAGCTGCGAAAATATCTTGTTAATGAGGTCCAAGAGGTTTATCGGCTGCAAGGTGTTGCGATCAACGATAAGCATATTGAAGTTATCGTGCGACAAATGTTGCGCCACTTAATTATAGAAGATTCTGGCGACACAGAATTTCTACTGGGTGAGCAGGTCACCAAGAAAGTATTTAATGCTGCGAATCAGGAAGCGATAAAAAATAAGAAGAAGCCAGCGAAAGGTGCTCCAGTGCTCTTGGGTATTACCAAGTCGTCTCTGAGTACAGAAAGTTTTATCTCAGCAGCCTCTTTTCAGGAAACCACTCGCGTCTTGACAGAAGTGAGTGTAAGCGGTAAGCGGGATAATCTGGTAGGTTTGAAAGAAAATGTGACAATGGGCCGATTGATTCCTGCTGGAACAGGGTGTCGGGCTTATAGCGGAATTCGAATTGAAGAGCCGGAAATGGAAAATAGTGGGCAAAAAGAGGAAGAAACAGCGCCAGTTGCGGCTGAGTAAAATTGGTTCTCTTTTTAGCTTGACTCCCGGATATTCAGTGGTACAATTACACCTTTTTCACACCACATTCTATCTGACATAACCCATTGATTTTATTGGCTTCATAGGGCGCGTTCAGTGATATTTTATGGGATAAGCTCAGTTTTTTTGATGCCCATGGGTGATTTTTTTATTTGGGGGGATTATTTTTGCCAACAATTAATCAATTAGTGAAAGCCGGTAGGTCTAAGCCGGTGAGAAAAAGCGATAGTCCGGCGTTGAAATCATGCCCGCAAAAGCGCGGTGTTTGTGTCAGAGTTTATACTTCGACGCCTAAAAAGCCGAATTCGGCGCTCCGAAAAGTAGCTCGTGTGCGTTTGACAAATGGGATGGAAGTTACGACTTATATTCCGGGAGTTGGGCATAATTTACAGGAGCATTCAATCGTAATGATTCGCGGCGGGCGAATTAAAGATTTGCCGGGTGTCCGGTATCACGTGGTTCGCGGCAGTCTCGACACATTGGGTGTTGAGGGGCGTATGCAGAGCCGATCAAAATATGGCACCAAAAGGCCAAAAAAATAAAATAAAATACTATGGCAAGAAGACGAGAAGCACAAAAACGAAAGATTACGCCTGACCCGAAATACAACGATTTGTTGGTGGCGAGGTTCATCAATTGTATTTTGAATAAAGGGAAAAAAGGCTTGGCTGAAACTATTTTTTATAAGGCTCTCGATAATATCGAGGCTAAGGGAAAAGAAGAGCCGTTGCGTGTTTTTCGCAAGGCGATTGAGAATGCCGCTCCGATGCTTGAAGTTAGGTCCCGCCGTGTCGGTGGTGCTACCTATCAGGTTCCGGTAGAGGTTAGGGAAAGTCGAAGGCTGGCTCTAAGTATTCGATGGGTGATTCAGAATGCCAGGTCTCGATCGGGTCGAACCATGGCTGAAAAGTTGACCGGGGAAATTATGGACGCCTTTAATAATGCGGGCGGAGCCATCAAGAAAAAAGAAGAAGTTCACCGTATGGCAGAAGCGAATAAAGCTTTTGCTCATTACAGGTGGTAATTGGAGCTATAAGATAAAAGAATGGCTAAGAAAAACGAATTTGAAAAGACACGCAATATAGGAATTATTGCGCATATCGATGCGGGTAAAACCACGACGACCGAGAGAGTCCTGTATTACACCGGAAAGAGCCATAAGATAGGCGAAGTGCATGATGGTAATGCCACTATGGACTGGATGGAGCAGGAACAGGAGCGAGGTATTACTATCACATCGGCGGCAACGACTTGTTCTTGGTTGGATCATAAGATCAATATTATTGATACGCCGGGGCATGTGGACTTTACAGCTGAGGTTGAGCGGTCTTTGCGTGTGCTTGATGGCGCTGTGGGTGTTTTCGATGCGGTCAGTGGTGTGGAGCCGCAGTCTGAAACAGTTTGGCGGCAGGCTAGTAAATACAATGTGCCTAGAATTTGTTTTGTAAATAAGATGGACCGGGCGGGTGCAAATTTTCTGGGTTGTGTTGAGCAGATGAAAGATAAATTGAATGCTAAGCCGGTTCCCATTCAGTTGCCTTTAGGGGCTGAAGCTGATTTTCTGGGTGTGATTGATTTGATCAATATGAAGGCTAATACCTACTCCGATGAAAAAGATAAGGGTGAAACCTACGAGGTAATAGATATTCCGGCGGAATATAAGGATCAGGCTGATGAGTATCGAGAAAAGCTTATCGAGTCGATTTCGGATGTGGATGACGCCATTATGGAAAAATTTCTTGGTGGTGAAGAGATCACGGTAGAAGAAATTAATGCGGCGTTAAGAGCGGGTACGCTTGATTCCCTCTTCACACCGGTGTTGTGTGGGGCCGCCTTTAAGAATAAGGGCGTGCAGCAGTTGTTGGACTCGGTTGTCGAGTACCTCCCCTCTCCTCAAGAATTAAAAGCTATCACGGGAACAAATCCAAATACGCAAGAAGAAGAGAGTCGTAAGTTAGATGTGGGTGATCATTTCTCCGCTCTGGCGTTCAAAATTATGACGGACCCGTTTGTTGGGCAGTTGGCGTTTGTAAGAGTTTATTCGGGGGAATTGGCTAGTGGTTCTTATGTCTATAATTCTACGAAAAATTCAAAAGAGCGTGTGGGTCGAATTTTAAGGATGCACGCTAATAAGCGCGAAGAGATTGATGTGGTAAAGGCGGGTGATATCGCTGCGGTGATTGGATTGAAGAAAACTTACACCGGGGATACGCTTTGCGATAAGGATAATCCAATTATTCTCGAGGCGATTCAGTTTCCTGAGCCAGTAATTTCTGTAGCCATTGAGCCGAAAACCAAGGCGGAGCAAGATAAGCTTTCGGATTGTCTGGTAAAACTTTTGCAGGAAGATCCTACCTTTCAGGTGCGTGTTGATAAAGATACTAATCAGACCGTAATTTCTGGAATGGGTGAGCTGCATCTTGAGGTTTTGGTGGATCGAATGCGTCGAGAGTTTTCTTTGGACGTGGATGTTTCGAAGCCGCAGGTTGCATTTAAAGAAACGATCACTAAAGTGGTCGAGCATGAAAATAAATATGTTAAGCAGTCGGGTGGTCGAGGTCAGTATGGCCATGTTGTTATTAAGGTCGAGCCTCGAGAAGCGGGAACTGGATTTGAGTTTGTGAACAAAATTGTCGGTGGCGCAATTCCCAGGGAGTTTATTCCTGCGGTGCAAAAGGGGGTTGTTGAGTCGATGGCGCGGGGAATTCAGTGTGGGTATCCTGCGGTAGATATTTCAGTAACGCTGCTTGATGGATCTTATCATGATGTGGATTCTTCCGAGATGGCGTTTAAAATTTGTGCGTCAATGGCTTTCCAGGAGGCTTGTAAAAAAGGAGGGCCTCAGGTGTTGGAGCCGGTAATGGACGTGGAGGTGGTGACACCTGAAGAGTTTATGGGTGATGTCATCGGTAAGCTCAATTCCAAGCGCGGCAAGATCAAAGATCTAGAAGATCGTGCTGGTGCGAAAGTAATTCGTGCTGAAGTGCCTTTGTCGGGAATGTTTGGTTATTCCACTGATCTTCGATCGGGAACGCAGGGGCGAGCCAGTTACTCTATGGAATTTGCAAAGTACGATGCTGTCCCGGCTTCTTTGGCGGCAGAGTTGGTTGCGAAGGCCACCGGTGCGAGTGAGAAATTAGCAGTTTAATAAATAATACATATATTTGGAGTGAATCAGTATGGCTAAAGAAAAATTTGTTCGCGATAAACCGCATTTGAATGTTGGAACGATTGGACATGTTGATCATGGTAAGACAACTCTTACTGCGGCAATTTCAGAGGTTCTATCTAAAAAGGGGTTTGCCGAAACCATCGCCTTTGATCAGATTGACAAGGCTCCTGAAGAGAAAGAGCGCGGAATCACCATAGCTATTTCTCATATTGAATATAATACAGAAGCTAGGCATTACGCGCATGTTGACTGTCCTGGTCATGCTGACTATGTAAAGAATATGATCACCGGTGCGGCTCAGATGGATGGGGGCGTTCTGGTAATTTCAGCGAACGATGGTCCTATGCCTCAGACTCGTGAGCACATTCTTTTGGCCCGCCAGGTTGGCGTTCCTAAGCTTTGTGTGTTTATGAATAAGTGTGACATGGTTGACGACCCTGAATTGCTCGATCTGGTTGAGATGGAAGTGCGTGAGTTGCTGAGCAAGTATGACTTTCCTGGTGATGATGTTCCTGTTATTCGCGGAAGTGCTCTGCAGGCACTGGAAAATCCAGAAGACGAAGAAAAAAACAAATGCATCTGGGAGTTGATGGAAGCTCTGGATACCTATTTCCCGGTTCCGGATCGTCCTGTTGACAAGCCTTTCTTGATGCCAATTGAGGATATTTTCAGTATTTCAGGGCGCGGAACGGTTGCGACCGGACGTATCGAAACGGGTATTGTGAAGGTTGGTGAAGAAATTGAGATCGTAGGGTTTAGGGACACAATGAAGACCACATGTACGGGTGTTGAGATGTTCCGTAAGCTTCTCGATGAGGGGCGTGCAGGTGAAAATGTGGGAATTCTTCTTCGTGGAACCAAGCGTGATGAAATCGAGCGCGGTCAGGTTCTGTCTAAGCCGGGTTCCATTACGCCGCATACAAAATTCAAAGCTGAAGTTTATATTCTGACTAAAGAAGAGGGTGGTCGGCATACTCCTTTCTTTAATGGGTATCGACCGCAGTTCTACTTTAGAACAACCGATGTTACGGGTGTTGCAACTTTGCCGGCTGGTGTTGAGATGGTAATGCCGGGAGATAATGTTGCGATGGAGATAACCCTTATTACGCCTGTTGCGATGGATAAGGGGCTTAAGTTCGCTATCCGTGAAGGTGGCCGTACAGTTGGCGCTGGAGTTGTTGGCGAGATTGTAGAATAATGAGCGACCAAAAAATACGGATAAAACTTAAGGCTTATGATCATAAGCTGTTGGATTGGTCGGTTGCGGAGATAGTTGAAACCACCCGACGTACAGGCGCGAAAGTTGTTGGGCCTGTTCCTTTGCCAACGGTTAGAAATAGATGGACGGTGTTAAGGTCGCCGCATGTGGATAAAAAATCTCGTGAGCAGTTTGAGATTCGTACGCACAAGCGGATTATGGAAATTCTTGAGCCTACCCCACAGACGGTTGATGCGTTGATGAAGCTGGACCTTTCCGGCGGTGTGGATATTGAGATCAAGCTTTAAAATGGAAATGCAATGAGCGCGTTATTAGGAAAAAAAGTGGGTATGACCCAGGTCTTCAACGAAAAAGGCGATTGCGTCCCTGTCACTGTGGTGCAGGTAGAACGTTGTGTGCCGGTGTTGAAGCGAACTGAAGAAAAAGATGGTTATAAGGCGGTCATGCTGGCTTATGGCGATAGAAAACCGAAGCACACCAACAAGCCTTTGAAGGGTTTTTACGACAAGCATAAAGTCGAGCCTGCGCGAATTCTAAAAGAGTTCCGAAATCAGGATGTTGATGATGATGCGATAGGCAAGCCTATCAAGGTTGATATTTTTAGTGCGGGTGATGAGGTTGAGGTCGTGGGTGTGACTAAAGGTCGTGGTTTTGCCGGAGTTTTTAAGCGGTTTAACTACGGTGGTGCTCCAGCTTCTCATGGTCATCACGAAAGTTATCGTGGCACCGGTTCCATTGGTATGCACACCTATCCCGGGCGAGTTCTTAAGGGGACGGGGATGCCAGGTCGAATGGGCGGTAAGAATAAGCATCTGAAAAATCTCGAGGTCGTTCGAGTGGATGTTGAGAACAATGTGCTTCTGCTTAAAGGCTCTGTGCCTGGCGCGAATGGCGGATTGCTTAGAATTTTTAAATCGTAAGGGATAAGGTTTTTTCATGCCTGAATTAGATATAGTAGACACAGAAAATAAAAAGGTAGGGACTGTCGAGGCTTCCTCTGATGTGTTCGAGGCCAATGTGAACGGCGAATTGGTGCAGCGTTATGTAACCATGCAATTGGCGGTAAAGCGCGGTGGGAATGCGGCCACCAAGCAGAGCAAAGGTGATTTGCACGGTAGCAATGCCAAGCCTTGGCGGCAGAAGGGTACAGGTCGTGCTCGATCAGGTAACACGCGTTCGCCGATTTGGCGTGGTGGTATGACAGTGTTTGGTCCTAGCCCGAGAAGCTATGCTTTTACTCTATCTAAGAAATCAAAAAAGCTTGCTCTTAAATCGGTTCTGACTGAAAGATTTAAAGGTCAAAATATATCTGTTGTAGATTCCATAGCTTTGGAGCAGCCGAAAACTAAAGAGGCTGCTGCGATCCTTAAAAAGCTAAGCCTTCCTAATCGAACCCTGTTTATCATCTCTGAGAAAAACCCAAACTTTCAGATGGCGGTGCGTAACTTGCCTCAAACGAATGTTTTGTTGGTGGATGGTTTGAATGTGTTCGATCTTTTGAAGCATGAAAAAATTGTGTGCACAAAGGATGCGCTTCAGAAAATAGAGGAGCGACTAAACTAATGGATATGTATCAGATAGTAATTAAGCCCTTGGTGACGGAAAAAGGCACCACCATGCTAAGCGAAGGCAACCGGGTGACATTTAAGGTTCACGTGGATGCGAATAAAATTGAAATTCGCGAGGCGGTTCAGAAGATTTTCAACGTTTCTGTTGTTCAGGTAAATACGCAAATCGTTCGTGGTAAACGAAAAAGATTTGGTAAGACAATGGGGCAGTCTAAGCCTTGGAAGAAGGCGATGGTTCAGTTGAAAGAGGGCGATAAAATTGAAATATTTGAAGGAGTTTAAGGGTTAATGCCTATCAGGAAACTAAAACCACGATCTCCGGGTGTTCGATTTCAGACCATTTCCGGATTCGATGAGATAACTAAATCAGAGCCAGAGAAAAGTCTTCTTGTTTCTATTTCAAGATCAGGTGGACGAAATAACCACGGTCGATTGACAGCGAAGCGCCGAGGCGGTGGACACCGCAAGCAGTATCGGATTATTGATTTCAAGCGTAACAAAGATGGTATCGAGGGGAAGGTTGTTGGGATTGAATATGACCCTAACCGCTCTGCCCGAATCGCTCTGGTGGTTTATTCAGATGGTGAGAAGCGTTATATCATTGCCCCGGCAAAATTGAATGTGGGTGATGTGTTGATGTCAGGCGAAACGGCTGAAATTAAAATCGGCAATTGTCTGCAGCTTAAAAATATTCCTGAAGGAACCTTGATTCACAATATAGAAATGCGACCGGGTAAAGGTGCGCAGATCGCACGGAGTGCTGGAAACGGCGTTCAGTTGATGGCGAAAGAGGGAGAGTATGTCACGGTGAAACTGAAATCAGGGGAAGTTCGCCTGATTCATAAGAACTGTCGCGCCACCATAGGTGTTGTGGGGAATTCAGATCATGAAAACGTATCTATTGGTAAGGCAGGGCGAGTCCGTTGGATGGGTCGCCGACCGCGAGTGCGTGCTGTAGCCATGAACCCGGTGGATCACCCTATGGGTGGTGGTGAAGGCCGATCTTCAGGGGGTCGTCATCCATGTAGTCCCTGGGGTCAAAGCGCAAAAGGATTAAAGACAAGAAAAGTTAATAAACAATCGAACAAATTTATTCTCAGTCGTAAGAAAAGAAAATAGGCTTGCATTCGCAGGACGAGAAAAAATTTGTCAAATTTTGAGGGTTAGGAATGGCACGATCGTTAAAAAAGGGTCCGTTTGTTGATACGCATTTGATGGACCGAATCGAGGAGATGAACCGTAAGAATGAAAAGAAAGTTTTCAAGACATGGTCGCGTCGTTCTACCATCACTCCAGACTTTGTAGGGCATACCATCTCGGTTCACAATGGGAAAAAGTTCTTCCCGGTTTTTGTGACGGAGAATATGGTGGGTCATAAGTTGGGTGAGTTTTCTCCGACGCGGACTTTCAAGTCTCACGGCGGTAAAACCAAAAAGGCTGTAACTAAATAATTGGGGGGTCCTCGTGGGCATTCCCGGTAAGAGAATAATTTAAAAGTAACGCAAGGTTCGGGGGTAAGGCCTCGCTTGTAGATTTAGAGAGACTGGAAAATCATGGAAGTAAAAGCTCTGCTCAGACATACGCGAACAGCACCTCGTAAAGCGAGATTGATCGCAAATTTAATTCGTGGAAAAAATGTCAATGATGCAATCAATATTTTGCAGTTTACCCGTAAAAGAGCGGCAGACACATTTCAAAAGTTGTTGAAATCTGCCATAGCCAACGCGGAAGAGAATCATAAAGTTCTCGATGTGGAAGATTTATTTATAAAGAACGTAAGGGTCGATGAGGGTGCTACTTGGAAACGCCATATGCCGCGTGCTCGAGGAACGTCCACAAAGATTGAGAAAAAGACCAGCCACATCACTTTGGTGTTGGAAGAAAAAGAATCTTAAGGAGATAAAAGTGGGTCAAAAAGTTCATCCATATGGTTTTCGGCTAGGTTACAACAAGACTTGGATTTCTAACTGGTATGCACGCAAAGACTATTCCAGTCAGCTGGTCGAAGACATTGGTCTTAGAAAATATATTTTTAAAACTTTGGCGCATGCAGGTATTTCGCGGGTAGAGATTGAGCGATCAGCTAACCGGGTGCGGATCAATATTCACACGGCGCGTCCTGGAATCATTATTGGTAAAAAAGGCCTTGAGGTTGATCGTCTTAAAGAAGAACTGCAAAAAGTCATGTCAGGAAAGCAGGTAAACCTGAACATTAAGGAAGTCCGCCGAGCTGAATTGGATGCTACTCTAATCGGGCAAAATATTGCTCTGCAGTTGGAGAAGCGTGTTTCTTTTCGTCGCGCAATGAAAAAGAGTGTCGTCTCGGCGCTTCGATTCGGTGCAAAGGGAATCAAAGTGCGGGTTTCTGGAAGGTTGGGGGGAGCAGAAATTGCCCGAAGCGAATGGTATCGTGAAGGTCGAGTGCCTCTGCATACTCTTCGAGCTGATATTGATTATGGAACGGCAGTCTCCAATACCACTTTTGGAATTATTGGGGTAAAGGTTTGGGTTTATAAGGGAGAGATTCTTCCAGATAAAAAAATGGAAAGGCCTGAAGGGTTTGGGTCAAAGCCTTCTGAAAAGTCTAACAAGCAATAAGTGTTTGTGGGAATACAAGTGAAATCGATTATTGGAGATAACGCATCATGTTGATGCCCAAAAGAGTTAAATATAGAAAGCGCCATAAAGGCAGGATGCGTGGAACAGCGTATCGTGGTGGGGCGATTAGTTTTGGTACTTTCGGACTGCAAGCTTTGGAGTGTGGACGTATTACCAATCGTCAGATAGAGGCTGCTCGTATCGCAATGACGCGTCACGTCAAGCGTGGAGGAAAAATTTGGTTGCGAATTTTCCCTGACAAGCCAGTTTCAAAGAAACCGCTGGAAACCCGTATGGGTAAGGGTAAGGGCAATCCGGAATTCTGGGTGGCCGTGGTAAAGCCGGGGCGTATGCTCTATGAAATGGAAGGTGTCCCTGAGCCGGTTGCTAAAGAGGCGTTTCGTCTCGCGGCCCATAAACTGTCGGTTGCAACCCGATTTGTTACGAAATAATTGAAACGGTAAATAGGTAATGAAAGCACAAGAGATTAGAGATCTTTCAGAGAAAGAGCGAACAGAAAAAGTCACAGACCTGGGTCAGGAGATTTTCAACCTGAGGTTTCAGCTGGCTACGGGGAAAATTGAAAACCCGAGCCGATTGAAAAGTCTTCGTCGTGATATCGCAAGAATCAAAACAATTCAGCGGGAAGCGGGAGATGGATCAGCGCAACCGGCAGAAGAAAAAACTGAAGAAAAGAAATAACGAAATTGGGGTGGTAAGTAGCCCTGAAAACCGAACTTAATAGGAAATTCCTTTGGAAAAGACTACAAGTAGAAAAACCCTGCAAGGCCATGTTGTCAGCAACAAAATGGACAAGACCGTGGTCGTGAAGGTGGAGCGAAAATTCATTCACCCGAAGTTTAAAAAAGTGGTGAAGAGCACCCGCAAATACAGTGCGCATGATGAGAAGAACGAGTGTAACCCCGGAGATTTCATCAGCATTGGTGAAACGCGTCCATTGAGCAAGACCAAGCGCTGGCGGTTGTTGGAAGTTATTAAAAAAGGTGTAGAAGAAGGTAAAGCGTCATGATTCAGCTGAGAACAGTTTTAGAGGTTGCGGATAATTCTGGGGCAAAAGTGGTCCAGTGTATTAAAGTGCTGGGCGGATCACGCCGACGCTATGCGCGTATTGGTGATGTGATTGTTGTCGCGGTAAAGGAAGTAGACCCGCAGAGTAATTTGAAAAAGGGTGAGGTTAAAAAAGCAGTTGTGGTTCGCACCCGTAAAGAAATTCGAAGATCCAATGGCACCTACATCAAGTTTGATAATAATGCTGCGGTCTTGATTGGGGATGGAAAAGACCCTGTGGGAACGCGTATTTTTGGGCCTGTTGCCAGGGAATTGCGTGCGAAAAAGTATATGAAAATTCTTTCTCTTGCTCCGGAGGTGCTCTAATGAAAAAAGCATCTTACAAATTGCACCTTAAAAAGGACGATATCGTTCAGGTCATTGCCGGAAAAGAAAAAGGAAAAAAGGGAAAAATTCTTGCAATTTTCCCAGCGCAAGATCGATTGTCGATTGAGAAATTAAATATGGTGAAACGTCATACGAAGGGCGATGGTAAATCCAAGCAATCGGCCATCGTGGAGAAAGAGGGAACGATTCATATCTCCAATGTTTTGCTGGTAAGTGACAAAGTGGGTAAGGGTGTTCGGACAAAATTAAAAAAACTGGCTGATGGCAAACGAGTTCGCGTTTGTTCAAAAACCGGAGATGTGTTGGATAAGGTATAGAATGGCAAACTTTAAGAAAACTTATTTAGAAAAGCACAAAGCAGCTATCCAGAAGGACCTGGGCTTGGCTAATGTTATGGAGATCCCTAAGATGGAGAAGATCACCATCAATATGGGGCTGGGTGAGGCGCTGCAGAATTCTAAGCTGATAGAGTCTGGAATTGAGCAGTTGAAAATTATTACCGGTCAATTGCCGATTGTAACTAAGGCTAAAAAATCCATATCCAACTTCAAGTTGCGTGAAGGGGTTCCGATTGGTTTAAAGGTAACGATGCGTGGCATTCGTATGTATGAATTTTGGGAAAGACTTGTTTGTTTTGCGCTCCCTCGTGTGCGTGATTTTAAGGGGTTGCCTCCAAAAGCATTTGATGGTCGCGGAAACTATACAATAGGATTGAAAGAGCAGTTGATTTTTCCTGAGATCGATTTTGATAAAATTGAAAAGATCAAGGGAATGAATATTACTATCACTACAACTGCTAAAAATGATGAACAGGGCAGATGTTTGCTGACCCATATGGGGCTTCCCCTAAGAAAGTAAGTTATGGCAAGAAAAGCATTAATAGCGAAACAGAAAAGAGAACCTAAGTTTGCTGTGCGCGGATACAGCCGGTGCAATATCTGTGGGCGGCCTAGAGCCTTCCTTAGAAAATTTGGAATGTGCCGCATTTGTTTTCGTGAGAGAGCGTTACGAGGGGAAATTCCTGGCGTAACCAAGGCAAGTTGGTAATTGAAATTTTTTTTTGGAGTACCGTTGTAAAATGATGACCGATCCTATAGCCGATTTGTTTACCCGTATCCGAAACGGGCAAATGGTGCGACACCCGCGGGTAGATGTTCCCGGGTCAAAAATGAAAAAACGGATTGTGGAAATTTTAAAAGAAGAAGGTTTTATCAAAAATTTCCGACATTACGAGGATGACAAGCAGGGAATTCTTCGGGTTTATTTGAAATACCAGAATGAAGAGCCTGTTATTCGCGGAATAAAAAGAATTAGTAAGCCGGGGCGAAGGCATTATGTCAAGAGAGATACAATTCCTAAGGTTTTAAATGGATTGGGCTTGGCGATTCTTTCTACTTCGTCAGGAATCTTCACGGGAGAGCAATGCCGAGAAAAAGGTGTTGGCGGTGAAGTTCTTGGGCATGTTTGGTAAAAATTAATATATTTCCTCTGATGGAAAGTTATAAATACCTGGGTTGATTCCCGGGAGTAATGGATAAATAAGAAATGTCTCGAATAGGAAAACAGCCAGTTCCCGTACCCTCAGGGGTAGAGCTCAAGGTCAACGGAAGCACCGTTGATGTTAAGGGGCCGAAAGGTCAATTGACCCGCCAATTGCATCCGAACATGAAGATCGAATTCAAGGATAATGAGGTAACGGTAACTCGTCCAACGGACGGCAGGTTAGACCGTTCTCTTCATGGTCTTACTCGAACGTTGATCAACAATATGGTGCTTGGGGTTTCTACGGGTTACTCGAAGCAACTCAATATTGTAGGTGTGGGTTATAAGGTGGCATTGAAGGGGAAGGATCTGGAGTTGAATCTGGGTCACTCGCACTCAATTAGTTATCCGGCGCCCAAGGGAATAGAATTTGAAGTAGATGGAAAAAAGAACACCATAGTTGTTAAGGGAGCTAGTAAAGAAGTTGTGGGTCAAACGGCTGCTGAAATTCGTAGCTTTCGTCCTCCTGAACCCTACAAGGGAAAAGGTGTTATGTATTCCACTGAAAGAATTATTCGCAAAGCTGGTAAGGCTGCAGCAGGAAAAGGATCATAAAATGAAAACTCTAGAGCGTGAACGCCTGCGGCTTGCAAGGAAAAAAAGAGTCAAGCTGAAGGTCCAAAAGCAAAAAAGCAGACACCGTTTGACAGTATTCCGCAGTAGCAAACATATTTATGCACAAATTGTTGATGACAGTGAAGGCAAAACTTTAGTTTCCGGATCGTCCCTGTCAAAAGGGTTCAGAGAGCAGATGAAAACTGGCGGAAATTTGAAAGCTGCGGCTTTGGTCGGTGCTATGATTGGTGAGCAAGCGGCTGCAAAAGGAATTAAAGAAGTCTATTGTGATAGAAACGGCTTTCATTATTCTGGAAGAGTAAAAGCTCTTGCTGATGCGGTGCGGGAAAAAGGAATTAAATTTTAATCTAAATTGAGTAGGAGGAAGGTTTGCGACAAAAGCAACCGGAAAACCCAACAGATTTTGTTGATAAAGTGGTCAAAATCAACCGTGTCGCCAAAGTTGTAAAAGGTGGTCGTCGGTTTAGCTTCAGTGCATTAGTTGTTGTCGGAAATCGCGATGGCAAAGTGGGCTGGGGTTTAGGGAAAGCCAACGAGGTGCCCGAGGCAATTCGCAAAGGGGTTGAGAAGGCAAAGAAAAGCTTGGTTCCGGTCAGTCTCGAAGGATCTTCCATTCCACATGAAGTGATTGGTGCTTATGGTTCGGGAAGGGTAATGTTGAAACCGGCATCGAGAGGTACAGGATTAATTGCAGGTGGAGCGGTTCGTGCGGTATTGGAAGCAGCGGGTGTCCGCGATATTCTAACAAAATGTTTGCGCACGAATAATCCACACAATGTTGTTAAAGCTACAATTCAAGGTTTAATGGACCTCCGAAGCGCGAAAGATTTTGCGCGGGCAAGAGGCAAACAAGTAGGCTGATTGAGGAAAAGGTATGTTGGAATTATCTAGTTTAAAAGGTCCGGCGGGTGGCAGGAAAAACAGAAAGCGGATCGGTCGAGGAATAGGCTCTGGGACAGGAAAAACTTCTGGCAAGGGTCAAAAAGGTCAGAACAGCCGGTCGGGTGGTGGGGTTCGCCCTTGGTTTGAAGGTGGGCAGATGCCACTGCAAAGAAGATTGCCCAAGCGCGGGTTTACGAATATCTTCAAAAAGCACTACGAAATTGTGAATGTTGAGCAATTGGCTCGATGTGCTGGTGTTGACCCGGTCACCCCTGAAGTGATGAAAGAAAAGGGCTTGATTAAAAAAATTGGAGCCGTAAAAATTCTTGGAGTGGGTGAGTTAAAAGAATCGCTTAACGTCCATGCGCACAAATTCAGCGGAACGGCTCAGGCGAAAATTGAGAAGTCCGGGGGAAAGGCTGTAAACCTCTAAATGGCTGCAGAAAGTTTCGGTAATGTATTTCGGGTTCCTGAGCTAAAAAAGAAAATTCTTTTTACGCTGGGATTGTTGGTGGTCTACCGGATTGGTGCTCATATTCCTACTCCGGGCATCAACTCTGTGGCTCTGGCTGAGTTATTTGCGAGAGCGCAAGGAACTATTTTAGGCTTCTTTGATATGTTTTCCGGGGGAGCGTTAAGCCGGTTGACAATATTTGCATTGGGCATCATGCCCTATATTAGCGCATCTATTATTTTGCAGTTGATGACCATTGTTTCGCCCTACTTGGCCAGGTTGAAAAAGGAGGGGGAGCAAGGACAAAAGAAAATCACTCAGTACACTCGTTATGGAACGGTGTTCTTGAGTACGATTCAAGGATCAGGAATCGCGGTAGGTTTGGAAGCGATGAAGAGTCCCGGGGGAATTCCGATTGTTCCGGAGCCAGGTTGGTCATTCAGGCTAATGACAATTCTCACTTTAACTGCGGGAACCTCATTTTTGATGTGGCTGGGCGAGCAGATCACTGAGCGGGGAATTGGTAATGGTATTTCCCTGATAATTTTCGCGGGAATTGTTGCAGGAACCCCGGCGGCAATTTTTCAGTCTTTGGATTTAATGGGTACGGGTGAGATGTCTGTACTTGTTATGCTTTTTCTTCTTGTTTTGATGATTGTGGTGGTGGGAGCCATCGTATTCACGGAAGGAGGGCAGCGTCGGATTCCCATCCAATATGCGAAACGAGTGGTGGGAAGAAAAATGATGGGAGGGCAGTCAACGCATCTGCCTTTGAAAGTGAATACATCGGGTGTTATACCGCCGATTTTTGCTTCATCTATCATCATGTTTCCGGCGACAATAGCGCAATTTATAAGTCATCCTTGGATGCAGTCGGTTTCAGCGGCGCTAACACCGGGGACGATTATTTATAGTTTGATTTTTATCGGTGCGATATTTTTCTTTTGTTATTTTTACACGGCAGTAATTTTTAACCCTGTCGATGTTGCCGACAATATGAAAAAGCACGGCGGTTATGTGCCTGGAATTCGGCCGGGAAACAAAACGTCTGAGTATATTGACACGATTCTCTCTAGGCTCACTTTTTATGGTGGAATGTATTTGTCTTTAGTCTGTATTTTGCCTGATTATTTGATAAAATACTTTAACATCCCCTTTTATTTCGGCGGAACGAGCTTATTAATTGTGGTGGGGGTATCTTTGGATACTATGCAGCAAATCGAGTCCCACTTGGTTATGAGAAATTACGACGGTTTTGTGAAAAAGGGGCGTTTAAAAAGCCGAAGAGGCTGATATCGATGAGATTGATTCTTTTAGGGCCACCAGGTGCTGGTAAAGGCACTCAGGCAAAAATGCTGAAAGAAAAGTTTCAGATACCGCAAATTTCCACCGGCGATATTCTAAGAGCGGTTGATGAAGATACCGAGCTGGGCGTCGAAGTGAAAAAGATTATGGCTGCGGGCCAACTGGTTCCAGACGACATGGTCGTAGATGCAATCAAAGAACGCATCCGGCAGGCAGATTGTGCAACGGGTTTTATTTTGGATGGGTTTCCCCGAAATATTGCGCAGGCAGAAAAGCTCTCTGAAACCTTGATTGATATGAGCTTGGCAATCGATAATGTGATTGACTTGGAGCTTGACCCTGAGGAAGTGGTTGAACGGTTAACAGGAAGAAGCACTTGTTCGAATTGTGGAGCAATGTTTCATCAAGTGTCCCGTCCTCCCAAAGTTTCAGGGGTTTGTGATGGCTGCGAAAGTAAGCTGGCCCAGAGGTCGGACGACAATATAGAAACGATTCAAAAGAGATTGAAAGTTTATGAGGAGTCTACCGCTCCTTTAAAAGAATTTTATAAGAAACAGGGAAACTTGATAACGGTCGAAGCAAAAGGCTCGGTAGAAGAAATTTTTTCCCATGTTTGCAAAATGATTGAGAGATGAATGTCTAAAGAAGAATCGATAGAGGTAGAGGGCACTATTTTGGAACCGTTGCCCAATGCAATGTTTCGAGTCGAGTTAGAAAATGGGCACAAGGTTTTAGCGCATATTTCGGGGAAAATGCGTATGCATTTTATTCGCATATTGTCTGGGGATAAGGTCAAAGTACAACTTTCTCCTTATGATCTGACGCGTGGTCGAATTACCTATCGGTACAAATAAGAAGGGTAGAACTATGAAAGTAAGAGCTTCAGTCAAACCAATTTGCATGAAATGTAAGGTGATTCGCCGTCGCGGTGTTGTGCGGGTGATTTGCGAAAATCCAAAACATAAGCAGCGACAAGGATAAAGGAGAAAAAGTGGCACGAATAGCTGGCATTGACATTCCAAAGGATAAGCAAGCGTGGATAGCCTTGACCTACATATATGGGGTGGGCAGAACTACCTCACGTGAGGTTCTTAAAAAAGCCCAGGTAGGTGAAGAAATACGAATGAAGGATTTGACAGAAGAAGAGATAACTCGCATTCGTAGTGTGATTGACAAAGAATATGAGGTCGAAGGTGATCTGAGAAGAAGTGTCACCATGAACATAAAACGCTTGATGGATATCAGTTCCTACCGAGGCCTGCGACACCGAAGAGGTTTACCTGTCCATGGTCAAAGAACTCATACCAATGCCCGAACTAGAAAAGGCCCAAAGAAAACGGTGGGTGCCCGTGCTAAAAAATAAGGGTAATTATTGCAACTGATTTAAAGAATTACCAATTATTAGAGCCACCCATAAAAAAATCTGGAGAATTTAATTAATGGATAAAAAATCCAAAAGCGGTAAGAAAAAACAAAAAACGGCTCCTGAAGTAGGCGTCGCCCACATCCAAGCTACTTTTAACAATACCATCATAACCATTTCGGATATGTCTGGTAATGTAGTGTCTTGGTCGAGTGCAGGAGCGCAGGGTTTTAAAGGCTCCAGAAAAAGCACCCCTTTTGCGGCTCAGGTTGCTGCAGATAAGGCGGCTGTAAAAGCACGAGATATGGGAATGAAAAAACTTGAAGTTCATGTAAAAGGACCGGGTTCTGGGCGTGAGTCTGCAATCCGTTCCTTGCAGGCAGCGGGAATGGAAATTCTTGTCATTCGAGACAGAACCCCTATTCCACATAACGGCTGTCGACCAAGAAAACGGAGAAGAGTCTAATGTCTAAACCTGAAAGGAGAAGCTGAATTTGGCCAGGTATCGAGGTTCTGTTTGTCGACTATGTCGGCGAGAAGGAATAAAACTGTATCTAAAAGGTTCCCGTTGCGAGACGGCAAAATGTGCAATTGAAAAAAGGGCCTACCCTCCCGGACAACATGGTCAGGGGCGCACAAAATTCTCGGAATACGGAGTTCAGCTTCGCGAAAAGCAAAAAGTGAAACGGATTTATGGGGTATTGGAAAAACCATTCCGAAATTACTTTTTTGCTGCGGATAAGAAAAAAGGTGTTACGGGTGAAAACCTTCTTCAGAGTTTGGAGCTAAGGTTTGACAATGTTATATACCGAATGGGTCTTGCGCCATCCAGAAATGCTGCCCGTCAATTGGTAAGACATAAACACTTTGTGGTCAATGGAAAAAAAATGGATGTTCCATCCTATATTCTTAAGCAGGGAGATACCATTGCACCCAATCCGAATAAAAGTAAAAAGAAACCTGTTAACGAAGCGATAGAAAATATTGGAAATAAAACTCTGCCAGAATGGCTTTCGTTTGATGCGGATAGCAAACAGGGGATTATTCAAGGTATGCCAACAAGAGACGATGTGAAATTGCCGGTTGAAGAGCAATTAATCGTTGAACTCTATTCAAGATAATAAGTATTCACTAAATAATTAACAATTGATAAGACCCGAAATTATGGGGTCGGAGGCTACATGTTCACAGCCCAAGGAATCGTTAAACCAAAGCGATTAGAATTTGATAAGAAAAATAGATCCGAATATTATGGAAAGTTAAGTGCTGGTCCGTTTGAACGCGGATTTGGTGTAACTATCGGAAACTCATTGCGTAGAATGTTGCTGTCTTCCATTGAAGGTGCGGCTGTTGTTGCGGTGAAATTCGAGGGGATTTTCCATGAATTCTCTTCAATTCCAGGTGTAGTTGAGGATGTAACAGAAATCATTCTTAATATTAAGCAGCTCAACCTGAGATTAACTGGAGATGCAGATTCAAAACGCATTTACATTAAAGCAACAGAAGCGGGTACGGTTTGTGCGAAAGATATTGTTGCTGATCCAGACGTAGAAATTCTAAACCCAGATCATGTGATTCTCACCATTGACCAAAGTGCAAAAGTAGAATTGGAAATGATTGTGAGAAAAGGCCGAGGGTATGTGCCGGCAGATAAACATGTTATCGAAAACGAGTCTGTGCAAATGATTCCTATCGATTCTAGTTTCTCTCCCATCGAAAAAATTTCCTATCATGTGGAGAATACCCGGGTAGGTCAGTCCAGTGACTACGATTCTTTGGTAATGGAATTATGGACGAACGGAGGAATCACTCCAGAAGATGCTGTGGCGCATGCGGCAAAAATAGTTAAGGACCATATGCAAATCTTTATCAACTTTGATGAAGAACCGGAACCGGTAATGCCTCAGGTCGATGAGAAGAAGCAGAAGATGCTTGGCAATATGGCAAAATGCGTGGAAGAGCTTGAACTTTCTGTGCGTTCCTACAACTGTTTGAAGAATGCCAACATCCAGACCATTGCAGAGTTGGTAACAAAAACAGATGGCGAAATGCTTAAAACGAGAAACTTTGGTAGAAAGTCTCTAAACGAGATTAAAGAGATTCTCGAAGAAATGGGTCTGCACTTGGGAATGAAAGTGGAAGAAGAAGATATGAAGCAAATCACCCAGGCGCAAAAGAAGAAAGAAAGTGATTCGGAACCCGAACAACAATAAGTTTTTTTAAGGAGCAAAACCAGCAATGCGTCATTTGAAGGCAGGTAGAAAATTTGGAAGAACTTCGGCTCACAGGAAAGCACTTTTTCGCAATCTAGTCGGGGCATTAATCCAGAGAGAGCGGATTAGTACTACACTGGCAAAAGCAAAAGAGTTGCGTGGAAAAGTGGAAAAAACTATTACCTTGGGCAAAAAAGGAACTCTTCACGCGAGACGACAGGCTTTCAAGCTGGCTCCACAGAAAGAAACTGTGCAAAAGATTTTTGGTCCTCTGGCAGAACGCTATGCCACTCGACCTGGCGGTTACACCCGCATTATTAAGATCGGTCCTCGTCGCGGCGACAATGCGCCGATGGTATTTATCGAATTAGTGGATAGGGAAGGCGAGGCGCCTGCCCCGAAAAAAGGTAAAGAGGCCACTAAAAAAGAAGCCCCTAAGACCGAAGCGAAAAAAGAAACCAAAGCTAAGCCAGCTGAGAAAAAAACCGCAGCGAAAAAAGAAACAAAAAAAGACACCAAAGCAGACTCTAAAAAAGAAACAGATACCAAAAAGAAAGCTGAGCCTAAGAAGCCTGCCGTTAAGAAAAAAGAAGATAAGAAATAACGATTATCCCCGTTATTTCTTATCAAAGGCAGTTGGGTCCTACTCCTGTAGGTCCATGCTTGAACCTGAAGTTGGTATTTTCCTTTATATAAATCAATAAATCATCATAGCTCTTAAAGTGCTCTGTAAAACCGTAATCGTCGCCGGTGTATTCACAGGATTCTGTGCTGTGCTCGCGACACATATAAGGGCGATGTTCGTAAATAGCACATTTATTGTCCGGCATTAGAAAGTTGCATCGATTGTGAATCATGATGAACCAATCTTGCCTGTAAATATAAATGGACGTATTTTCGTGAGCGATCTTCCATAATAAACTTTCGTAATCACGGCGATCTTCGGGCTCATCTATTCCAAAGGCGAAATAATTGCAGCAATAAGCTGGAAGGCATTTTTCGCATTGGTGGGTATCATCTCTTTTGCTTTTTGTTTTGGACATGAAACATTCCTTATTAGTTCAGGGAATAAAAGG
>JAJDAV010000155.1 GCA_029261695.1 Nitrospinaceae bacterium | reverse complement strand
CCAGATAGTAAAACATATGCAGTGGCTCAAGGACCTTTATCAATTGGTGGTTTTTCAGTTTCAGGAGGTGGCCGTGGTGTCCAGAAAAACCATCTTACTGTGGGTAGAATTGCTAATGGGGCAACAGTTGAAAAGGAAATTAAATACAAATTTAATGTTAAGGATGAAATTGTTCTTGCTCTGAAGAAGACCGATTTCACAACAGCTAGTAGAATCGCAAAAGCAATTAATGATGATTTAAAAGATGAATTGGCTTCAATGATTGATGGCCGTACTGTTCGAGTAAAAGTTCCAGAATTTTTTAGAAAGAACACCTCAAGCTTTGTAACAAAAATTGAAAGTTTAGAGGTAGCACCAGACTCGGAAGCCAAAGTAATAATCGATGAACGTACTGGAACTGTGGTCATGGGAGAAAATGTAAGGATATCCTCTGTAGCCGTTGCTCATGGTTCACTATTTGTTCAAATAAAAGAAGAACCGGTTGCCTCTCAACCTCCACCACTTGCACCGGAAAACGCCGAAACAGTTGTTCTGCCTAGAACACGTATCTCAGTTGGCGAAGGGCAAGATAAACTACTAGTAATACCCAAAAGCGTTTCTTTAGGAGATGTAGTTCAAGGACTGAACTCGATAGGGGTAACACCTAGAGATCTTATTGCTATTCTTCAGGCAATCAAGGCTTCCGGTGCTTTGCATGCGCGTTTGGAACTCATCTAATCCAATGAGGAAAACAGGCAAATTTTTCCTCATTCCTTCTCCCTTTGCTCATTTTTCATCTTCAGGCCCAGTCTGCAATAAATTTAAACTCCTTCTTTTACAGTATTTTATGGGGTTTTTGGGGCTGATGGGTTTTTTTTGGCAATTTGGTATGGTGTTTGCAAATTCATTTAATAATTATTAGTTGAGGTTTAATTATGGGACCCGTTCAGCCGGCTCAGATACAAAAAAATCTATTTTCGCAGATGTCAGAAAAAAATCTTGAAAGATTACGAAATGATTCTGCTTTCGGAAATTTAGACTCTGAAAAGGATATTGAAAAAGTTTCCAGGGATTTTGAATCTATATTCTTAAATAAGCTTTTATCAGAAATGCGAAAAACTGTACCTAAATCTGGTTTGCTGGATAGTTTTGCAACGGATATGTTTCAGTCAATGATGGATGAGGAAATGTCTAAAGAAATGGCAAAAAATAAAGGGATGGGTATGGGAGAAATGGTTTACAAAGATCTCAGCAAAACCAATCGCTTGTTGCGAGGCGAAACAATTCAATCGAACTATAGCCCTATCCAATCAGATCCATCTGCTATTGGAATAAAATTGAAGGAGTAATTGTATGAAAAGATTATATAAAAACCTTCAGGAAATATTGGAGCAAAAAATTAGTTTATATGAAAACTTTATTCAATTATTAAATGAAGAGTGGAAATGTGTTACCAAATATTCATACGATGATTTGCAGATAATCATTGCAAAAAAGGATGATCAGGTAATGCAGATGCAAGCATTAGAAAATAGCCGATCAAGTTTGATGAAAAAAATTGCCGGTAGTTTGAACATGAAGCCATCTGGGCTAACCTTAAAAAAACTAATTCAATTTAAAGATAATCCTTATAGAACAAAACTATCAAAATGCCGGGAAAATTTACTTCGACAAATTCAGAAAATTAATATTTTGAGTGCCAAAATAAAAGCTTTGATGGATCACTCTGCGCTTTCTTTGAAGAAATCGTTAGCGTTTATTCATTCCGAAGGAGAAAAAGCCCATTCACCCTATGAGGCAAATGGTCAGGTAATGGAAAGCAAGTTACAAAGTAGGATGGTTAGTGTTGACGCCTAATCAAAAGCAATTAAAAGGTTCTTGATACTATGACAACAAATGTTTTCAGCGTTCTAAATACTGCAAAAGTAGGTTTACTGGCGCAACAATTGGCGATCGAAGTAACTGGTCAAAATATCGCCAATGTTCAGACAGAAGGCTACTCTCGTCAGGAGATAAACTTTGAGGCATTGAATCCAAGAAGTTTTAGCTTGGGTCAGCTTGGCACAGGTGTTCGTGTTGTTGGTGTAGAAAGATCTCATGATAAGTTTTTGTTTTCTCAAATTCTGAGTGAAGGTGATTCGCTTGGTAAGTTTGGAGTACGCAAGGATGTTTTTGAGCAGCTTGAAATTCTTTTCAGTGAGTCAAATGGTCAAAGTCTAAACCAAAGTTTGGGAAATTTCTTTTCAGGCCTTCAAGACCTTTCTTCTAACCCTGTTGGTTTGCCAGAAAGATCAACAGTGCTGGCCGAAGCCCAAAATCTTGCCTCTACATTTAATAATCTGGGAGAATCTCTTTTTCAGATTCAAAGGAATCTAGATGCTACGATTCAAGTTGAAACCCAAAAAATTAATAGTCTTACTACTGAAATTGCAGAGCTCAATCAGGCTATTCACGCAAATGAACCGGTTGCATTCAGCGCAAATGATTTAAGAGATAGAAGAGATCAAAGGGTAAAAGAATTATCTGAATTAATTGATCTAAATTATGTAGATGAGATGGATGGGCAGATAAGCCTGACTCTTAATAATGGAACGCCCCTTGTTCTTCAGTCTACTGCTTTTTCAATGAGTACCCAATTGAATGGAAATAACAAAGGGTTTCAAGACATTGTAGTAGCCGGATTAAATGGCACAAGCACCAATGTAACTTCCAATATTTCAGGCGGCTCTTTAAAAGGCCTAATTGATATGCGCGATACTGAAGTAGCGGGTGTCAAAGATAAACTGGATCGCTTGGCCGCAAGCTTCATTCAAGAGTTTAATAATGTCCACCAGCAGGGTTTTGGAATTGATGGTACTACTGGAAATAATTTTTTTACTCCGCCTTCAGTAACCACTGAAATTAATACAAGTAATACGGGTACGGCTACTTTAACCGCCACGAATGGTAACCCATCTGCTATTTCAATAGACAAGTATGAAATAACAATGACGGGTTCAAATAGTTTTACTTTAAATAATCTTACAACGGGCCTGAACGAAGGAACTTTTAATTTTACTCCTGGGACAACATTTAATATTGCTGGAGGGTTTGCAGTAGCGATTTCTTCTGGTGCAGCAGCGGGCGATAAATTTAAACTATCAATTTCTGAGGATGCGGCGACAACATTTTCTGTTTCAAGTGATGTTACGTCAAATTCTAATAAAATCGCTGCAGGCAAAAATTCTAGCTCTGACGGTGAAAATGCTTTGAGTTTGATAGATTTGCAATCGCGATTGACGTTTAATAGCGTTACTCATGTTTCTTCCGGTTCGGGAGCATTCACCTTCGATGAATTTTACAGTTCTATAGTAAGTGATTTGGGTATCCAATCATTTTCAACACAGGCAAATTTATCGCAGCAGGAAGGGATTATGTTGCAACTAAATACCCGTAGAGAGAGCGTATCGGGCGTTTCAATTGATGAAGAATTTATAAATATGGTCAAGTTCCAACAGGCATATAACGCATCAGCACGTTTGATAGGGGTCGTTGATGAACTTCTTGATACTGTT
>JAJDAV010000154.1 GCA_029261695.1 Nitrospinaceae bacterium | reverse complement strand
CCCCCCCCCTCAACCCGATTCTTAGAAGATTTATCCGAAGCCAGATGTCTTGGTTTTGGGAAAAAGCTTGTTTTTCTACGCGTAGATTGACGTAATTGTAACCTCCTCTTCATTTTTCTTTAACAAAATATCCTTATGATGACCCTAGCAACAGGTGGTTTGCCTTTGCTATGTGCTTCCCCCCACAAACATGGGGGTTGATTAAAGTTCATGATAGGAGAAGATGAAATATGGTTAAGGAAAATGAAAAGACGACTGGGCAAAGGTTACGAGGTTGGAGAAAGTCCGTTCCATTAAAGCTGATGGAGTTGTCTAGCAAGATCAAAGTGTCGCAGGGTTCACTTTCCGATCTGGAAAATGACAAATCTTTACCTTCGGCCACAACTTTAGCTAATCTTTCTCTTTACACGGATCTTAATATTTACTGGTTGCTGACAGGAAAAGGCCCCGTTCATAAAGGGGCAGACCCGGAAATGGAAAGGACAACAGAATCTTCTAAATTATACGAAGATTTTTTGTATCTAATGGGTGACAAGAAGTTGAAAGCTTTAGTTGAAAAGCTTATAGAAATTTATAAGGAGGGGGATGTTGCAAAAAGAGCCCAAATCACTGGCTTTCTTTCAGCCCTTGGGTGAAACCCTGGATGAGGTGCTCTAAAATGCGCTTCTTTCAAAAGGTGTTACTTCTCCGTATTCCATTATTTTTGGTTTTAATTCTTCCATGTCTTTTTTCTCACTCGATGCTTTGACACGTGCTCTCATCGCTATCATTTTTTGAGCCTGTTCTTTTTCCAAGGCTAGATTTCTCTCTTTAAAGGCATTTATGGCAGGGGCTATTTTTTCCCTCATGGCTTTTTTCTTCTCTGCCTCAATTCCCTCAATACGGGTTCGTTGTTTTTTTACTTGATAAGAAGTCACGATTTCTTCATTGAGTCTGATTTTTTTGTAGCCCTTGACCAGTTTTCTAATCGCCTCGTCTTTTTGTTCTTCGGTGGTTTTCATGTTGAAGTTCCAGTCTAGATTGTAGACTGCAAGTTCGGCGCGGGCTGCACCATGTCGATACTCTCTTTGCTCATCTACTTTTAAAGTCAGGGTATTGTTGTGACTTTTTAGTAATGCGTGGGAATCTATGTCTGGGTGACCATGATAACGGTAAACCGACCTCAATTCACTGGCTGCAAGATCCATTAAAAAAGGGTCCATTTTTAATCCATTTCCCAGATCAAAATGTTGTCTTAATGATTGTGGGTCAATTAGTGTATTGCCTTTAATACGTATCTTTTTAATAAAAGGTTCACTGGCAAGTGAAACTTGGGCAAAACCCATTGCTAGAGAAAAAATAAAAGCCACAAGAACGGGCTGTTTCGTTTTAAATAATTTTGAAAACTTCATATCGCTTTTTCCAATTCCAAAAATACTTCGATTGATTTAAATGAAGGCGTCTTTGATTGTGGGTCAGAGTTTCTAGGTACAAGTATATTGCTTTCTGGATAGTACATAATAATATTGCCTTCTTTTATAGGATACGCGGTGGCTTTCTGGTTGGCCATCTTTCCCGTTTCATTTCTGACAGTTACTTTATTGCCTTCTAACAATCCTAATCTATCCATATCATTTTGATTCATTAGTACGACATTTCTGGATGAAATGCCGCGATAACGATCTTTTGTGTCATATACAACGGTATTGAACTGGCCTTCAGATCTTACTGTCATTAAAGTGAAACTGTTTTGGCTATTCTTCCTAACGGCAGGTATTGGACAGACTTTAAAATTAGCTTTGCCGTTAGATGATGGGAATTGGGGAGTGTGAAGAATCCGCCCATCAATATGGAACTCTTTACCGGATTTATCGATTTCCTTTAATTTCTCAAAACCTGGAATAACTTCACCAATCAGATGCCGAATGTTCCCTGTTTTTCCATATTTGGACCAAGGAAAAGGATCGTTTGAAAGAACCTGTTCAGCGATATCCGAAATTATTTTTACTTCACTTCTGGGACCCAGGTAACGTGCTGGTCCACCTTCGCTTAAGCGAACAAAACTAAACATGCTTTCCTGAGTGGTGGGTTCAGGCTCTTCATCCCGAGCTACAACAGGTAGGATCAGCGAGGTTTTTCCACGTCCTAAAAAATGCCCCTGGTTAAGAGTGGTGTTGAGATACAAAGTGAAATCTACTTTTGATAAAGCTTCTGTGGCGAATGTTGAATCGGGGTTAGACCCGTACAAATTCCCGCCGAGGTTCCAGGCAAATTCAAATTTCCCTTGATTTGCAGCTTCCATGCAGCTCAGAGTATCTAGCCCCGGTTCAGAGGGCAGTGTTATGGGGAATTTTGATTCTAGGTTATCCAGTAACGCTTTTTTTAATTGGGGTGTGAAGCCCACGGAACCAATTCCTTGCACATTGCTGTGTCCTCTTAATGGCAGTAGCCCCGCATGTTTCTTGCCAACCATTCCGCGCAGGAGCGCTAGGTTGACAATGGACTGAACATTGTCGACACCAAAGGCATGGTGTGTGATTCCCATGGCCCAGGCGAAAACGGTGTTTTTACTTTCTGAATAAATTCTGGCGGTTTTTTCCATATCCTTTCTGGGCAGGCCCGATGCTGCTTCGAGAGTTTGCCAAGAGACATTTTTTATATCGGTTTCCAGTTCCTGAAAGTTTTCAGTGTGATTAGCAATAAAATCTTTACTTAAAATTGCTGGGTTTGATTCTGCTAATTCAAAAAGTGCCTTTGCGATGCCGGTAAATAAAGCAATATCGCCACCAATTTGAGGTTGAAGATAAAGACTTGCGATTTCAGAACCAAAAAAAAGACTCCGTAAATCGGAAGGAACACTGAAATTCTCCAGACCCCGTTCGCGAGCCGGGTTTACTACAATTACTTGGCCGCCGCGTCTGCGAATATTCATTAGCGTGCGAAGGAAACGTGGATGATTGGAAGCTGGGTTGGCTCCGACCAGAAAGATCAAATCAGAATGATCCAAGTCCTCCAGATCAACGGTGGCAGTGCTTGTTCCAAGGCTTTGTTGAAGGCCGACCCCCGATGCCTGATGGCAGAAGTACGAGCAATTGTTAACGTTATTAGTTCCAAACTGCCGGGCAAACAATTGTAGTAGAAACCCAGCTTCATTGCTGGATCGGCCGCTTGCATAGAAAAATGATTTGTTTGGAGGAGTGGCTCTAATTTTTATTGCAGTTTTTTCTAAGGCTTCAGTCCAAGAAATGGGGCGGTAGTGGGTGTCGTTTTCTTCGCAAATTAAAGGTGAAACCAGCCGCCCACTTAATTCAAGTTCGCGTGGAGTCCAACGGGATAGAGTTTCGATAGAATGAGTTTTGAAAAAGTTGTCTGGAATGGCTCCTTGCATATCGGAAGCCTGAGCCATAAAAGATTTATTGCAGACTGCTGGAAAGTGGCCTTGCTCGTCTCTCATTCCGCCCTTTTGGCCACCCATGCCAAGGGCACAACTTTTACAATTATTTCGGGACGTTAATGCGCGCATCATGGGCCAGAGGCCGCCGGCTCGGTGTGCCATCTTCAGGGAATAGAGAATAGCTCCCCATCCACCGGTTTTTCGCGGTAATGCCAATTGATTCTCCTATATTCAAGAAAGGCGATTTCCTGCTGAATGTCAGATTCCTATAGAGTTTTTTGGGACCCAGCCTTTTTGTTTGGGATCTAGCCTAATTTCAATCCAGTCACGACGCTCATCGGTGATGGTTACAAGAGCACCTTCGTGAAGCTCAAAAAGAGTGACGTTGGATAGGTCGAGGCCAGATTTGACAGAAACTTTTTTACCAAGCACAACGCCTATCTTAAAGTCGGATTCAAGGTGTAGTTTAACGCCAATTGCAATAATGGCAACCAGTAGCAGGGAGAGAAGTGAGTTTCGAGCTAACTTTAATAGATCAGAGCGAAAATAAAACCAAGCTGTCAGGACTAACCAGAAGCTCAAGTTTATATAAAAGGCCAGTTTTATATTTTCATTCAAATTCAGATCGTTGACCCAAAAGAATAGGGTTCCTAGTGCATTGGGTTGAGGAAGTGTGATTTTGTCGCGCGTTTGTTGGATTGCGAAATTTAAGTTTGCTTGTAGATTCTCATCTCGTGGAATAAGTTTTTGCGCACGAATATAGTTAAGGATTGCCGGTCCAATTTTTCCGAGTCTTATATAGCTATTTCCGAGATTGTAAAAAAGCTGTCCGTTCGTGAAACCTTTCTGGATAACTGCTTCATAAGTGTCTATCGCTTTTTGATATTTATTGTTTGCGTAAAGTTCGTTTGCACGTGCTACATCACTCATATAGTCTTCAGCAAAACTCGGAAGAGGGTGGCAAAGGAGTGCAATTAGAATTACGAACCTTGAGGTAATTTTTATCAAGAATTTTTCTCCAGAATTTTAATTAGGTCCTTCGATTCGTTTAACAAATCCTGATTGTTTCCTGATGTTTTGGGGGCATACTGTAGTGCCTCAAATTTTTCTAATAGTTTCCGGGTATTGTCGACTTGCTGTGTATCGAAATCAGATTCTTTAAGTTTGGGTTCTACTTCTGCAGCGGTAATGGCCTTTCCTTCCATATTTAGTTTATTGCCAATATATTCCCTCAATATTTCAGAAAGCTCACTGGCAAATTCTTTAGAATCCATTTTATTCGAGTGGTCCAAAATTTTTAGCTTTTGTGTTGCTGTTTTAAAGGCTTTTTGGCTGCGGTAAAAAGCCACGTCGGTGGTCAAACGTTTTTTCTGTTGAATGAAAAATGCTGATATTAGAAAGAAAATTGCCGGAGAGACGAACCCTATCATCACAGATAAGTTCAGGGGATTTTCGATGTTTTGAAAGTCATCAAGTTTCGTATGTAAAGGAAGTATGTCTTCTCCGAGGATTTCAATCTCAGGTTTAACAATGGTATTTCCATTAGGAGGAGATTGAACTAGGTTTAAAGATTCTGGAGTTGATGAAGGGCGAATATTCATTTTTATTGGCGTAGTCTTAACTTGCCGATAACCTATTTTGACAGGGTCAAAATAGGAAAGGGTGAACTCGGGTAAGGTCATAGGGCCAGGCTTTAAAGGAACCAATGCGAATTTAAAAATTTTCTCCCCGGAAATTTGCATTCCCGTTACGGTTTGTTTGAGTTCGGGTTGGTCGGGATATATTTTGAATAAATTTTTAAGATCGGGTTCAGGAAAGGATATACCACGAACGTTTCCTTTACCTGAGACGGTGATGGTGAGGGTGGTGGTGTCTCCAACTTCAAGATCATTTTTTCCCAAGTTTGCTTGAATGCTAAATTCCCCAATCGTATTTTTAAATCCGATCGGTTTTCCCTGTGCAGGGAGGGGTAGTATTTCCACGAAAAGAGGTTTGGACCTTAAGACCTTGTGCTCGGCACGAGTTCCTTGGCTAAAAAAAGGGTCGTTGAAAAACTGATTGAAGCCTCTTCGATTGTTTCGATTCTGGGTCCGGTAGTAGATATCAAACTCAAGGGCGGCTGGTGGAATTTCGGCTTTACCTGTTTTGATAGGGAATAATGCAACGGATATTTCCTGTACTTGGTATTGAATGCCGTTAACCACGGTCTGATAGGCTTTGGCTTTCCCTAACTCCTCCTTTTGAAAATAGGATGCTCCAAAGGGCATACTAAGATCAAAATTTTTGGCTTCGACACGATGGAAAAGTTTGAATGTGTAAATTAACTGCTCGCCGATAAATGCTTCGTTTTTGGAAACACGTGTTTCCACAAAAACGGGTTTATCTCCAGATTGATCGGGTGCAGTTGGTTTTTTCACTGCTATGATGATGGGCTTCGTAGCGTAAGTTTTTCCATTGGCCCTTACGCGGATGGGCCCAATTTTAAATTGCCCCGTACTCATGGGTGTTAATCGATAATTATGAATGATTGAAACACTTCTTTCAAAGTTGACGATTTGAGTAGAAGATGAGGTTCCAGAAGAAGCGACACGAAAATCGGGTAAAGATGGTAATTCTGGGGGTGGGGTGTTCTGCGTTCCTTGGATGGTGATTGATAATTGTAAACTATCTTCCAAGGTGATTTGGTTTCTATCTACCGTGGCTAGAACCGAAATATCATCAGCCCATGCTGGAGAAGTTAATGCTATCCAAAAAAGGGTGGTAAGTATTTTTGAAAATTTTGAAAGCTTAAAAGTAAACATCCATCACCACTGATTGCTTTGATAAGGTTGTGCCTGTTGTTCTTTCCCCGCTTGCATACGGCTGATATTTTTTAAATCTTCAGAGAGGTTTCCCAATAACTGCTCTGCTTCTTCTTCACTCAATTCTTGCGGATTTGCTTTTGCGGATTCACTGGGTTTGTTTTCTTGAGAATCTTTTCCTTCTGATGAGTCAGGCTCATCAGGTTTGGGTTCTTGTTCATTATCGTTTTCACCCTTTTCGGAATTTTTCTGCTGGTCTTCGTTTTTATCTGATTCAGAAGGATCATTTTTGTCCGAGTTTTTCTCCTGTTCCTCTTTCTTTTTTAATTGCTCGCGAACAAATTCCAAATTGAATTTTGCATCCATATCGGAAGGATCTAGAGTCAAAACATTTTTATATACGGCTTCTGCCTCTTTAAGTTTCCCCATTTTAAAAAGAGCATTCCCAGAGTTATACAGGGAGTTTTTCTTTAGGTTTGGGGCAGAGTCCTCTAAGGCCGCATGAGAGTAATCTTGCAGTGCTTCCTGGAATTTACCTTGTTTGTAATAGGAACTACCCAGGTTGTAATCAATTCGTGGATCTTCTGGCCTACCGAGGCGTGCTTCTTCAAAGTTTTTTACTGCTTCAGGGAAAAGGCCTTCCTGAAATTGACTCAGACCTTCTTGAATATTTGTGTCTGTTTGGTCGGCGTAAACGGGGGAGTTTGTCAGAAAAGCAAGAAGGCTAACGACGAGAACCCGTCTGACTCGAAGTTTGCAATCCATAAAATCTAATGTAATAGGTGAAAGATTCCCGCCGAAGCGGGAATCATACTTAGTTGGGATTAATTGAAGCGTTATCTCCTGTCGCCCATAAGTCTTAAAAGCATCAGGAAGAGGTTAATGAAATCTAGATAAAGAGTCAGGGCACCGCGAATAGCTTCTTTTGTGTCTTCATCGGTCCCTTCGTTACCCAAGATATTCATCTCTTTAATTTTTTGTGTGTCGTATGCTGTCAATCCTACAAAGATCAGGACACCTGCATAGGTGATGATCATATGCATCATTTGGCTTTCCATAAAAATATTAACAACCGAAGCAATGATGATTCCGATAAGTCCCATGAACAAAAAGCTGCCCCAGGAAGTCAGGTCTTTCTTGGTTGTATAGCCATAGAGGCTCATTGCGCCAAAAGTCCCTGCGGTAACCATAAAGGTTGAGGTGATGGATGCCGCGGTGTAAACCACAAATAACGTGGAAAAAGTTATGCCGGTCAACCCTGCATAAAGAAAAAATACTCCGGTTGCCTGACTGGCACTCATTTGCATGACTCGGGCCGCTAGCCAAAACACCAAGCCAATTTGAGCGACTATGAGGACAATCGGAATGATGGGATTGCCCATAACAATGTTGAAAAGTGTTGGGTTGTTGGCAACATAATAGGCCATGAAACCGGTGATACCGAGTCCGGCTGCCATCCAGTTATAGACACGTACCATAAACCTTTGCTGTTCTGCCGCTACGGCATCTATGCTCATGGTTCGAGGTGAATTTTGCATTATCTTTTTCCTTTCAATACGTTTTCGTAAAAAGCATTAATCTATGCTTTTGAAATGCTACTAATTGGATAAAACTTCCAATCGATTTTGTCAAGGTGTTACCAATACTACTGCGTCTATTCTACCAAAATCTAATTGCCAAATGCAGACCATTTTTAAAGATTTGTTTCGCGATTTTTTGAAGAAAAGCTGATTTCAAGGAGCAGGAATAATAGGGCTGGGAAAATGAACCATTGAAATCTTTCCTGCCATATTTTTCTACGTTCAGATTTAAACTTTTTCTTCTCCAAATTTTGACTTATTTGATCAAGATAAATGGTTTTTAGATCGATATCACCAGTAACAGACCTCACATAACTCCCGCCTGTTTGTAGTGATATTTTCTGGAGAGTTTGTTCATCGAGTTTTGTCAGTATGACTTCCCCTTCGTTATTTTTTAAAAAGCCGCCAGATTTATCTGGGTTAGGTAAAGGGGCACCGATTTCTTTTCCAATTCCGATGGTATAAATTTTAACACCGGCATCCTGAGCCTCTTTTGCGGCTTCGAGAGCTTGACCGGTTTGGTCTTCACCGTCCGTAATCAAAATGATGGCTTTCGATTTTTTCTCTTCTGTGCGAAAAGCTTTTATGGATTTTCTCAATGCATCGCCAATAGCCGTTCCTTGAACAGGGATGAGATCAGTATCAATCGCCTGTAGAAAGATGCGGGCCGCTGAATAGTCAAGAGTGAGTGGGCATTGGACAAAAGAAGTACCTGCAAATGCTACAAGGCCAACTCGATCTCCTTTTAACATATTGAGCAAATCTGAGATTTTACGTTTAGCTCTTTCCAATCGATTTGGGCTTATATCTTCCGCGAGCATACTGCGTGAGACGTCCAGCGCAATTATAATATCGACACCCTCTTGTTTTACATCTTCCCATTGATACCCCCACTGGGGCCGGGTGAGCGCGATTAGCAGAAACACAATAGTCAGTGAAACGCAAATGGCCCGTGACGTTTGCTGTTTTTTGAAATTTGGAGCCACCAGTTTTGAAAATAAACTCTCACCGACAAACCGGACAATGAGTTCATATTTCTTGCGATTGGCCCATGCCAGAAAAAATAAAAATGGAATCAATGCCCAAAATATATGGAAATTGGAGGGAGCGCCAAACTTCATATTAAGGGATCCTCCTCAAAACGGTATTGGATAGCACCACTTCTAAAACCAGAAAGAATAACCCTGGGATTAGGAAGTAATGGAACAGTTCTGTGTATTCTGCATGGTCAATTACTTTAACTTCGGACTTTTCCATTTCATCAATTTGTTTGTAAATGGCTTCTAAAGATTCCAAATCAGTAGCCCGGAAGTATTGTCCTCCCGTTATTTGGGAAATTTCCTTCAATGTTTCTTCATCAATATCTACTTCTTGATAAACATATCGTTGTCCGAAAATGGAATTTACCAAAAAGGGCGCTTTCCCTTGTGTTCCCACCGCAATAGTGTGAATTTTTATTCCAAATGCTTTGGCGGTTTGCGCTGCCTGAAGGGGGGGAAGGTTACCCGCATTGTTGCGGCCATCCGTTAAAAGAATTATTAATTTTGAGTCGGACTCAAGATCTTTCAAACGTTTTACCGCAATGCCGATTGCAGAACCGATTGCTGTCGAGTCTCCTGCCATTCCTATCTCTAGCTTTCTTAGGAAAGATTGCAGGATTCCCTGGTCGAGGGTCAGAGGGCATTGGGTGTAGGCTTCGGAGCCAAAAACGACCATACCCATGCGGTCATTAGGGCGATTTTCTATAAACTGTGAAACCACATCTTTGACCATTGCCAGACGCGTATCGCGCTTTTCATCTTTAATAAAGTCCAGCGCCTGCATGCTTCCTGACGTGTCTAGTGCCAACATTATGTCTACACCTGCAGATAAGATTTCTGTGCTTTTTTGTCCTTCTTGCGGGCGTGCAAGCGCAAGTACTATTAACGATACCGCCAGCAGGCGTAATACCAGAGGTAGTATTGCCAAGAAATCAACTCTTGCGGAACGAACCGTTTGTAATATTTCCAGTGAAGAAAAATTTATCGATGCCAGCTCTTTACTTTTTCCTTTGATGGCTAGATAGGGAACGATTAGGAGAAGTAATAAAAGCCAGGGATCTTCAAATTGAAAAAATTTCATCAGATTTTTACTGTGGATGGTTCAGATGTCTCTTGGGTTTGTGCAACTTCTTTTATAAATTCGATTATTGTTTCAATAGGATCAGAGTGTGCTTCAGCTTTAGCAAATTTCACCTTATCAATTTCTGTGAGAATGGCTCTTGATTGTAATTTTTGGTTGTCAGTCAAACCTTTGAAACTTTTAAAATGCACGATAATTTCTTCAGTAGTCCATTCTTGAGCTGGGAATTTGTAGCGATTTTCAAGATATCTCCTGAATATTTCTGATAGCTCAAAAAAATGATCGCGAATGCGGCCCAGTTTCATCCACTCGCATTTTTGAAGTTCTTCTAATTCTTGCATCGCCTTTTCCTCGGCGGTAAGTATGACTGCGGCTTCCTTTTTCTCTGGAGATCTGTTTTCCCATTTTTTCCATAGAAAATATGCCAATACCAATAGGCACACAACACCCAAGGCTTTCCATAGGTAATGTGTCCAAGGCGGTTTAATATTGGCAATGGGTTTTATATCTTTAATGTCTGAGGCATTACCTTCAAGTTGAAGAAGTGATTGCACTTCAATGTTGATTTCAGGGGTCAATATTTTCCCGCGTACAAGTTGCTTGTTTTGATCTGGCGCATCAAACCATACTGGAATGGCGGGGAATGCAATTGGACCAGTTTTATCTACCCTTAGTTTTAGCCAGAACTCTTGAGCGTTTTGGTTGTTGTTTGATTCAAGTTTGTTTTTTCCGTTTTGTACTTTTTCCATTCCTTCCGGTATTAAATATTCCGGCATATGTAAAAGGATATCGGAATCATGCTTTGCTGTGATGGAGTAGGTAATGATATCTCCCAATGTGGGTTGCAAGTTGTCAATCTTTGCATCAACAGAAACGGGTTCGTTGCCCCACAAAACTGGCGCATTTGTGATGGAGAATAGAAGGGCAACAGATAATAGCGATATAAGTTTTGAGATAAATTTTGAACAGAGCATAAACTATTTTACTTTTGTAATGCAGGTGTCAATGAGGGGTTGCAACTTATCCAGATTTTCGGGATTTGCGGCTTCTGAGCGGAAGAGCCAGACCAGAGCTTCCTTGCAATTTCCAAGTTTCAGGTAAAGTTTTCCGGCAGTTGATGCAGCCTCGGCTCTGGCGGAAGAATTGGTGTTTTCCAGTTTCCAAATTTCAATATATTGATCCAGCGCTTGCTCTGTATATCCGGCCTGTTGCAGCCTCTCTCCAGTTTGGATCAGTTCCAGAGTTCGTGGCTCTTTCAAGCTAATTTCCTGTGTTTCTGGTGCGGTTTTTTTTGTGATGAGTTTTGTGAAAAATGCAACGAAAGCAAACAGAGTGATTCCTGTCAAAATATATACAACTACTTTTAGTTTTCCGCTGACTCCGTCTTCGGGTATTTTTGAATCACTCATAATTAGTGTTTCTTTTCTCTATATTTGAAATATTTAATTATTGGATCTGTTAGGGATTTATTGGTGTGAATTTCTATAGTATCGATTCCTATCGAGCTAAAAAAAGTTTTTTGTTCCTGACGTTTTTTAAGACACAGAGTTTTGTGTTTTTTGATCATTTCGTGGTCATTGGTGTCTACCAATAAGGTTTTTCCTGTCTCTGAATCTTCAAGATAAACCAGTCCAACATTGGGAAGGGTTTCTTCCCGCGGATCAATTATATTAATCGCAATAATGTCAAATCTTTGCCGGGCTAGCTTTAATTGAGATTCATAGTTTTCGGCTTGGAAATCAGAGATCAGGAAAGTGGTCGCCTTTTTTTTCTGGATTTTAAGTAAATATTCCAATGGCAGTGACAGGTTGGTACCTTTGCCTTCAGGTTGGAAACTCAAAATGGTACGGATGATATTCCATATATGGCCTTTACCCTTTTTAGGCGGAATATGGTGTTCAATTTTATCTGAGAAGATAATGAGTCCTATCTTGTCATTATTTTTAATGGCTGCAAAGGCGAGGGTGGATGCCACTTCTGCCGCAATTTCGTTTTTCATTTTTTGTTCGGAACCAAAACTACCAGAAGAACTAACGTCGACAAGAAGCATTAAGGTGAGTTCTCTTTCCTCAATAAACTCTTTAATAAAAGGTTGATTCATGCGGGCAGTCACATTCCAGTCGATCAATCGAACGTCATCTCCAGGCTGGTATTCACGAACTTCGCTGAATTCCATTCCTCGACCTTTAAATGCAGAAACATATTCACCTGCCATGATGTCGTTTACCATGTAGTTGGTTTTTACCTGAATATTCTTGATCCGCTGCAATAGTTCAGGTGAAAGATGGTTATCTTTTGCGGCCGAAGGTGTCGGAACGCTGAACCATTCTCGGAAATTTTTTGTCAGTGTTTGGAACATATCAGGTCAGGGAACTTCTATGGTGTCGAAAAGTGATTTTAGTATGTCATCGGCAGTAACATTTTCTGCTTCTGCTTCATAAGTAAGAATGACTCTATGCCTTAGCACATCCATACCAATGCTTTTTATATCGTGAGGAACAACATATCCGCGCCGTTGTAAAAAGGCGTAGGCCTTGGCCGCTCGATTAAGGAAAATGGAAGCACGTGGCGAGGCCCCGAACTGGATCATCCCTGCATAAGAAGATAGTTGGTTGGCTTTTGGATCTCTTGTCGCGGTTACTAAATTAATAATGTAATCCTGAAGATTTTCATCAATATAAATTGAGTCAATAACGCTTCGTGCTTTTCTTATGTCAGCAGGGTCGACCACAGGCTTGACTTGGTAAGGGTCAGCGCTTGATGACATTCGTTGCATGATTAGTTTTTCTTCTTCTTTGGTTGGGTAGTCTATGTGTAGCTTTAGCATGAAGCGATCAATTTGTGCCTCGGGTAATGGATAAGTACCTTCCTGCTCGATTGGATTTTGAGTGGCGATTACCATAAACGGGTCTTCCAGTGGGAAGGTGTTGCCAGCTATTGTAATTTGCCGCTCCTGCATGGCTTCTAGTAGAGCACTTTGAACCTTGGCTGGGGCGCGATTGATTTCATCTGCCAAAATAATATTGGAAAATAAAGGCCCCTTTTTAATATCGAACTCACCTGTTTTGGGTTGATATATTTGTGTGCCTAAAAGATCAGCGGGAAGTAAATCGGGGGTGAATTGGATACGTTTGAAATCTGCTTTTACCGATTGAGCCAGGGTTTTAACAGAGGTTGTTTTTGCAAGACCTGGAACTCCTTCCAACAATATATGTTCTCCAATTAATAATCCCAATACCAGTCTTTCGGTGAGATACTTTTGTCCCACCATAACTTGGTCTAGTTCGTGGAGCAGGGGAGGAATGAATCCGCTGGCATTATTAACTTGATCTGAAATTTCATCTATATTTTGAACCATGCTCGCTACCTTATCTGTTGAATGGATTTAATAAATGGGGTACTGCGAAGAAAAACACCTTATAAAAATATAATAAAATGAGCTTAAAAAAAATTAAAAATTTTTAACCTGAAGCCTCATATGAACCTGACTTTTGCTGTTTTTTCTTATAAATGAGTCAAATTGGGGTTTGATGGGCAAAAAATTAACTTTAGGCTTTACAAGAGCCATAACTTAAATAGAATAGCAGGCTTAACCCATATTACCAGATAAGCCTAGAATAGCACGGAGTGTGGCAATGCTTGATGATGAAGTTAAAGATATAGATAGTATTATTGATCAGGGTTTGAATTCTGAAAATAATGAACTCGATCTAAGGGAAAAAGAGTTGGACGATGATGATCTGATTAAGATCATGCAATCGGACAAAATTAAAGGCGTTACTGCTGTATTTCTGGAGTTTAATGAAATTGGCGATAAAGGACTGAATGCTCTCCTTGAATGCGAGCATATGAAATTTGTAACTGCCTTAAATCTTTTTAAAAACAAAGTGACTGATGAAGGTGCTGTAGCTCTGGCAAAATCCAAAACTATGCTTAACTTGTCCGAATTAATTTTGAGTGACAATGAGGTAGGGGTGGAGGGAGCTAAAGCCATTGCGCAGTCAAATATACTAGGGAACCTGGTTTCACTTTGGCTTGGTGACAAGCTGGGAGATGAAGGGGTCAAAGCCTTAGCCGAATCAGAAACCTTGACTCATTTGACGCAGCTTTCGTTATATAGAAATGGAATGGGAGATGAAGGAGCAATTGCTATTGCAAATTCTAAGAACCTGGGAAAACTTGAAGAGTTGAACCTCAATTGGAACTTTGTTGAAGAAGAGGGAATGGAAGCTTTGGCAAATTCAGATACCTTGAAAAATCTAACACAGTTGACCATGACCTTTAATCCTATTGGCCCTCGAGGAGCCGAGATCATTGCCAATTCAGAAAACTTCAAAAACGTAACGTTGATGGATCTCTATGAAACTGAACTTGGGGATCGTGGAGCAAAGGCTCTGGCTAATTCCACAAATCTGAAAAATCTTCAGACTTTGGTGCTGATTCATAATGATATAGGTGAGGGTGCTCAGGCTTTATTTAAGGATAACAAAAATTTCCCCAAATTAGAGAATATCTATTTCAACAAGCCTAAGCAAACAGAAGATTAATTAGACTGTTTTGCAAAGGGGGTTTCCGGTTTATACCGGGACCCCTTTTCTTTTTTTAATACTACGGACAACAAGATATGTTTACAGGTGAAAAACCAGATTTATTGGATTTGATGCCTTTCCGCGAAGACAGTATTTATGTTGTCGGAAAAGATGGTGTGCCGCAACATTGGGATGGTCAGGAGTGGCTTCCGGTCCGTACAGAAAATACCAATCCCTTAATGGGTGTTTGGGGGCCGCACGAAAATTGTATTTATGCGGTCGGAATCGGTGGAGTGGTTCTTCTTTATAATGGCAAAGAATGGCAACAGATCGATACCGGTAGCTACGACTCCCTAAACTGTGTCTACGGCTTCGATGAAAATAGTATTTTCCTCTATGGTGTCGGCGGTCGAATGCTTTACTGGGATGGCGAGAAATGGGATTACCGTGAGCCGAACACCATCCATGATCTCTTTGGAATGTGGGGGGAAGACATTGAACATATATATACGGTCGGAGGCGAGGGTATTTTTCGATTTTATAATGGCAAAGAATTCCAGCGCAAAGATGAACTGACGGATGAAACTGTATCTCTATTCGGTGTTTGGGGAACTAAAACAGATAATGTTTATATTTGTGGATCGCATGGAACGATTCTTCATTTTGATGGCGAAGAATGGAAGCCTATGGAGACGGGAACGGAAGAATACCTTCTCAGTATCTGGGGAACTTCCGATGAAAACATCTTTGCGGTAGGCGATAACTCTATCATGCTTCATTACGATGGTAAGGCGTGGTCTAAGATAAATCCCTTAAAGGAAGAATATTTTACAAAAGTAAAAGGGTTAGGCGAAGACAGTGTCTATGTGGCGGGAGAAAATGGCACGGTGCTCCGATACGATGGAACGCAATGGCACGATATGTCTCTCTGATTTTTAATGAAAATTTTGTCGGCAGAAGCCGATTGGAGCTTTTATGTCTGAATTGACTACCAATCATTTACTTTCAATTTTTGGATTGGATGAGAATAATATTTTTGTAGGCGGGGCGGATGGAACTATGCTGCATTACGATGGCAGCACATGGTCCGCTATGGAAACAGATGGCCGATGGACATTCAAGAACATCTGGGGCAGTGCCCCGGATAACGTTTTTGCTGTAGTTACTGATGGCAGGATTCTTCATTACGATGGTAAAACCTGGACGCCCATGGAAACTGAAAAACTTCCACCAATGACTGGGATTTATGGGTTGGCGTCCGATGAAATTTATGCCTGTTCGCGGTTGGGTAAAATTCTTCGCTACGACGGTAGTAGTTGGAAGTTCACTCAAACTGGAACCGACACCGATGTCACACGGCTTTGGGGGTGTAAAGAGAGTGGCATGATCGCTGTTGGGTATGATGGATTAGTTCTGAAACAGGATGGCGAAAAATGGCACCGAATGACTTTTAACTCCAACGCAGAGTTTTATGGCGTTTACGGATTTGGTCCTGACAATATTTATATGGTTGGGTCTGAGGGGGCCATTTTTCATTACAATGGGGCTGAGTTTATTGAAATGCCTTCCCAGACAATGGAATTTTTCCTCGATGTTTGGGGACCTTCACCCGAAATGGTTTTTGCCGTTGGCGATGAAGGCATGATTCTTTACCTTGATGGGGACCAATGGACACGGATCGAATCTAATACCAAGGAATATTTCTCATCTATCTGGGGAAGCTCCGATGAAAATATTTACGCGGTTGGCGACAATGGTTTGATCCAACATTGGAATGGAGAAGACTGGAAACCGGTTGAAGGATGATGCCCGTATAATTTCTACCTCCTTGTTCTATCAGGGCAAGGTTCCGCAAACTGCTTGACACCTGCTTAGGACCGATGTTAAGGTTCTAACTCTTTGATATAATTCGATTTTATTATTTAGGTATCGACCACCCAAGTGGCTGAAAGGGCACAGGTTTCCTGTGCTTTTTTTATTGAATTTATTTGTTTCTGAGTCGTATTGAAAAATGTTTAAACCCTCACTAGAAGAATTTAAAAAGCTGTCCCAATCGGGAAATCTGATTCCAGTATATAAGGAGATTTTGGCTGATCTCGATACACCTGTTTCCGCCTATATGAAAATTGGCGATGGCGAGTATTCTTTTCTTTTGGAAAGTGTTGAGGGTGGTGAAAAGTGGGCACGATATTGTTTCCTTGGGTGCGATCCAGCTGTTGTTGTGAGTAGCAAAGGGAATAATATTACGATTGATGAAAACGGAAAACGGCAAGAGAAACAAGTTGAGTCTGGGACTCCTTTAAGAGCGATTAAGGATATATTGGCTCGTTACAATCCTGTTTCAGTTCCAGGGTTGCCGCGATTTTCTGGCGGAGCCGTGGGATTCATTAGCTACGACATGGTGCGTTTTTTTGAAAACTTACCAGAAGACACGATAGATGATCTTGATGTTCCAGACTCACAGTTTATGATCACTGATACCATGTTGGTATTCGACAATGTTTCTCAAACAATCAAGATGGTTTCCAATGCTTATATTGACTCAGATGATCTTGAAGCTATTTATAAAGAAACCATAAAAAAGATCGGTCGTTTAGAAGAGAAACTAAAAACTCCACTTAAGATTTCAACTCCACAAAGTGAAGAAGAGGTGGATCTAAAGTTTCAATCAAATTTTGAAAAAGAAAAATTCAAAGGAGCTGTTGATAGGGTCAAACAATATATTTTAGAAGGGGATGCAATTCAGGTTGTTCTTTCGCAGCGCTTGAGCTTTGAAATTAAGAAAAATGCTTTTGATGTTTATAGAGCTTTAAGAACGGTTAATCCCTCTCCGTATATGTATTTCCTGAAATTTGGTGATATTCAGGTCGTCGGTTCTTCTCCAGAAATTTTGGTTCGTTTGGAGGAAGAAAAAATTGAAGTCCGACCCATCGCTGGAACTCGAAAGCGTGGTAAAAACGAAGAAGAAGATCTGGCTCTGGAAAAAGATCTTCTTCAAGATGAGAAAGAACTTGCTGAGCACATTATGTTAGTCGATCTCGGACGCAACGATTTAGGGCGTGTGGCAAAAATCAGTTCAGTAGAAGTTAACGAAAGTTTTACGGTTGAGCGTTATTCCCATGTCATGCATATCGTTTCTAATGTCCGCGGGATCTTAAAGGAAGGGCTGGATTGCTTTGATGTTTTAGAAGCTACATTTCCAGCAGGTACGGTTTCCGGTGCTCCCAAAATTCGTGCTATGGAAATCATAGAGGAAATGGAACCCAATCGACGTGGGCTTTATGCTGGAGCGGTTGGCTATATTGGTTTTTCAGGGAATATGGATACTGCGATTGCCATCCGAACACTTGTTGTAAAAGATCAAACGGCTTATCTGGGTGTTGGTGCTGGCATCGTTGCTGATTCGGTACCTGAAAGCGAATATGAAGAGACTATGAATAAGGGGCGTGCATTACTTAAGGCTATAGAGCTGGCTGAGAAGGGGTGGGTTGTATGATTTTGATGATCGATAATTATGACTCGTTCACTTACAATCTCGTGCAATACATGGGCGAATTGGGGGCTGATATTCGGGTGGAACGAAACGACTGTATTACTATTGAAGAGATCGAATCGTTGAATCCTAAAAAAATTGTTATATCGCCCGGTCCATGCACACCTGCCAAAGCGGGAATTTCAGTAGATGTAATTAAACATTTTGCAGGGAAAGTGCCGATATTGGGTGTTTGCCTTGGACATCAATCGGTTGGAGCTGCTTTTGGAGGAGAAATTATAAAAGCAGGCAAGCTGATGCATGGGAAAACTTCAGATGTTCGCCACGATGGAAAAACTTTATTTAAAGATCTTCCCAATCCTTTTACGGCTACTCGATATCATTCATTAGTGCTAAACCGAAAAACACTTCCGGATTGTTTTGAAATCACCGCTGAGAGTGACGACAATGAAATTATGGGAATTCGTCACAAGGAGTTACCGATTGAAGGGGTCCAATTTCACCCAGAATCTATTTTGACTCCAAATGGAAAAGATCTTTTAAGAAATTTTATTGATAATAGTTAAGAATGTCATTTTTAAAAACTCTTCAAACAATTATTTCAGGGCAGGATTTAACGGAACGTGAAATGATCGACTCCATGACTCTAGTCATGGAAGGAAAAGTAAGTGATACCCAACTTGCGGCTTTTTTAACTGCACTGCAAACCAAAAAAGAAACGGTTCCTGAAATTGTTGGCGCTGCAAGGGTTATGCGTGACAAAGCAGAAAAAGTAAAAGTCAACGCTTCGCATGTTGTGGATACCTGCGGCACCGGTGGGGATGGTTCTGACACATTTAATATCTCAACAGCGGTCGCCTTTATTGTGGCGGGTGCTGGTGTGACGGTTGCCAAACATGGAAACCGGGCGGTATCCAGTAGATCCGGTAGTGCAGATGTATTGAAATGCCTGGGTGTCAACATTGATGCTGCTTTGCCCACTGTTGAGCGATGTATAGAAGAGGTGGGCATAGGTTTTCTGTTTGCACCCTTATTACATAAGGCTATGAAACATGCAGTCGCAGTGAGGAAGGAACTGGGCTTTCGAACTATATTTAATATTTTAGGACCACTTACTAATCCTGCCAATGCACATGCGCAAGTACTGGGAGTTTTTGATTCAAGGTGGGTGACGCCAATGGCAGAGGTCTTGGGTATATTAGGAAGTCGCCATGCTTTAGTCGTTCATGGATTTGATGGGTTGGATGAAATAACACTTACCGGTGAAACCCAGATTGCTGAATTGAAAAATGGCGCGGTGGATAGTTATTCACTCGATCCTAAAAAATATGGTTATTCTCTTTGCTCAGCAGGGGATTTAAAAGGGGGGGCACCTGAGGAGAATGCAGAGACAATACGCGAAATTTTAAAGGGTCATCAAGGACCAAAAACCGACATTGTTATTTTGAATGCTGCTGCAGCAATATATGTGGGCGGTAAGGCTGAATCTATCGAACGTGGGATTCTGGTTGCTGCCAATTCGATTGGCTCGGGTGAAGCAATTAAAAAACTTGAAGAGTTGTGCCGGGTGTCAAATTCATAAAATGTCTAATATTCTCGATCAAATATTTGCCGATAAAAAAAAGGAGCTTCCCGAAACTCAACGCAATACTCCTTTGTCAGAAATCAAAAAACGGATTGGCGATCAGCAACCCGTTTGTGATGTTTTTGCTGCTTTAAAAAAAGGCAACTGTTCCAGAATCATTGCTGAAATCAAGCCCAAAACTCCTTTCAAAGGTGAGTTACGAAAAGGATTCGTAGCTAAGGATATAGCCAGAGATTATGTTGATAATGGAGCGGCAACGCTTTCGATTTTAACGGAGAGCAATTATTTTGGTAGCAGTATTAATGTATTACCTCAAATAAGAGAAGTTGCGCCAATCCCATTGTTAAGAAAAGATTTTATTTTCGATGAGTATCAAGTCTATGAATCGCGTGCTTATGGTGCAGACCTGTTTTTGTTGATTGCAACCTGGCTCGATCAAAGTCTGATGAACGATTTGTTAGCTCTAGGTGAAGAATTGGGGATGCCAGCCCTCATTGAAACGCATAATGAGTGGGATATGGAAAAAGCATTTGCTGCAAATGCCACTTTGATTGGTATCAACAATCGTGATTTAACGAATGGTAAAACAGATTTAGGTATCACTCGAAGACTGGTTCCTATGGCGTTGCAGGAGAAAGGCAAGGTGCTGGTTTGTGAAAGTGGCATCCATGGTCGTGAGGAGATTGAAGAGTTTGAGGGATTGGGTGTGAATGCTTTTTTAATTGGTGAAAGTTTGATGACCGCAGAAAATATACCTGGAAAATTGAAGGAGCTTTTAGGAAATGGTTGATCGCGACACCCAGGTGAAAGTAAAGGTTTGTGGAATGACAAACTTGAAAGATGTTTTGGTGGCTGTCGATGCAGGTGCTGATGCCGTTGGGTTTATTTTCTATAAAAAAAGTCCGCGCTCAGTTAACATGAAAACAGTCCGAGAAATTGTTCAAGAACTTCCACCTTTTGTTGATGCCGTTGGAGTTTTTGTAAATGAAACTGCGGAGCAGATAAATAATATTACCGATCGTTGCAATCTTGACCGAGTCCAATTGCATGGCGATGAGTCGCCGACATTTTGTAAGAGGATAAAACGGCGGGTGATCAAGGCGATTCGGGTAAAGGACATTCAATCACTGAAGCAGCTTTCTGGCTACTCCGTTAACAGCTTTCTTTTGGATACTCATTCAGAGGGTCAACAGGGCGGGACTGGAAAAGTGTTTGATTGGACTTTAGTGCATCCTGCAAAAAAATATGGGTCTATTATACTGGCGGGTGGTTTGACACCTGCTAATGTTCGGGGGGCTATTCAAAGAGTTCAGCCTTATGGTGTGGATGTTTGCTCGGGAGTGGAGAGCCAACCTGGTATTAAAGATCATACAAAGATGCGTGCTTTTTTGAAAAATGTAAAGGCAGGGAGAAAAATATGAAACCTCATAAATTGCCTGATGCCAAAGGTCATTTTGGAAAATTTGGTGGCAAATATGTGATCGAGACCCTGATGCCAGCTTTGCAGGAACTGCAAACTCTGTATGAGGAGGCTAAGGAAGATCCAAAATTCAAAGAAGACCTGGCCTATTATTTGAAACATTATGTTGGGCGACCAACTTCTTTATATTTTGCGGAGCGTCTCACAGAACATCTGGGCGGGGCGAAAATATATTTAAAACGAGAGGACCTCACGCATACCGGCGCACATAAAATCAACAACACGATAGGTAGTGCTCTATTAACTCAAAGGATGGGTAAAAAAAGGGTGATCGCTGAAACGGGTGCTGGTCAGCATGGAGTGGCTACAGCTACTGCGGCCTCGCTGTTTGGGCTTGAATGTGATGTGTTCATGGGTGAAGAGGATATGAAGCGCCAGGCTCTCAATGTTTTTAGAATGAAATTATTGGGTGCAAATGTGATTCCGGTAACCAGTGGCACTCGAACTCTGAAAGATGCTACCAGCGAAGCTATTCGTAACTGGATCACTACAGTTGAAAGTACGCATTATATTATTGGCTCAGTGGTGGGCCCGCATCCTTACCCGATGATTGTCCGTGATTTTCAAAAAATCATTGGTGAAGAGTCTAGACGGCAATTAATGGAAATGGAGGGAAGGTTGCCTGATACCTGCGTTGCTTGTGTTGGCGGAGGTAGTAACTCAATGGGACTATTTTATCCATTTCTTGAAAATGAAGAGGTAGGTCTTGTTGGGGTTGAGGCTGCTGGTTTAGGAGTAGATACCGATAAACATGGTGCTTCGCTGACCAAGGGCTCTGCCGGTGTTCTTCACGGAATGATGAGTTATCTGCTGCATGATGATGATGGACAGGTGACGGAGGCTCATTCAATTTCTGCTGGTTTGGATTACCCCGGAGTGGGTTGCGAACATAGTTATTTAAGAGACTCTGGACGTGCTACTTATGCGACCATTACCGATGAAGAAGCATTAGATGGATTTAAACTTTTATCAAGTAAGGAAGGAATTATTCCTGCTCTGGAATCTGCGCATGCAATTGCACATGTGGTCAAGCTAGCACCTAAAATGAAAAAGGATGAGATTATTTTAGTTTGCCTTTCGGGCCGCGGTGATAAAGACGTAAATCAGGTTGCTGATAGGATGGGGGTTTCTCTGTGAGTCGTATTCAACAACGCTTTGCCTCGCTGAATGGCAAAAAAGCTTTGGTCGCATTTTATACTGCTGGTGATCCCGATATGAATGCATCTAAGGAAATTTTTGCTGTTATAGAAAAAAATGGTGCAGATATAGTAGAAATTGGTGTTCCATTCTCAGACCCATTGGCCGATGGTCCAACCATTCAGGCTGCTTCACATCGGTCATTAAAAAATGGGACGACCCTTAAGAAAATCATTCAGCTGGTGACCGATATCAGGAAAACCTCGGAGTTACCCATTATCCTGATGACCAGCTTTAATCCGATTTTTGTATACGGTCAAAAGGAGTTTGTTGCGGATGCTGTAAAAGCAGGCGTGGATGGGGTGATTATTCCTGACCTTCCACCTGAAGAAGCGGAAACTTTTTTAGGATTAGCTGAGGGTTTGGATATGGTCTTTTTGCTGGCGCCAACCAGCACACCCGATCGAGTCGAACAGATAGGAAAGATCAGCAAGGGCTTTGTTTATTATATTTCGCTGACAGGTACGACTGGAACTAAGGAATCTCTTTCAGTAGGATTGGAAGAAAAGGTTGCTGAAATAAAAAAAACTGTGTCTTTGCCTGTACTGGTAGGTTTTGGGATTTCAGGTCCCGAACAGGCACGACAGGCGGCGAAAGTTGCAGATGGCGTGATTCTTGGCAGTGCCATTGTCAAATTGATTGAGACAAATAGCGATTCGGGTGAGCGAGATCGCAAATTGAGCGAATTCTTAACGAGCATTCAAACAGCCATCAATCCTTGATCTCCGTGCTATGGTTTCCCGGATATCTATAATCATCCCCGCATACAACGAGGAAAGCTCAATCGGGCTTGTCCTTGATGCTTTACCTAAAGAACAAATCCACGAAATAATTGTTGTCGATAATGGCTCAACCGATGCTACCGCTCGTGTAGCCACCGAACATGGTGCACGGGTAGTGAAAGAGCCAAGAAAAGGTTACGGGTCTGCATGCCTTAAAGGAATGGCTGAGTTAGATTCTCCTGAAATCGTTGTGTTTGTTGATGGGGATTTCAGTGATTACCCGGAAGAAATTGTTTCGCTCGTTGAACCGATTGAAAGGGATGAACAAGATTTTGTGTTGGGTAGCCGAATGATCCTCCCTGAAAGCCGAGCCGCTTTATTACCACAGGCCCGTTATGGCAATCGGCTGGCAGTGTTTCTGATCAAATTGTTTTTTAGACATACTTTCACAGACCTGGGACCTTTTCGAGCCATTCGCTATAGTTCACTGTTAGCTATTGGAATGCAGGATACGAACTTTGGCTGGACTGTGGAAATGCAGATTAAAGCCGTAAAAAATGGATTGCGCATTCAGGAGGTCCCAGTTAAATACCGGGAAAGGGTTGGGGTTTCTAAGATAACGGGTACTGTTTCTGGTACTTTTAAAGCGGGAACAAAAATTATTTACACAATCTTTAAGTATTTGTTAACCTGATTTTATGTGTAAAAAACTGTTGGCTATCATTGCTTTGCTTTTTTTCTCTACGGCTGTTGCGCAGGCGGCTGATATTTCTGGACTCGTTGAAAAAAGAATCAGCGCTGATAGAACGACCCTTGACCTTACAGGATTAAATATTGGTCCTAAAGGAGCTAAGCAATTGGCTGAAATGCAGTCATTGTCGTCTGTAATCACATTACATCTTCAGGGGAATAAGATAAAAGCGCGTGGAATGAAGGCTTTGGCAAAATCGCCTCACTTGGTTAATTTGAAACATTTAGACCTTTGGGGGAATTTGTTGGGAGATCGTGGATTAAAAGCAATTGCAGAATCGCCTTATTTGAAAAATCTGGAATCTCTTAAGCTATGGAAAAATGAAATCAGTGATGACAGCTTGGAGTTTTTGGTTAAATCTAACAATTTTGCAAATTTAAAAACTCTTATGCTTAACAATAATCTGATTACTCCCTTAGGCGCTACTATTATCGCTGAGTCTGAAAAATTTATGCAATTGACTACCTTGAATTTGTTCCGAAACGGGGTGGGTGATGGTGGCGCAATTGCATTTTCAAAATCAGCACATTTTCCCCGTCTTGAATCCTTATTTCTTGGGGAGAACAGCATCACTGATATAGGAGCCGTGCCTTTAATGGAGTCACAAAATTTCCCTGCCCTGAAAACTCTTGATTTGGGCAAGAATTTGTTGGGAGAACCCTCTGCTTTAGCTGCGTTCAAGGTCAATCGTAAAGAAAAGGTTCGTGTTATATACAGATAACGTATGGCCCTAAAAAAACTGACGTTAGAAAAATATTGCTATAGTTATTGAAATATTAAAAGCAACCTAAAAAGGTTGTTTTGCTCAAAGGAGTAAGGGGATGCCTACAAATGTAAAATTCATTAATAATGTAAACGAATTAACTTTTGTTAACTCTGAGTCTGGAGGGTTGCATTCAGGTACTTATTACGAATTCATGAGTTCCCCCACTATTGCTGGGTTAGCAGAGGCTGACCCGTATTTGTGGTTTGATAGGAATGTTGGAATAACTGATGGTAAGACTTTCCACTTTTATGGTTCCTTTATGTTAGGGGAAATCAAATTTAAAATTGAAGTTGAAATAAAAGGGACCTACTCTTCAAGCAATTTTTGGATCGAAGTTTCATCAGAGGATAAATATGGGAACAAAGAAACGACGGGGGAAATGAGTGATGTGGGTACAAAAGATTTTTATGTGCATCTGGCACTGCCCAATGGTGAAATGCTGAGTTATGAGCTTTTAGTGGATCGAGTTTCCACAAGCGGTTACGATGATGTTGAAATAACACTTTCCCCTCACAAGCAAGATATCAGTGATAGTGTGCATTTGCCTACGTATGACGGGAAATCCGAGATTACTATTCTCGATGTATGGGGAGAAGGCAGGCTCACCTGCGATAATCTAGTTTCTGGGTTTACAAACTCTTATAATATTAATAAGAGAACTACCCCTAGTAGTTGTAATACAGATACTATACCAAACCTCATAAAAGTTTCTGACTATACTACTCCAACTTTTCCTGTACCAGACGGTGCAGCTCAATATATTACAGTCATGGGTGCACCGATCGTAGCGGGTGTGGCAACGGAGATGGTCCGAGTTCTAAATCCAAGCACGGGAGTAGTTATTATGTGGGATATAGAGTCTGCAGATATAACAGTTTGGGAAGCTAACATGGGCGATGATCTTGTATATAAAAAAGATGATCCTTTAGGTTCACCTTTTGATGAGATAAAGATGGCTAATTCTGGGTATAGAATTTATGGGTTCCCTGATATTGATGATAAGGATGAACTCTAAGCAGTTGCAAGCTATCTCATGAATTTTTGATGCTTAATTACAGTCCTATTTTTAAACGGCAATGATATAATCCCACCGACGAACTTATAGTCAATCTGGCTTTGATCCTCAATTATTAAATTGGTATTTTTATGACTGTATCAGAAATTGCGAAAGAGGCTAATTCTGCAGCTTTGATTCTTGCC
>JAJDAV010000153.1 GCA_029261695.1 Nitrospinaceae bacterium | reverse complement strand
CAGGGAAGGGGAGAATGAGGTGAAGGCTAATTAAAATCTCTTTTCTTCCAGGTCAAAAACGTCGAACCAGACATATACGGGGTGATGTTTAGGTACATTTTCCTGGATATAATTTTCAAGAAATTCCTGCGCTTGATCGGACATGTCACTAATTCGAAGATCACGCATTTTGTTATTCCATCTTATTTTTTCAATTTCATTTTTTACTTTTGAATGGTCTTTGAACCATTCGACGACTTCTTCATCCGATGCACCGGTAGCAATAAAATCTTTCATATATTCATGGTCCACGCCGGAGAAGGATTCCAGTTCTTCGCATAAAGAGCAAGGCCAATAATTATACTCTCCATTTTTTCCTGCAAGGAAAGATCGGCATTTGTCCACGCAGCGTGCCAATATGACATATCCTCCCAGCATTTCACGAGGACTGCTGGGAGGCTCTTTATTCAGGTCTTTTGCCAGAGAACTCAAATTTACATTGTTCATAAATTGCCTTTCAGATTATTTAGCTAGTGTTCTAATGTAATGAACTAATTGCCAGACTTGTTCGTCTTTTAACTTTCTAAAAGCCATCATTCCTGTTCCAGAGGAGCCGTTTTTTATAGTCCAAAACAATTGACCATCAGGGATATCCTTCATCATTGGAGAGCATGTAAAATCTCTGGGGTTAGGGTTCAGCCCACCCGCGCCTGGTCCTTTTCCATCTCCTTTTTTCCCATGACACATTTGACAGGCAACAGGTTTGGCTTCTTTTAAAAATAATGCTTTTCCTGCTTTGAAATGAGCCTCAGTTGCAGGTAGCGGATTTTCTCGTTTCAGATAGGCTGCGGGTGCTTTTTTAGCTTTATGTTTTTGGACACAACTGGCGGAGGTCGACTTAGCCATTTTGGGTTCTGGTGTGGTGGCTGTAGTGTCTCCCCCTTTGAAGTTGTCTCTTAAAAATGCAATGACATCGGCAATATCCTGAGTCGGTAGAGTGACTCCCCAATCAGGCATGTTCGGAGATTTGCCAACAGCTTTCCCGCCGTAGTAAACAACGTTATATAAATAATCTTCGGGAAAATCGCTCAAAGCCATTTGTGCGTGCACGGCTGGTTTGGGTTCCAGCCCTGATGCGCCTGGCCCATCGCCTTTGCCTTCTGCCCCGTGACATTGCACGCAGTACTCCTTATATACACGAGCGCCATTTTTAATATTGGTGTTCTTAAACTCCTTTTGATTCCACGGTTCAAAATATTTAAAATCATCTACCCCAAGGGTCATCAAGTAGCCGATGATGTAACGCGCACCCAGCATACTAAGATCTGCTAAATATTCTCCACTATGCGGAGTAAAATCCTGTGGGTTCTCAGCAAAGCGGGACCACCAGTCCAGATTATATCGATTGCCAGCATCGTATAAGTTTGCACTTATGGGGCCACCAATTTTCTTTCCATCCTCTTTAATTTGATGGCACCCAAGGCAGGAAAAACTCCGAAAGATATCTGCTCCAAACTGAGATTCTCGTTCAGTGAAGGTGGAGAGATCAACAAAACTTTTTTTAATTCGAGGGTCTTGATTGTGTTGAATAAAGTAGTCAGCTACTATATTCGCATCGGATAAAGAAAGAGCAGGGTGCTGTATTTGTTCCTGAGAAATATCCCAACGATATCCTTTTGGGTAGAGATTCTCTTCTTTGCCAGTTAGCCAGCGAATCAACCAGGGGCGTTGATATTTATTCCCTGCCCACATAAGGTCAGGGCCTTTAAGGTTGAATTTAGACTCCGGTTTACCTTCGAACTTGTGGCATGTGGAACATTGGTTTTGAATAATTTCTTTAGCTTTTTGTTCGTCACTTGCCCACAGCTGCAAAGGGGCAAAATAAAAAGCAAGCGTAATTAAAGAAAAAATACTCAGAACTAAAAATGGTTTTTTATGATGCATCTTTTTTCTCTCCCTTAAATGTTCTGATAAAATTCTCAGCACTCCATCCTTATTTCTCAGAATTCACTTTTTAACTGGTATGGGTATTTCGGCTTATCCCAACCTGGGATCCTGAAAGTAGAGTCAGGACCCCACGGTCTTTTATAATTGATCTTTTTATTCATAAAAATATTCGCTTAAATTAAACTGAGTGTTTGGTGTCGCAAGTATTAATGTTAAACAGGGAATAAGCAGGGCATTTTCCAATTAATCCTGTGATTAATGGAATTAAACCTACAGCAGCCATTACTATTCCAGCGGTTCCAGCTAAGTAAGTTCCATATCCAATCAAAACAATTCCTGCTACTGCCCTTAAAGCCCGGTCGGTGAGTCCAACGTTGCAATGTGTCATGGCATTTCTCCTTTCAGGATGAATTATTTTCTTCTCAACTATTTTCAGTATAAAGATCGAAAAGAAGATAAAAAATCGCGGAAAAGACCAAGTTTTTGAGGTGAGTTTATTGTTTTTTTGTAGTAGAACCACTACAAAACCCTTAAGGTTCTAATAGGCCAAAACAATTCCCAAAACACCTGTATGTGTTTCTTCAGGCCTTAAAACAGGAGTTGTGTCTTCCATATCCCCAGTAAACTCAGCCATTACTTTTAAATTGCTGGCCAGCCAATAAGACAAGTTTACTGTCATCGTGTTGGCATCCAGATCTGGGCGGCGATAAACTTTAACGCGATTATAAAGGAGAGACATGATCCAGTTATCCATAAAGGGATAGGTGACCCCTACAAACCCACCCCAGGATTTGAGTTTTCCGGCATCCCCGGATGTGGCAAACGTCGCGTTGGAATCTTCTCCATAGAGAAAATTACCCCACAACTTAATGGCGTCGGTGAGCATAAAATTGAAGTCCGGCCCAATCCGAAAAAACTCGTTACGGGTTTCTGCCTGATTTTCCTCTCGACCACTGTAGGCATATAAACCTATGGTGTTGCCGTCGAAATCAAAAGAGACTTTCCCATAAAAGTTTTTAAATTCGTCTGAATCAAAATTACGGTCATTATCGGCAACGCCGATTCCATTTCCATTGGCTACGGCTGCAACAAGGCCCATTCCAATGGAGTCCGTTAGATCGAAGTTATAATTTACTTGAATGATGCGATCGTAAGTCAGTCGAAAATTACTGTTGCTGACGGGAGTGACATAATAAGTGAAATCCTGAAACGTCAACCGTTGCTCTCTGCCAAACAAGACATCAGAAACCTGAAATTGTCCTACGCGGAGATCAAGATCTACATCCTTATAAGCATCATTGAAATAAATAAAAGCATCTTCAATGCCTGCAACATCACCCCGCTCATCGACAAAGAAATAAAAGTAGTAACTGATGTCCTTTTTGATAGGAGCGCTCGAAAGAATTTTTAAACTGAAAGGTGTCTGAAGGTCATTGCTGACTCCCGAATCGGCTCGGGTTCTAAAAAAAGAATCAACTCGAACTCCCAAGGGGACACGATCGAGAAGCATTAAATTGTCATCTCCCGTATCGATTAATTGATCTTTTAAATCTGCGCCTGGAAGTTGATATCCATTCCCGGCAAACATCTCGCCAAAACTATTAAGCATGGGGATGCCGACATGGCAGGTTCTGCAACTCATTTTATGACGCCGAGCAAAAGCAGGAATGGCACTTACCGAATCAATAAATACTATTGAAAGTAAAATTAGTGCCATACATGAATAAAATAAACGAACTAATTTGAAGGACAGAAAGGGACAAGGTTTGTTCATTGTATTTTGCCTTTTATGTATAGTTTATTAGGTGTCTGCTTATTAGATTAGTTTAGCTACTGATATATTCCTCAATTATAAATGATTTTGATTGGAGAATTTTATAAAAGTTCCCTGATATAAAGGATCATTTGCCAAATTTGCTTATCCTTCATGTTCTTGTATGCTTGCATTTCCGTGTTGGGTGAGCCGTTTTTAATAACCCAAAACATTTGACCATCTGTAATATTGTTCATTGTTGATGCGCAAGTAAAGTTTCTTGGGGGAGGGATCATGTTGAAAGCTTTCGCCCCCTTGCCATCTCCTTTAAGACCATGGCAATGCTTGCAGGCTAAAGGTTTTGCTTTTTGCGTAAAATAAAGCTTTCCTTTACGAATATTTTTCTTATTAGATTCGAGTGGATTTTTTACATTAATAATGTCTCCCGGAGCTTGTGGCGTTTTACGTAATTGCGGGCAGAGACCGGGTTGGTCTGAATCTTTGGCGACCTGTTCAGATTTGGCTTGCAGGGATGGACCTTTAAAAGTTTTTTTCATGTAGGCTATGACATCTGCTACACCTTGGGGTTTCAATGTTAATCCCCAATAAGGCATAAAAGGCGACTTCCCTACGGCTTTTCCGCCGTAAAAAACGATATTGTATAGATAGTCCTCTGGTTCTTTGTCGAAGGCTATGTTCGCGTGAATAGCGGGCTTGGGCTTGAGACTGGAAGCCGCAGGACCGTCTCCCTTTCCTGTAGCACCATGACATTGGGAGCAGTATTCTTTATAGGTTTGTTTTCCGCGTTTTGCGCTAGTGCTTTTAAAGAATTTGTCTTTCCATGGTTCGTAGAACTTAAAGTCATCGACCCCCAAAGTCATTATGTATCCCGTCACAAAACGCAAGCCTTCTTGGCTCACATCCGCAACAAATTCACCACTATGTGGGGCATAGTCGGGTGGATGGGAGTTAAACCTGTAAACCCAGTCCACATTGTAACGTTTACCGGCATTCACAAAGGAGGTGCTCTGCTGACCGCCTACCAATTTCCCATCATCATTAATTTGGTGACAAGCACTGCAGGAATGCTCTTTAAATATTTGTTCACCAAGAGTGGCCTCCATTTGCGTAAAAAGCGAAAGGTCTAATGCTCCTTTTTTTACTCTGGAGTCCATTAAACTTTTGGAGAAATAATTAGCTATTGAATGAGCTTCAGCTTTTGAAATTACGAGATGTTTTTGTGGTTTTCTAGTTTGATCCCATCGATAATTTTTTAGATAAAGTGGTTGTTCATTCCCTTGAAGAAAATTTTTTAGCCAACTGACTTGGTATTTATTGCCTCCCCACATCAGGTCAGGAGCTTTGATGTCAAAGCGAGATTTGGCTTCCCCCACAAACCGATGGCAAGAGGCACATTTTTTCTCCGCTAAAACCTTTCCTGGATCAGTGCTTGCGACTGAAATTTTCGCAGAAAAAATACAAATGAGAATTAGTAAATTGGATAACAGTAGTTTCCTCATGCATGCACCTTTGAAAGGGTTAATTCGTTCAGAAAAATTATTTTGTGAATTGACGAATATAATGGATCAATTGCCATACCTGTTCATCGTTTAACCCTGAAAAAGCCGGCATGCCTGTTCCGGGAGAACCATTTTTGATAACCCAAAACAATTGACCGTCAGAAATATTTTGCATGGTTTCTTGGCACATGAAATTTCTTGGAGGTGGGTTTAATCCTCCGCTCATCATTCCCAAGCCGTTACCTGACCCGTGGCATACTGTGCATGTGGGCTGCGCGTTCAGTTGGAAAAGCAAACGACCTCCTTCAATATTTTCTGAGGTGTTTTCTAAAGGGTTGATTTTATTTTGAAAGCTTTCAGGAGCTTTTGCTGTGGATCTAATTTGTGGGCATTGCGCCTCTCCATCTAAGCCGGGGCCGCGTCCCATTCCGTGTCTCATCCCATGTCCCATCCCTCGGCCATGCCCCATCTCTGTGCAGTTGTTATCGTGCTTATGGGAATCTTCTCTACAGCCCATACCTCCCATTCTGCGTGCAAGAATAATATTCTTCTGTGGTGTGGTTTCAGCAACCGTTGGAATGGACAGGTCAAGCAAGGAATTTTGAGTATTTGCTACGGCTTTGCTAAACCCACAATAAAAAATTCCTGTTACAAATAGAATTAACATTGAAAAAAATTTCATGTGGTTATCCTCGAGGAGCAGATTTAACTAAATTTATAGGTACTTCACCAAGGGAGACC
>JAJDAV010000152.1 GCA_029261695.1 Nitrospinaceae bacterium | reverse complement strand
GTCGCTGACATAAGCACCTATAAGCCCCAAGGTGAACATGATGAAAATAGCCGCCATCAAAAAGTCGTTGGTGATAGCAATGGTTGCGACTAGCTGATAAGCTGGCGCGCAAAGGGCAACGATAAATGGATTGCGGTAGATTTTCATAAGTCCTCAAAAAATATGCGGATTATCTCCGCATACAGCATAGCATCAAATTCAGTGTGCAAAGGTTGTCTATTTATATCTGGGAATTGGCTCGGGTACAAGGGCTCGAACCTCGACATCCAGAATCAGAATCTGGCGTCCTACCATTAGACGATACCCGAATATTAATTCCCTCAAATCTTGTAAACCTTGATTTATAATAATTTTAATAGATTTCCATGTCAAGATTGTTTGCGTTCATTATTATAAGGAATATTGTTAAATGCGTGTGATTTCTGGGACGGCGCGGGGAACCCGCTTATTAGACCTGGGGGATGCTGAAATTCGGCCGACTTTGGATCGAGTGAAAGAGTCGTTCTTTAACCAGATAGGGCAGAACCTTGATGGCAAGTCTTTCCTCGATTTGTTTGCCGGGACAGGATCAATGGGCATAGAGGCTCTCAGTAGAGGGGCGAAAAAGGTGGTTTTTGTAGAAAAGAACACGGCCTCCCAAACTTTGATAACGGGCAACCTTGAAAAATGCAGGATGATGTCTGAAGATCAAATAACCCGCTGGCAATTGATGAAACTGGACGCATTGAACTCAATATCGGTTCTGAAGGAGAAGGACGCTCGGTTTGATCTCATTTATGTTGATCCTCCCTTTGCTGATGACCTTTACGAGGTTTCTTTAACGGCATTGGCAGATATCCTCGAAAATGATGGGTGGATTATTGTCGAGCATTTTCATAAAACTAAATTACAAGAAAGTTATGGTAGACTAAAATCTTTTAAAGACAGGCGTTTGGGTGATTCTTGCCTGTCATTTTACGAGTTGAAATTATGAGTGATCCAGAAAAAATAGCTATAGCCATGAGCGGGGGAGTAGACAGCTCAGTTGCCGCATCGATTATTAAAGAGCAGGGCTATCAGGCGGTCGGCATTTCACTGCAATTGTGGAACTATTCTGATTCGGACAATCGCTTCGGAACCTGTTGCTCGCTCGATGACCTCGGCGATGCGCGTCGTGTTGCGGAAAAGGTGGGTATCCCTTTTTATATCCTCAATATGGAAAAAAAGTTTAAGGAAGAGGTGGTCGACTATTTCATCTCTGAATATATGCAAGCACGCACGCCCATCCCTTGTACGTTATGCAATCAGAAACTAAAATTTGATGAGATGATTCAGAAAGCGGAATCGTTTGGTGTGCATCGTGTGGCTACCGGTCATTATGCTTCTATCGTTAAGCATCCTAGTGGTAAATTTCTAGTTCGCCGGGGGCGCGATCGTTGGAAGGATCAAAGTTACTTTCTTTTCAACTTGTCGCAAGTGCAACTTTCCAAGTTGGAGTTTCCATTGGGCGACATGGATAAAAATGAAGTGCGTGAACGAGCACGACAATTGGGATTGAATGTGGCAGAGAAGGCCGAGTCTCATGAAATTTGTTTTATCCCAGATAACGATTACCCAAAGTTCATTGCCAAACAATTAAATGGTGACGCATTCCAGCAGGGAGATATTGTTAACTCTAAAGGCGATGTGCTTGGCAAGCATAAGGGCTATCCGGCATTTACCATTGGTCAGCGAAAGGGGCTGAATCTGGGTGGACTCAAAGAGCCGCATTTCGTGACTCATATTGACCCTGTGAACAACCGAATCACCGTTGGACCTAAAAAAGAATTAGAGAAGGCGAATTGTACTGCCGCTCAAGTCAACTGGTGTTTAGAGGTTGAAGATTCTACCCGCGCGGATGTACAGATTCGTTATCGACATCAGGGTGTCCCGGCTACTATAACCAAGTTAGATGATTCTCGTGTTCGCATCGATTTCGATCAACCACAAATATCAATTGCGCCTGGTCAATCGGCTGTATTTTATCAAGATGATTGCGTGATCGGCGGCGGGTGGCTTGAATGAGTGAAGAGGTTATCGTCGCAGTAGAGGCTGCGCTGCAAGCGGGTAAAATTCTTCGTGATCGCGCCGATGATATTGGAAAAATATCCTTTAAAGAATTTCATGACCCCGTGACCGAAGTCGATCACCTGGCGGAAAAAACTATAATCTCCAGAATCAAAAAAACTTTTCCCGACCACGATATTCTTGCTGAAGAATCGGGTGACTCCGAAGGGAGTGATTCGACAAGCAAATGGATCATCGACCCGCTTGATGGAACGCTGAACTACTCTCATGGATATCCCTGTTATTGTGTTTCCATTGCATTAGAGCAGCAGGGCGAAATTAAAGTGGGTGTCATTTATAATCCGTGTCTGGATGAATTGTTTGTCGCGGAAAAAGGCCAGGGAGCCATACTCAATGGGAAGCCCATTCACGTATCCAAAATTCCTACACTGCAAAAGAGTTTGCTGGTTACCGGGTTTGCGCCACGTGTAGTGATGTCGGATAAAGACAACCTCGATCATTTCTGCAATTTTATGAAATCCTGTCAGGCGGTGCGCCGTCCGGGGTCTGCTGCGATGGATTTGGTATATACAGCAATGGGTCGCTTTGAAGGATTCTGGGAGAGGATGTTGCATCCCTGGGATGTTGCCGCCGGACTTCTGATCGTTCTTGAAGCGGGTGGCAAAGCCAGTAAATTTGATGGCAGCCCGACAAATGTTTATGATCAGGAAATTCTTGTTAGCAATGGGCTTGTGCATCAAGAGATGGTAGATGTTTTGCAAAAAGGCCAAAAGTAATTCCCCTCCAAACTCTTCGGCTTAAGCCGTGGGTGATTTCATGAAAAAAAATTTAATACTCTTCTTCGTTCTCTTCTTGTTGGCGGGATGTCAGTCCACCAGTCAGAAGGAATGTGCCGGGTGTGCCTACGATGTGTTTTTATGGAAAACAGCAGTAGACACGATTGCATTGGCAAACTTCCCAGAAGAAGAGTTCAATGCTGTGGTGCACTATGCCGAATTTTCCAATGCTTGGGTGACTACTGGAAACGAAGTGAACATCACTGCCAAGTTTCTTCACGAACTTTCAAAAGAACAGAGAATAGCCGTTGCGGCCCATGAAATTGCCCATCTAAAATCGGGGCACTACTACACTCGGCTCGGTGCATCTATTTTGACCTCTATT
>JAJDAV010000151.1 GCA_029261695.1 Nitrospinaceae bacterium | reverse complement strand
GACCACCCAAACAGGTCCAGGATTCTGTCCTGATCTATATCGCCAAATGTCATTTGACTAAACTGCCTGAAACGTGGCAAACGACTGAGTGTTTCATCTGAAAAATTCCATTTACCTCGTCCTTGCAAATAATAAACTCCTTTTGCAGTCAAGATCAAGGCGTCTGGACGAGTATTACCATTCCCATCAAGTAAATATACTTTTGCGGAAATAACGCGAGGTAGAATTTTATGAGATCTCTTTCTAAAGTTTCCTCCCCCTGTATTTTCAAGAAAGTAACTTGTTTCGTCAGGAAACCCCCGATAAATCTTATTAATGGATCGATTAACAACCAGAAGATCGTTATCCCCATCCTGATCAAAGTCTGCCCAATCGGCGTGCATACTTTCATCGAGGATTCGAGGTAACCTCGAAGAAGTACGATCAGAAAATTTCCCCACTCCATTGTTAATTAATAATCGGTTTTGCCCTTTTTCATAAACTAAAAAAATATCTGCCACTCCATCGCCATCATAATCGGCAAACGAAGCATCCCGAATACCCGGAGGAAGTTTAGGCATCAATAAAGATGTCAAATTTTCAAATTTTCCATCGCCCTTATTAACCCACATCATCGTCTGGTGAGTTTTTTTTATTGAGGGGTTTACCCTACTGCCAAAATAGAAAAGGTCTTTATCCCCATCTCCATCAAAATCAACAGATATAACTTTTTCTACTCCTGGCGCTAGTGAGTAGCTCCCCTCTTTTTCCTTAGAATAAAAATATCCTTTTCGATTATTAAAAAGAATTCTAGTTTGTGGGTTTTCCCTGGTTCCCAAGATTAATATCAGGTCATCGCCACCATCCCTGTTTAAATCTGCCGTTATAAAAAAGTTTATTTTTTCTTTATTATTTTGAGTCCATTGGCCTGCTGGTTTTTTTACAAAACCCTTCTTCCCTTTATTAAGGAGAATATAGAGTTCCGTTTTAGATTTATTTAATATAGCAAGATCGGCAAGAGTATCTTGATTAGCCCTTAGAAAGCTGGCTTGCGCAACTGTAATTTTTTCGTTGGGGAAAAGCCGTGTCGCGTCACGAAATCTTTGGCTTGCCGGGTTATCAGCGATATGTTCCTTTGAGGCACTACAGGCGGAAAGCAGGAAAAAGATTAGAAACCCTGAAATCAGGGAATTAATCAAACAGGGATTTTGGAAGCCCTTTTTCTGATAGATCGATCTGCAATCCTTCATACGCAGCAATACATTTAGGAAAAAGTTGGCGGGCTTCTGTTTCAATTTTTTGAATAAAGTCATCGTTATGAGTAGGATCGTGATGAAATAAAACAAATTTCTCCACATTTGCCGCTTCGGCAACTTTGATTCCTTCCCGCATGGTACTGTGCCCCCAACCTTTTCGCGAGAACTCTCCGTTTAAACCATAGTATTCATCTTCGGTGTACTGGGAATCGTAAACCAGAACATCGGCATCACGACAAAGCTCAATAAGTTGTTTATTTGGCTTATCCTCATAATGTTCGCAATCTGTTGCGAAAACCAGTGATTGCCCTTCAGAATCTATTCTATAAGCATAACATCCATTGGGATGATAAAGAGGGGCAAGAGTAACTTTATAGTTTTTTCCTTCTATTACCTCACCCGGCTTCACATCATGATAAGAAATATTAGCACCAAACAGATCTGTTTTCACAGGAAAGCAAGGGGGGTTCATTTGCTGTTTGAGAACTTCCTCAACGGTTAGAGGCAGGCTGGTTCCCCCATACACTCTAAATTCGTTACCTGGAACAAAAAAGGGATTAAAAAATGGAAAGCCCTGGATATGATCCCAATGAACATGGCTGAACAATATGGTCCCATTAACAGGTAACTCTTTCATCAAAGACAAACCCAGGTTACGGAAACCTGTACCCGTATCGATGACTATTAACTCATTATCGCAACGAATTTCTACACAGGTTGTATTACCGCCCACCTTGACTGTTTCTGGATTTCCCGAAGGAACGCTACCGCGAACTCCCCAAAATTTTATGTACACAATTGAATCCTTAAATATCGTTTATAGAAAACTTTAGGCACACAGTAAAACAAGAAGTTCTCCCCAGAAAAAAAAATAGAGGCGCATTATAAACAATCCTGTTTTGGGTAACAACCGTTTCCTATTTAAACTGGCAATGTTTTAAGTTTTTCAATTAAAGCACATTCTTGTTGGGTTAGTTTCCCTATATCCCAGTCACCTGGAAAGGATTTTTCAAAGCCTTTTAAAAACCATTGAATTACCTCATCATACTCTATATCTCTTTTCAAAATTTGATTTAAAGTGGTGGTATTGGCATTGAGAGATTCCAATACTTTTTGGTTTTCTATTTCTGAGGAATATTTTAATAAACCATGTATCAATTGCGGAACCCTATCTACAATTACAGAACCGTGCTGCAGAAATGAGGCGTTCAGGCGTCGCTGAGCACTTCCTACAAGTTTTCTACCGCGAACAGTGATCTCGCAATGATTGGCCATCGAAAAACAAGCGGGGGATCTGCCAGACTCGCCCCTTGAACCGCCGCTCTTTTTACCCGCTACTTGAGCATCATTGATTCCACCGATTTTTAGAGATTCCAAAATCGCCAGCGAAATTTTTTCGAAAGCACCTCTCAAACTCCCCGGGAAAGCAGGGTGTGGTATAGGCGCAACCACGCAATAAGTCAGTTCTGATTGATGCAATAATGCACGCCCTCCAGTAAAACGCCGAACTATTGGAATGTTTTTTTGCTTGCAGGATTTAACGTCAATGTTCCGGAAAATGTCCTGAGAATAACCGATGGAAAGTGTAGGTCGCTGCCAACCATAGAGTCTTAAAGTGGCAGGAGAGTTACCCTCATTACAAGACATAAGAATGGCCTTGTCTGTTGCCATATTGAGAATTCCATCAGACAAAGGGTCTAGAATTATTCTCCAGTTATTTTGATCCATATAATACGCCTTCTTCAGACTAAAATTTCTTTTGACTCAATTGCAATCATTCTATAAATAATAGGTATGTTAGAAAAAATCCAGCACAAACAAAATTTCATATTAAACCTGAGCGCTCTATTTATTATTGCACTGGGGAGTCCTTCGTTTGCCTTCGAAAAATTTGGTGAACTAAAAAAGCAATGTCGGTCCACATGTCATCAGGCAGAGCATATTGAAAAATCCCGACAGGACAAACTAACCAAGCCGGAATGCCAAACCTGCCATGTGGGCATTAATTATACATCGCCATTTTCATCATCCCAGAAACCAATGGTGTCTGGAAAAGGTGGGCTGCTCTTAAACTCACTTGTGCAAAACGTACCCACTAAGAATAAGAAGACAAAACAAGTTGAAAATAAAAGCACCATGAAGGATATGGCCCTGATTCCCGAAGGTGAATTTGTCATGGGTTCCAATGAACGGTGGGATGATGAAGCCCCCGAACATATCTCGTTTACAAAAGCTTTTTATATGGATTTAAATGAAGTGACTAACGCAGACTATAAAATTTTTGTAGATGCGACAGAGCATGGAGCACCCTACCACTGGCCTGAAGGGAATCCTCCTAAGACTAAAGAACTACACCCAGTAGTTTATGTGAGCTGGTTTGATGCCGACAACTACTGCAAATGGAATGGGAAAAGGCTACCAACGGAACAGGAGTGGGAAAAAGCAGCACGAGGTCTGGACGGCCTGATTTATCCTTGGGGAAACCAATGGTCGCTGGACAAATCAAACAACCCATACAAGAATTCAACTGGGACCAAGCCTATTGGTTCATATCCTGATGGGAAAAGTCCCTATGGTCTAAATGATATGTCGGGAAATGTTTGGGAATGGGTAGACAGTCACTACCTCCCTCATCCAGGAAACCCGGTCACAAGAGCCGAGTATGGGAAGGACAAAAGGGTACTAAAAGGAGGCTCTTGGTTTGATTGCCTTTCATACGGTTGTGGATTGAGCGCGCCCACGTTTAATAGAAGCTTTTTCACACCCGAGGTAAAAAATAATAGCTTTGGGTTTCGTTGCGCAAAAGACGCTGAGTAACCCTCATCCACAACATATCAGGAACAATATTTTCTGGGAGAGTATTGAATGGATAAGCCTGAGGAAGATAAAAAACCCAAACCTGAAATGCCACCCTCACCCAAGCGTGACAGCGGTCCCGAGATCAGTCAAACCCGTAAAGTCTTAATAGGGCTATTTATTTTGGGATTTTGGATTTTCTTCTATTGGTTTCGAGAGTCTTGATCTAGCTCTGAACGAAAACGTTTAACATTAAGGTTTTCGTTTCCAACCAATAAATCCATAGAATTTTCATCCCTCGCAACAACAGCAATACTGTCTTCTCCAGGCGGGAACACAAGAACCGAGTTGGGACTTTTTTCAACTGGACCTGTCGATTGCCTTTTTGGCTCAACAGGTTTTTCTTCAACAAGAGGAGGTGGCATTTTCCCAAAAGCCACGCGGGTTTCGCCATAAATCAAATCTTTGGTGTCCTTAGAATATTCTCCATCAGGGTCCAGATGGTCAGCAGCTCCTATAGGCTCAACTAATGGGGGAGGTTCCCGCAAATGCGAAGCATAATCCACATCAACGGCAGGGTTTAATGCATGGTCGAAAACCTCAATATTGAATCCACGTCCACCAAACACTAGAGGCTTATCTTGTAGCTTCACGGTTTTTCTAATTCGTTTTTTTGGTTTCTCTGGTTTCTTCTCAAATTTTATTTCGAAAGTCTCTGGTGATACCGTTTCAAATCTATCAATCGACTGATAACCAGCATCCCCTTTAAAGCTAGATACAGGCGCAGTCTTCCGTCCAAAAATAAATCTTTTCTTTTCCCCTGCTTCTGGTTTTATTTTTTTCGACTCATCCATTTCAGGGTCAGGTTCCAAGGGCTGTTCGAAATTCATATCCGAGCGCAAGGTAATTGTTATCTGAGGAGGAGAATCAGGAATAACCACGACTTCCTCTTCCTCACCGCCTCCACAACCTAAAGAAAGGAGCAGAAAAAGACCTGAAATTAGAAAACTCAGCTTTCGGTAAAAATAGTCCATATACATTAATCGTCAGAAAACCATAACATCTTGAAGGATAACAAATTTTACCCTTCCTCAGGTAAATACCCCTAAAAAACCACACAAATAACCTCATTAAATTCAATGCTTTACAATTAATCCGAATATTGGTATTCTTTTGCAATCCAATATATTTGTTGTTTGCAAGAAAGGCATTTCCATGAACACCGGTTTGCGATCTCTTTTAGAGCCACAAAAAGTGGAGTTTCTTAAAAAGAAACTGGAGTTAGGAGAAATATCTCCAGAAGAATGTAAAGAGATAATGAAAAGGTTGATATTACAGAAGTATGATCGAATTCAAAACCGAAGCTTTCGCGCCAGCATTCTTGGGTTTGGGCGTTCTATAGAATCTAAATTAACCGCCAAAGCCTAGATAAAACCCTTCCTCACTAGCTCTACCTCAAAAGTTTTACCTCCATCCAATTTATTCTTTCACTATTCCGGATTGGGTTTTGTGGTTCACACTATCCAAGGTATAATCCCCTGAGAAATAAATACTAAGACCCCGGTTTAATAAATAATAAGCAAGGAGGGATGATGGGCGACAGGGAAAAAGCGCTGGATTTGGCACTCACACAAATTGAAAAACAATTCGGCAAAGGCTCGATTATGAAACTGGGCCAGTCCGGAAGCTTAAAAGGATTGGATGTCATTTCTACCGGTTCCATTTCACTGGATAGTTGCTTGGGGGTCGGTGGAGTTCCCAAAGGACGAATTGTTGAAATCTACGGTCCTGAAGCTTCAGGAAAAACCAGTCTAACCCTGCATATCATTGCAGAAGCCCAAAAAACGGGTGGTGTGGCGGCCTTCATTGATGCCGAGCATGCTCTCGACCCAGACTATGCACGTAACTTGGGAGTTAATACGGATGACCTCCTTCTTTCCCAGCCCGATACCGGAGAACAAACCCTAGAAATAGCAGAAGTTCTCATCCGAAGTGGAGCGGTAGACGTCATCGTTATCGATTCCGTTGCTGCTCTGGTGCCCAAAGCCGAGCTGGATGGAGATATGGGTGACTCGCATATGGGGCTTCAGGCGCGGCTCATGTCCCAAGCCATGCGTAAACTGGCCGGAGTTATCAATAAATCGAATACATGTCTCATCTTCATCAATCAGATTCGAATGAAAATTGGAGTCATGTTTGGCAACCCCGAAACCACAACGGGTGGTAATGCCCTCAAATTTTATTCATCGGTACGCATTGATATCCGCAGAATTGCCGCTCTGAAAGACGGCGATGAAGTAATTGGCAATCGCACTCGTGCCAAGGTAGTCAAAAATAAAGTCGCTCCGCCTTTTAGAAATTGTGAATTCGATATTATCTATGGCAAGGGAATATCCAAAATGGGCGACCTTCTCGACCTCGGTGTAACCCACGAAATCATCGCAAAGAGTGGCACCTGGTTTTCATACAAAGAAACCCGGATAGGGCAAGGAAGAGAAAACTCCAAACGTTTTCTTGGAGAAAACCCAGACATGGCCGACGAGATCGAAATTCAATTGAGGCAGAAACTAGGCCTTACTGATTCAGAAGAACCTACAAACGAACCTACTAACGAATCTGCAAAAAGTGAACCTGCGGAAGAACCAACTGAGCCTAAAAGCAAGAAAGCCGGGAAAAACGGGTAATCAGCAATATGCCTGATCCTGAATCACTGAAAAGAGCAAAATCCCATGCCCTGCGTTATCTCTCTTATAGAGACCGCAGCAATTGGGAGATTAGCCAATACCTTAAGAAAAAGGAACACCCTCCCCAGGTGATCCAACAAACCCTCGACTACCTTACTGAGCTCAATTACCTTAACGATCAACGATTCGCTTTGCAATGGGGCCAATACAAAATCAGCAAAAAAAAACTTGGCAAGAATCGATTGTACGTGGAGCTGTTAAACAAAGGCATCGACAAAGAAATACTCGAAAACACTATCAATACTCTTTATGAAGACAATCCAGAAATGGAGCTTGCTGCACAATGCGCGCGCAAAAAATGGAATACCTTAAAAGGAGTTGATGAAGAAAAAAGGAAGCGGCGTCTGGTTCAATATCTACAGAGAAGAGGGTTTTCCGCAGATATTATTTACAATTCGTTAGGGGAACTATCCAAAGCAGAGCCTTTTGAGTCAGAAAATTATTTCCCCCAACCGTCCTCACCTCTGGATCAAGATTAATGGAGTTTATCAACTCACTGCCCTACCCATTGATCGCAGTTACCGTATTTATTTTTGGAATGGCAATCGGCAGCTTCGCAAATGTTTGCATCTATCGACTACCTAAAAAAGAATCTGTTGTTTTTCCAGTGTCACATTGTACCGAGTGTTCGGCTCCCGTTCGCCCCTTCGACAATATCCCAGTTATAAGTTATTTGATTCTTGGCGGAAAATGCCGAGCTTGCAAAAAAAGTATTTCCCTCATTTACCCGACCATAGAATTAATTACTGCCCTACTCCTTCTTGCTGGATATTTTAAATTTGGACTGACGTTTGATTTCATGGTCTACATTGTAGTAGCGCCTACATTGGTCATCATCACGGCTATCGACATCGAACATCAAATCATCCCTGACGTCATAACACTGCCAGGAATCATTCTCGGACTGGCAGCGGGTAGCTATTCGATAGGTTATATAGACTCATTTCTGGGATTTTTACTGGGAGGGGGGTTATTCTACCTATTAGCCGTTTTTAGTAACGGCGGCATGGGTGGAGGGGATATTAAATACATAGCAGCTGCCGGAGCCCTTGTGGGCTGGCAGAAGGTGTTGCTAATTATATTCATTGGTGCTTTTCTCGGATCTTTTGTCGGTTTATTCCAAATCGCCATACAGAAAAAATCCAGAAAAAGCCTCATTCCATTTGGTCCGTTTTTAGCGGCAGCCACATTGATCACATTGTTTTATGGAAATCTTCTGATAAAATTGTATATAGATAACTTGGCAAGCTAATCCCAATTGAACAATTAATGACCGGAAAAAAATAACATGGAAGAAAATATGGATCAGGAAGAAACAAAGCAGAATCAGCCAAATGAGTCAGAGTCGCAAAAAGAAATAGAAAAGCTGACTACTACACTAAACCAAATTTCCGGCGAGCTGAATACGATTAAAGCTAATGTAGAAAAGAGAAAAAGTGAAACAACAACACTTAAAATTCTTTTTTACACTGGCCTTGCTGTATTGCTTTTTGGTTTCATTTATACAAACCAAACTCTGCAACGGGCCCAGCTCAATAATTTAGAGGCGAACATCTCCGCTCTTCAAAGCAGGATCAATCACACCCTACTTTCCCTGGAGAAAAAGTTGCATGAAGAAATTCTAGATATAGAAAAAATAGTGAAGGGGAACCCCGAAATAAAATTTAACGAAACCCTGAACGACATGAATCTTGTTCTTGATGAATTGCGACCGGAAAACGAAACTGTCAATAGACTGATAAAAAAGGTGCAAAAAGACTCGCAGGAATTAAGAGATATGCTTCATAACCAAAATGGCAATATAGATAATACCCCTGCGCCCGTGCCCTAACTTTACTAACCTGCTGGCGCAAATAACTTATCTATTTTTTCACAATTTTCATTTGAAGGCTGCCAACCTATCGCTTTAATATTTTCTTCCATCTGCCCTGCATTTTTAACGCCCACAAGTGCGGTCGCTAATCCGGGTTGTCGCAGCACCCAATTTATCGCGGTTTGACCACAGGTTTTATCTTCCTGCACTGCAATTTCTTTTAGCTGGTCCACCTTGCTGATATTTTCAACAAACCCTTCGCCGGTAAAAGTGCCAATAATTCCTTTACTACGCCAATCTTTAAATTTAGTATCTTTGTCGTATTTGCCAGTAAGCACTCCTGAAGAAAGGGGGCTATAAGCAACGATTCCCATACCATTTTCAACGCAAAGAGGAACTGTCTCCTTTTCTATTTCGCGAGCAAGCAAGCTGTACTCCGGCTGCAATGAAATTAATTTAGCGTATTGTAGAGATTCTTTTATCTGTGCCGCTGAATAATTGCTCACTCCAATGTGGCGGATTTTCCCCTGTTCCTGCAATTCAAGCAAAGTCTCCATAGTTTCCTGTTGCGAAGTTTCCACATCAGGCCAATGCACTTGATAAAGATCAATCCAATCTGTGCCCAGTCGATTTAGACTCTGATCAATCTCTTCCAAAATTGATTTTCGACTGGCGTCCTTCCTAAGGGAACTAAGAGACTCCTTTCCCCACCGAAGGCCACATTTTGTCGCCAAAATCACTTTGTCTCTAACAGGCTTGAGCGCCTTACCAATTAACTCTTCAGAATGACCGAATCCATAAACAGGAGCGGTATCAAAAAAATTAATTCCAAGATCAAACGATTTTTTTATTGAAGTGATAGACTTTTTATCGCCTTCAGTATTCCAGAAAGGCGCTCCCCCAATCCCCCAAGCCCCATAGCCTATAACCGAAACTTCCAAGTCACCCAGTTTTCTATATTCCATAATTACCGTTTATTTTAAAAGTATTGTTTTCTGTAAAATCCTTACCTCATAAAGGAGGATGCTATTATAATCTTAACTTGGTTCTATCAAAATTTTTATTACTGGAATTTATGAAATCTCTTTTAAGAGTCCTCGGATATTTAAAACCTTATCGTGGGAAGGTCGCCCTAACCCTTTCCCTGGCTATTTCCACCACATTGCTAGATCTTGTTCCGCCTTGGCTAATCAAGATAATTGTCGACAAGCTGGTTGAAAAATCGGAAATGGTCGAAGTCTATTGGCCTGTTGCCGGGCTTGCTCTAGTCTACCTTTCCCGCAACTTCACCAATCATAAACGTATTGTTGTTAATAACAAGGTTGAGCAGAACGTGGTGTTTGATTTGCGTTCAGAAGTTTACCGTTCCCTTCAAAAATTATCTTTAAAATATTTTGAAAATCGGTCCACGGGAGAACTCATGTCACGCGCCAATGATGATGTTAATTACGTCGAACGAATTTTCATTGATGGTGTCGAGCAGGTTGTTACAGCCGCCCTCACTCTCATAGGCATTTCTGTAATTCTTTTCTATATGCACTGGAAACTGGCACTGGTAGCCCTTCTACCCATTCCATTTCTTATTTATGGCGCATGGGTTTACACCGAAAAGGCGCATAGTCAATATCATGTGGTTCGCAAACGAGCCGCATCGATGAATTCAAAATTGCAGGACTCCATATCGGGGATACGAGAAACACTTTCATTCAATCGCCAGCTTCACGAGGTCAAGCAATTTGAAAAAAGAAGTCGGGAATATTGCGACGGCACTCTGAAAGTAATGCGCATGTGGGCAATTTATTCACCCACGATGATGTTTCTGGGCTCACTGGGAACCGTGCTTATCCTTCTATTCGGTGCCGGTCTTGTTCAGGCCAATGAAATTACTGTCGGTTCTCTTGTGGCGTTTGTAGGCTACCTTGCATTATTTTATACCCCCATCAACCAATTGCATTCGGTCAACCACATGCTTCAACATGCACTTGCTTCTGGGGACAGACTGTTTGAAATTATTGATACCGTACCGGATGTAAAAGAAAGACCCGATGCCATTTTACCTTCTACAAACGTAAGAGGCGCAATCCATTTTGACAAGGTAACCTTTTCCTATATTTCGGGAAACCCAGCGATCAAAGGAGCTGACCTTTCTATAGCCGCAGGGGAAAAAATTGCTCTGGTCGGGCATACAGGAAGTGGAAAATCAACACTCGTCAAATTACTAATGCGTTTTTACGATGCAGATTCGGGTTGTATCAGTCTGGACGGACACCCCATAAAAGATTTAAAAATTTCTTATCTAAGAGAGCAAATCGGACTGGTTTCTCAAGATCCTTTTTTATTCAACGGAACGGTTGCAGAAAACATATTGTATGGCAACATCGAAGCCAGCAGAGAGCAGGTCATTGATGCTGCCATCGCTGCTCATGCCGAACCTTTCATAAAAAACCTCAAAGAAGGGTATGACACTCAGGTTGGAGAACGAGGTGTAAAACTTTCAGGAGGTGAAAAACACCGAATCGCTATCGCGCGGACATTTTTAAAGAATCCCCCTATACTGATACTGGATGAGGCCACTTCGACTGTAGACACAAAAACTGAACACCACATTAAAGAAGCACTGGACCGCCTGATGGCTGGGCGCACAACGTTGTTTATTGCACATCGTTTATCCACTCTAGAAGGGGCAGATAGAATTTTAGTGATGAGGGAGGGAGAATTGGTTGAGACAGGGGTTCATGATTCCTTGATCAGCATTGATTCAGAATATGCCAACCTTTTTCAACATCAGACTCATTTATAGAAAAAATTTCTGAATAACAGTAAATCAAGTTCCGACTTCTATTACCCTACCCATTTTTCTAAATTTTTCTTCACGCAATTTAACCAGTTCTTCAGAATCAATTTCTTTTAAATCCGCCAAATTTGTCCGGAGCGCTTTTTTTAGTCGGATGGCTGCCTGCTTATGATTCCTATGCGCGCCCCCTAAAGGTTCGCGAACAATTTGGTCTATGATTTCAAACTTTAACAGATGGTTTGCAGTTAGACATAAGGCATCTGCTGCCTGTGCGTTCTTCTTCTTATCTTCCCATAAGATAGAAGCACAGCCTTCGGGTGAAATTACCGAGTACACGGAGTGCTCCAGCATAACAATGCGATCGCCAACGCCTATCGCCAAGGCTCCTCCTGACCCACCCTCTCCAATGATTATGCAAATAATTGGAACACGCATTTGAATCATATTAAACATATTGCTGGCAATGGCCTCTGACTGACCTTTTTCCTCTGCATCAATTCCAGGGTAAGCGCCAGGTGTATCAATGAAGGTAATGATGGGCATGTTAAATTTTTCCGCCATTCGCATCATACGAAGTGCCTTGCGGTATCCCGATGGTTGCGACATGCCAAAGTTTCTAGCAATTTTCTCTTCCATTTCTCTACCCTTTTGATGCCCGACAACCATAACTGAAGAACCGTCAAATTTTGCGGGTCCAGCGACAATTGAAGGCCCATAACCTCCGTGCCTATCACCGTGCAATTCAAAAAAGTCTGTAAAAATATTCTGGATATAATCCAACATATGAGGCCGGTCGGGATGCCTTGCGACCATTGTTTTGTCCCAACCCTTCAAATTGGAATAAACATCGTGCTTCATTCTGCGGAGCTTTTTCTTGAGTTTTGAAATTTCGTCGGTAATATCCCCCACACTGTCATACATATGGGATAGAGACACCAAGTCGTGTATCTGTGTTTCCAAGGCAAAAATTTCTCTTTCAAAATCGAGTATCTGAACCATTATTTTCTATAAAGTTAAATTGGTATTAAAATATCTTAACACAAAGAGGTTTTTACCTCCATTGAAGGCCTATACACAAAAAACTTTTAGTAAAAACCAAAAACAGGATGTACTAAACTCGGTAAATTGGGAGAGTCCTTTAAAGCTTCAGCACCTTCCGTGCCTATTCTATTCTGTCCTAATTTTAATGATTCCAATTTGGCAAAATTTGGCGATTGGGCAATTGCAATAGCTCCTTCATCACCAATCCGATTGAAGTTTAAGTCTAACTTTTTCAGTTTTTCCAAGCTCTTGGAATAAGCCAGGGCTTTTGCCCCCGTGTCTGTAATATTATTTCTAGACAAGTTCAGTGCGGTCAAATGCTTGAGCTTCTCAGATTTTGAAAGCGCAATCACTGACTTGTCTGTCAAATCATTATTTTTTAAATCTAAAACCTCCAACTTGCTGGCAAATGGCGACTGCAAAAGAACATCTACTCCCAAATCACCAATCAGCCCGGCCCCAACCTCATTCAACTTATTCTTTCGATTAAGGTCTTTAAACCATTCCATCAATTGAAATCGTTTCCAAGCATCTTGGCCCGATCTTTCGATAGGATTATACGTCAATTGAATCGTTTTAAGTTTTTGCAGTTTTGTTGAATGAGTGAGCTCAATTGCTCCTTCTCCCTGTATCTGATTATAGTTCAGGTTCAACTCTTCCAATTGAGACAAAGAATCTGAATTGGCGATAAAACCTGCACCCTCATCAGTAATACGATTATGATACAAGTTTAAAATTTTCAAGTTTGCGAGCGATTTTGATTCCGAAATGTACCTAACACCTTCATCGGTTATATTATTATTTTCAAGAAATAGCCCCGTAAGTTGACCGAGGTATTCCGACTCTGCCAACGCACGCACTCCCTCATCGCCGAAATTTCCTTTGTAAAGAATCAGGCTGGAAACCGTACTCAATAATGGGGACTGAACCAAGTGAGCAACACCTTCATCGCCAAGGTTTTTTCCATTAATCTTGAGAACCTGATCATTTCGCTTCAGTTTTTTTTGAATGTACTTTTCAATTTCCTCCCCTGTCATCCTTGGTGACGCCGAACCCAGGGTGAAGAAGCACAGAAAGAGAAGCAAAAGTCTTAAACCATGCAATGACATCTTCATATTTTTGAATATTTTGATAATGGAATAAATTTGAGGTGAACTTGCATATTATTCTACCTATCCTTAGAACTGTTTTCAATTTCACCTAAGCGGTTTTCCAGTTCTCGTACCTTGCGTGCAAGGTCAGGAAGTTTGGGCAAAGTGGCCATATATCTTTTCCATGTCCCCGTGGGAACAGCAGGCCAACCACTCACCACGGCATTATCTTCAAGATTACGGAAAGTTCCCGATTTTGCAGTCACGGTGACCTGATTACCCAAAGTCACATGATCAGCCAAACCTACCTGCCCCGCCAAAACCACATGATGGCCCAGCTTACAGCTGCCCGCCAAGCCAACTTGCGCTACCAGGATGGAATGTTCACCAACCGTACAATTGTGGGCCACTTGCACAAGGTTATCAATTTTTGTTCCAGCTTTTATAAGCGTGGTATCCATAGCCGCACGATCAATGCAACTGTTAGCGCCAATTTCAACAAAATCTTCTATCACAACGCGGCCAAATTGATTTATTTTGTAATGGCATCCCTTTTCGTCCAGCGTATAGCCAAATCCATCGGCACCTATTACGGCCCCCGCGTGAACGATGATGTGATTTCCCAATTCAGAATTTCGATAAAGAGTAACATTCGGATAAAAAGTGCAATGGTCGCCAATTTTACAATTGGCACCAATCACTACATTCGCGTGCAAAACCACATCATTTCCAATGGTAACATCATCGTCAATACAAACCCCTGCAGAAAGAGTTATGTTCTCACCCAGCGTTACATTGTTTCCAATTACTGCACTTGGGTGAATCCCTGGCTGCGGCCGAGGCTCTGGATGAAGCTCTTTAACCAAACGAGCAAACGCAAGCTCAGGTTTCGCGACAATGATTTGCGGAATAGACACATCAACAATTTCCCTTACAAAAACTGCGGATGCTTTAGATTTTTTTAATACATCAAAGTATTTATTTTGCATGAGGAAGGTAACATCCCCTTCTTTTGCATCATGGACTCCACGCACACCCTTGATCTCTAAAGACCCCTCACCCTCCAAAGTTCCAGACACTAGTGAAGCAACCTGTTCCAGCTTCATACTTCCCCCTTCCAGGTTTTCAAAACAGTTCTCAACATATATTTATCTCAAAATAGAATCAAATAACCAAACTTTGATTAATTGGATTGACCTTACCATTTACCAACTCGAGAACCCTATCCAACTGCCCAGCGACTCGCTGGCTATGCGTAACCAGTACAAACGTCTGATTAAACTCTTTATTCAATCTGCGAATTAATTCAATCAACTGGTCGCTGGCTTTTGTATCAAGATTTCCTGTAGGCTCATCGGCCAACAACAGATCCGGCTGGTTCATTAATCCTCTTGCAAGAGCAACCCGTTGGCTTTCACCGCCTGACAATTCACCCGGCTTATGATTCATCCTGTCTTTCATGCCCACCTCACACAGAAGATACTCTGCTCTTTCTTTGGCAGCCGCTGTATTATTATTTTGAATCAGAGCAGGAAACATTGCATTTTCCAATGCAGTAAAATCAGGCAATAAATTAAAAAACTGAAAGACAAAGCCGATATGAATATTTCGGAATCTATCTAGATATGAGTTTCCCTGACGATAAATATCCTGATCTTTAAAAAACACTTCACCCTTCGCTGGCCTGTCTAAACCACCGAGGACATGCAACAATGTGCTTTTCCCTACACCGGACGCCCCAACGATTCCCAAAACCTCTCCTTCAAACACTTCAAGGTGAGTTTCGCTTAAAACACGAATGATTTCTCGTTTGGTTTTATAACTTTTATCGACACCCACCATTTTGATGAGACTTTTTTGTTCTGCACTTTCAGCATTATTCATAGCGAAGACCATCTACAGGATCTAGTCGAGAAGCTCGCCACGCGGGGTACAAGGAAGCTAGAAAACAAATGGCAATGGAAAAAACCACAATAAGAAATGAATCTAAATATTGTATTTCGGAGGGAAGTTTATCAAGATAATACACATCACTTGGAAAAGCAGTTATCCCAAATAACCTTTCAATAAAACCTACAATCTCATTGAGGTTGGGAACAACGGTAAACCCACCCACACAACCAATCATTGTGCCTGTCACTCCAATAATCAGCCCTTGATAACTGAAAATCTTCATTATGCTGGTTCGCGATGCACCCATTGATTTTAAGATGGCTATCTCTTTGGTTTTTTCCATGACCACCATAAAAAGCGTACTCACGATATTAAAAGCTGCGACCAAAATGATTAAAATAAGAATAATGAACATGACAATCTTTTCAAGACGCAAAGCCGAGAAAAGGTTTTTGTTCATTTTCATCCAATCTCTTGCATAATACGGAAAACCAAGATTTTCTTGCAGGGATTTAGCGATTACATCTGCGTTGTCGATATCATCCACACGAATTTCAACTCCGCTCACTTTCCCTTTCATCGAAAAAAACTTTTGTGCCGATTTCACGGAAATGAATGCGAGGCTGGAATCATATTCAAACATTCCAGATTCAAAAAATCCCACTACCTTAAAAAGTTTTATCTTCGGAACTAATCCCATTGGAGTTAGCCGAGATGCAGGGGAAACCATTGATACGGCGTCACCCAATTGAACTCCCAGTTTCTGGGCCAATTCTTTACCAAGAATAATCTTGTCTCGCCGAGGACCGGAATTGGCATTCGAGCTTCTTTTCAACATTCCAATTTCACCCTGAACCATATTTTTTCCCAGATCTGACACCATCGCTTCTCGGTCTGGGTCAACACCCCGAACAACTACCCCGGAAGAATTCCCTCCATACGTGAGCATTACCTGATTAAGAATAAAGGGCGCAGCAGCTTTGACACCCTCAGCTTGCATTACCTTTTTCAGGACATCTTCAAACTTATCCATGCCCGAACGAGTAATATTGGTCACAACAATATGGCTATTTGTACCGAGGATTTTATCTCGCAGGTCTTTTCCAAAACCCGACATAACAGCAATGACGACGATTAACGCCATCACTCCAAGCGCTACGCCGCCAATGGAAATCCAAGTATTGAGGGAGATAAACTTTTGCGTACGCTTGGCTTTTAGATGGCGCAGGCTGACAAAAAGTTCAAGGGACATATTAGAGGTGAATCAGGGACTAATCCCCGATTCCTTTTTCAATTGAGGGAAAAGGATAACATCACGGATGGAAGGGCTATCAGTAAACAGCATAACCAAACGGTCAATGCCAATACCCTCCCCCGCTGTTGGTGGCATACCGTATTCAAGAGCGCGGATAAAGTCATTATCCATCCAATGAGCTTCATCATCCCCGGCTTGACGTTCCGCCACCTGCCCTTCAAATCTTTGTTTTTGGTCAATAGGATCATTCAGCTCAGTGTAGGCATTTGCTATTTCCTTACGGCCAATGAAAAGCTCAAATCGTTCGACCAGGGAAGGGTCGTCTTCTTTTCTCTTGGAAAGAGGAGATAATTCTAGCGGGTAGTCTGTAATAAAAGTGGGTTGTGACATTTTTGGTTCCACAAAATGATCGAACAGTTTTGCCATTATTTTCACATGACTGTCCTTTTTTTCAAGAGCCACTTTATTATCCAGAGCGAATGCAGCCGTTTTTTGTGGGTCACCCAAATGCTCTTCTGCGATACCACCAATGTCTATCAACGATTGTCGGAAGGTACACCGTCGAAAGGGCTGTGAAAAATCTAACATCTCCGTAACAGTTTCCCCATTCACTACACTGGTATAGGGAAACTTAAAATTGTTTTCTGGAAAAACTTTTTTACATATAAAACGAAACAAGTCTTCCGTTAAATCCATCAGGTCGTTGTAGTCAGCATAAGCAGTATAAAACTCAACCATAGTGAATTCAGGATTGTGCTCGGTGGAGATACCTTCGTTTCGAAAATTTCTATTGATTTCATAAACCCTTTCAATCCCACCCACCACCAACCGTTTAAGGTATAGTTCCGGTGCGACACGAAGGTACAAGTCCATATCTAATGCATTATGGTGTGTCTTGAAAGGCCGTGCCGTTGCACCACCAGGAATGGATTGCATCATTGGAGTTTCTACTTCGAGATAATCTCGTTCGTTCAAATAGTCACGAAGGGCAGAAATAATTTTACTGCGGAGAACAAAAACTTTTTTAACATCCGGGTTTACTATAAGGTCCACATATCGTTGTCGATATCGTAGTTCAACATCCTTTAAGCCATGCCATTTTTCAGGAAGCGGTAACAAAGATTTTGACAACATGGTGACCGTACTCGCAAACAGGGTTAATTCTCCTGTTTTGGTTTTGGATACTCTTCCATCGACTCCGATAATATCTCCAATATCAAATTTACCGAATATTTCATAAGCTTCATCGCCCAAAGCATTTTTATTGACAAAGATCTGAATTTGGCCCGAGGAATCTTGAATATTTACGAAAGTGGTTTTACCGTGCTTTCTTCGGGTCATTACCCGACCGGCAACGGTGCAGGTGTGGTCCTTTTCATCCAGCTCTTCCTTGGTACCTTCAGAAAAATCACGCACTAAAGATTGAATCGATGCATCCACTTTAAAGCGGTTGATATAAGGGGCAATTCCTTTTGCTCTCAGGTCTTCAAGTTTTTCATGCCGGAGCTTGATCAGTTGTCCTAATTCTTCCATGAGCTAATATATTTTTCTCATCAAATGGTATGGGAGTGCCGACTTGGAAATACAGTTTTCATCCAAGCGGAAAGTTAAGAAACTAGCCGTATATTATCTAGCGAATTCAGTGAACCGAGATTCACGAACCACAGTAACTTTAATTTCACCGGGATACGTCACCTCTTTTTCAATTCTTTTCGCCACATCGCGTGCGAGGATATTGGCACTTGAGTCATCGGTCCCACTTGGAGTAACGATGATACGAACCTCTCGACCCGATTGAATTGCAAAAGTTTTCTGTACACCTTTAAACGAATCGCCAATTTCTTCCAACTGCGTCATGCGCTTAACATAGGTTTCAAGCATTTCACGCCGAGCACCTGGTCTTGACGCAGAAATCGTGTCACCTGCAGCAACAAGAACAGCATAAGGTGACTCTGCTTCACAATCTTCATGGTGCGCCGCGATAGCATTTAAGACAAAAGGATGCTCGCCATAGCGTTTTCCAATGTCGACACCTAATGAAGTATGGGTACCATCTGTTTGATGGTCAATGGCCTTGCCAATATCGTGCAACAACCCTGCTCGCTTAGCCATGTTTTCATTTAATCCAAGCTCAACAGCAATGGCTCCACAAACAAACGCAACCTCCTGAACATGTTCGAGAACATTCTGTGTGTAGCTGGTTCTATACTTCAGCCTTCCGAGAAGCTTGACCATTTCGGGATGTACATTATCAATTCCAACGTTCAAAATCGCCTGCTCGCCTGCTTTTTGAATTTCCTGAGTCACTTCTTTTTTGCATTTGGCAACCACATCTTCAATTCGGCCTGGGTGAATTCGTCCGTCTAAAGTCAAATGTTCAAGAGCACGTCGGGCGACTTCTCTGCGAATAGGATCGAACCCAGAAAGCACCACTGCCCCTGGAGTATCATCAATGATCAGATCAATGCCTGTGGCCTGTTCAAGGGCTCGAATATTCCGTCCTTCGCGACCAATAATACGCCCCTTGATATCATCACTGGGCAATTCAACCACCGCGACAGTAGTTTCAGCAACGTGATCAGAAGCTAATCTCTGAACAGCCATGGTAATCAGCTTTCTAGCTTCATCATCGGCTTGCGATTTAACCTTTTCTTCAATTTTCTTAACTTCGCGAGCCGCATCCATTTTTGCTTCATCGACAATCTTTTTCTTTACTTCTTCGCGTGCCTTTTCAGCGGTGTAGGAACCAATTACTTCCAAATTTCTAAGTTCTTCCTCAACCAAACGCTGGTACTCTACCTTTTGCTTTTCTACCTCTTTATTTTTGGCATCAAGTTTGGAAAATTCACTTTCGATTTCTTTTTCACGCGATTGAAACTTTCCGAAATCGTTTCTCAATTCTCTTTCTTTTTGTTCCAAGTCTTTTTCGAGATCACGCAGGCTATCTCGCCTACCTTTCATTTCTTTTTCTAATTCACTTTTTACCACGAGGGATTTTTCTTTTGCTTCAATTTCAGCAGACTTTAAACGGTTTTCTACTTCTTTTTCCGCTTCTTCGATTATTTTTTGGCGACGTGCTTCCGCTTCTTTGATTTGATAATCCGTAAATAACTTCCGCAAAAAATAACCAATCGCATAACCAATCGCCAACGCGAATGCCATTCCTATAATTAAGGTAATGAAATTAAATTTTATGGTAGTAAATATATGCATTTAAAACCTCTTATAATAAGTAAACTACTTAAGTGAATATCTCTTAGCTCTAATTTTCTCTCAATTAGTTCGCACCTACTTATTTATTGCGAACCGTACGAAACCAATAAAGCATGTTCTAGAAATATTTCAGGTTTCCGGAAACCTCAGCAGCTTAACGTGTCTTTTTCAGTAAATACCTTGTGTACTTTTTTATCCCAAACATCTTGATACAGGGAATCAACTAATTGAAAACTATAAGCGATCCCTAAACGTAAAGAGTTGTCCGGCAACTCCGCAAACAATTTATCAAAATAACCACCACCAAAACCAATTCGTCCGCCTGCACCATCAAATGCCAGCCCTGGGGTAACAACTGCATCTATATCAGTTGCGGGCACGATTTTGATATGGGACCCCGAAGGCTCCCGAATTCCCAAGGCATTGATATTCAGGCCTGTTTCCAGATTATCAATCTGGCAAATTTCTATTTTCTTCCCGCTTTTAATTATTCGCGGAACATAAACCTTTTTTTGCAAACTTAAGGAGCGCAGGATCATGGCATCCGTACACACCTCTTTTCCAAAAGATAGGTAATATAAAATATGGTTACAGCTTAAAAAGTCTTCGCAGGAAAAAAGGTTTTCTTCGATTTTCCCGCTAAAATCAGATACTTCCTTCGGAGTCAGACCGTTTCTGCGCCGGATCATCATCTTCCGGACGGCTGCCTTATCCAAATTTGGAGCAGCGCAAGCCATAATCCTTACCTAATCATGCAAATACAATAATAGTGAGCCGCAGTTTAGCCAAGCGCTTAAAGCTTTAGAGGAGAATCTTATATCAGGGAGTTAGCCTGATAAATCAGGCCTGAGGAGAGACACGATAAGGCAAAACAACCTCTTGGCTGTTTTGAATGGATATATCAAAAAACGAAACCAAACCCCATGTTTCGCTCATAATTTTCGCTCCGCAAATAGGTCCAGAAATCTTTAAAAATGAAAACTGGATCGTATATATTCAGGCTCCCCTGAGCTGTTTGCCCCTGAAGCTCTTAACTCAATCAAAAAGTCTCCCCGTTCATGCCGTGCAAAAACTATTTTTTGAACCTGTCAAGGACAGGTGGGGTATCCGTGAACTGCTTTAGGCTTCCTACCGGTTAAGGAAGGCATGCACACCGCAGCCGATTCATCAACCCCTTTTACTAACTGTTGGCTCAAGAAATTAAATTTTTACTCGAACACAACAGGGAGACAACAAATTCAAATTTCAACACATCCTAGCACAAAGGCAAAACACCCTCAAGACCTATGTGACCGACACAACCATTTAATTATCAATGGCTTGCAGCTCACCCTCCAAGGCCTCCAGCAACCTTGCAATTTTTTCATCCTGGGTCTGATCGTTGGCCTTGGTCTGAGACTGCAACTCCAATAATTCCTGTGCAATATTAAGGGCTGCAAGAACGGCCAGATCGAGAGAGGGAGTTTTTTTCCGCGCTTCTCCCAACTCACGCATTTTAGAATCAACATAGGTAGCGGCTTCTTCTAAGCTCACTTCGGTAGAAGAGCTTTTCAGATTATATGTCTTTCCGTAAATCTGTATTTTTGCCATTTTAAAATTAAGTCAGGTCAAATTTTTCAAGTTTTTCCAATAATTGGACCACCTTATCGCGAACTTGCTTCCGGTCCTTTTCATGGAGTTTACCTGCAGCTTCCAACTCAGACAAACGTTCCAGCTTTTCCCTTATGAATTCTTTTTCTTTTGAAAAAGATTGGTTTTCCCGCGTCAGATCCTCCAACCGCAAGGCCAGTTTTTGGTTCTCGTCTTTAAGCTGACGATAAGCCTCAAGTAAAGTCGAGACACCTGCTTCTAACTTTTCCATATCGGGTTTGGACATGGCGGAATCGTAGCACCCCGAAATTGGGGTGTCAATGGGCTCCATTCAAGGACAGCTACTCCCTAAGGGAAGCACCCAATTCGTCCTTCAATGTTTGAATGATGGTTTCAAATAATGGGTTGACCTCTTCGTCGGACAAGGTTCTATCCTTCGACTGAAAAGAAAGGGCAAAGGTGAGGCTTTTTTTATCCGACTGAATTTTTTTTCCCTCAAAATGGTCGTACAACTCCACCCGATTTATAAGAGGATTACCCGCCTTTAAGATCAGCTCAGAAGCTTGCTGAGAAGTGACCTGCCGATCAACTAAAATAGAAATATCGCGAAAGGTTTCTGGAAACTTTGCGATGTTCTGAAAACGCGGACGAGTAGGAAGCGATTCCTCCAACTTTTGCAAATCAATCTCCCAAACAAAAACTTTTTCAGCAACCCCAGTCTTTTCGGGTACAAGCTCTCCCATATAACCCAAAACATTGTCACCAAAAACACAATTTACCGATTTTCCCGGCAGCATAAAGGGTTTATCTGCATTTGCCAGAAAATCTATTTGTAATCCACACTGAGAACATAATTTATCCAATGCTCCCTTTAGATCATAAAAATCATATTCTTTGCCGCGCGGTTTCCAAGGCGTAAGCTCATAAGGCCCCAGTACAGCAGCCGTCAAAACCGTTTTTTCCGTTCTTTTTCCTTGCGCGTCTGAAAAATAAACACTGCCAATCTCGAAAAGCTTGAGAGGCTTTTGCCCCTTACTCAAATTATTGGCAATGGTTTTCAGCAAGCCAGGAATCAAGCTGGTTCGCATCGTATCGTTTTCAGAACTTAAAGGATTTTTCAACGGTATAACTTTATCATTTGCCGTTGCGAATGAAGGTAAATAGCCTTCAGCCTGTTCACGATCAATGAAACTGAAATGAACTGTTTCAGCAAAACCCGTATGGCAAAGAACCTCCCTTATTTTGCGCAACAGGGTTTGCTTGGGTGCGATTCGTACCGGTCTCACAGAAGCTATAGGAAAAACCGTGGCGACCTTATCAAATCCATCGACCCTGGCAATTTCTTCGATCACGTCTATTTCACGCAACAGATCAGGGCGAAACCCTGGCACTTCCACCTGCATGGTTTCTTCATTCAATGCACCATCTACCTTCAATCCCAAACGAGAGATGATTTCTTTAATTCGTTCAGCACTGAAATCGGAACCCAACACCTGATTAACGCGAGGAACCCGAAGCGTTACTTGAATGTTCTCTCTGGATTTAGGGTAAACATCAATTCTTCCCTTACAAATTTTGCCTCCCGCCAATTCCTGGATCAAACAGGCTGCGCGCGCTTGAGCCGTAATGACCCCTTCCATATCCACACCCCGTTCAAATCGATAAGAAGAGTCCGACCGCAATCCATACTTTTTTGAAGCTTTTCTAATTGTGGCAGAATCAAAACACGCACTTTCCAAAACAACATTTTTAGTTTTCTCAGATACCTGGCTGTTTGTACCGCCCATGATCCCTGCCAAAGCCACAGGTTTTTCCGCATCTGCAATGACAAGCGCATCCGGCTCCAGCTTTAACTCACTGCCATCGAGGCTGGTAAAAGGCTCACCCTTTTTTGCGTTTCGAATTACGATTTTATTTCCCGAAAGTAATTCACGATCAAAAGCATGAAGCGGTTGGCCGTACTCCATCATTACAAAATTGGTGATATCAACAATATTGTTTATAGGACGTAACCCAATCGCCTGCAAACGGTCACATAACCATTTAGGAGAAGGGCCGACTTTAACATTTTCGATTACCAAAGCCGCATAACGAGGGCATGCATTTTCTTCCTGATTTTCCACAGCTATCTTTTCTGCAACAGGTACCGTGCCCCATTTTTTCTCTAAAAATGCCAACGCATCCGGCGGATTAAACGTCCCACCCATCAGCGCCGAGACTTCTCGCGCCACACCTAAATGCGACAGACAATAACCTCGATTGGGGGTCACATTCAGTTCCAACACATCGCCCTTTTCTTCATCGAGTAATTCGTGGCTTTCGATTTCCAAGCCCGCCATAGTGAGCACATGGCCCAACTCAGCAGCAGGCGCATCTATATCTACATATTCTTTCAGCCAATCTACCTGAACTTTCATTCTTCTCCTTCACTCGCTAGCGCGAGAGGCAATATATCTATACTATTAAAGCTGGCAAATGTTATTTAGCCGTTTACTATAGCCTGCTAACATTTACCCCACCTTGTGGGGGATTATAAGTGAAGCGTTTACAAAAATCTACGCTATCTCGGCATTGCATTTGCTCTGCTTATAGGATATCAATGGTTTCATATTCCTAATTAGACCTTGCCCTATGAAACTCACCGAAGCGCGAATTCTTGCTTTGCTGAAGAAAAAAGTCAGCCGCCCCATGAAAATCTCCGAACTTTCCAAGCAATTGGGAGTGACTGAGGCAGACCATCGTGCATTTCGTAACCGGATAAAAGACATGGCCGTTCAAGGGTCACTGGTAAAAATCCGCGGCGGTCGTTACGGCCTCCCCAACGAGATGAATCTGATCACCGGGAAGCTGCATGGGCACCCGAACGGGTTTGGCTTTGTTATCCCCGACAAGCATCACGACACCAACGATGTGTATGTCCATCGGAAAAGCATGAATGAAGCCATGCATCAGGATCACGTTGTGGTTCGGGTGGAATCTGAAAAAGAACCCGGTCGGCCCGAAGGCCGTGTCATAAAAATCCTGCAACGAAACACCCCTAATATAGTCGGTGTCTACGAAACATTTGGTCATGATGGCTGGGTCATACCCACAGAAGCCAAGCATTTCCACGATGTATTCATACCGGGGAAAAACCGAAAAGACGCCAAGAACGGTCAAATTGTCGATGTTAAAATAGAAACCTACCCCACCCGACACCAACCCCCTGTCGGCAAAGTCATAGAAATTCTGGGCAAATCCAATGACCCCGAAGTGGAAGTTCAATCCATTTTGCGAAAGTATGGAGTTCGCCAAGGGTTTCAGCCAAAAGTTTTAAAAGAAGCTAAAGCGGTGGCAAAGGGGAAAATGCCAGAGGACCGCAAAGACCTGACCGACCTACTCACCTTCACCATCGACGGAGAAAGAGCAAAAGATTTTGATGACGCAGTTTCATTGGAAAAAATGGGTGAAGGTTATCGCTTAGGAGTGCACATTGCAGACGTCAGCCATTACGTAGAAGAAAATTCGCATCTGGATGAAGAAGCATTCGAAAGAGGTACCAGTATCTATTACGCAGATGGAGTAATTCCCATGCTCCCAGAAGTTCTTTCCAATGAAGCGTGCAGCCTAAGACCTGAAGAAGAACGTCTGACCCTGAGCGTTTTCATTGACTTCGACCGTCAGGGCCATCCCTTGGCGACCCAGATACACAAATCGATCATTAAAAGCCACAGGCGGTTCACCTACACCGAGGTTGCCGAACTACTCGAACAGGGGAGTGATAAAGAGAGCGATTCTCCTTTCATGAAAACTCTTTCTGATATGCACCACCTCAGCCAGACCCTTAGAAAACACAGATTTAAAAATGGCAGTGTAGATTTCCATGTTCCCGAGCCGAACATTCAAATTGAAGAAGATAAGGTAAAAGAAATAGGTATCGTCGAGCACAACGTCGCACACCAATTGATCGAAGAGTTCATGCTGGCCACAAACCAAGCGGTTGCGCTTAGCCTGCATGAAAAGGATATTCCTTGCATCCACCGGGTTCACGAGTCTCCCGACCCGACCAAGCTTTTTGAATTCAAAGAATTCATTTCATCTTTCGGACTAAAACTTTCTACTCCTGATAAAATCCGTTCGCAAGATTTAAATGCCCTGCTAAAAAAAATAGAAGGCACTCCAGAAGAAAGAATGGTCAACACTCTGTTATTAAGGACCATGAAAAAAGCCCGATATTCTCCATCCGACCCGGGTCATTATTGTCTTGGGTTCGAGCATTACGCACATTTCACCTCCCCCATCCGCAGATACCCGGATTTGATCGTCCACAGAATCATCAAAAAGTATCTTGTGCACAAATGTTCAAAAAAAGAAAAGAAAGCTTTGTTCGCCTCCCTATCTGAAATTTCCGAACAATCAACACAAATGGAAATTCAGGCCATGTCCATCGAGAGAGAAATCATAAGCCTTAGAAGGGCGCAATTCATGATGGATAAAATTGGTAAAACTTTTTATGGAATCATTACAGGAGTAACTGGCTTTGGTTTCTTTGCTGAATTGGAAAATGTTTTCGTCGAAGGACTGGTAAAAATATCCAGCATTATGGATGACTACTACCTCTTTATAGAAACTGAACATAAATTAATAGGGCAAAAACGGCATCGCGTTTTCCAGATTGGGGATCGAGTAAAAGTACGCGTCACCAACGTCGACCTCTCAAGGCGACAGATAGATCTGCAGGTGATGGAGGAGAGATGAATTCGCCAACCGCCGAGTTTGTGAAGAAATGGTTTTTCTCAGAAAATGCCAATATTCACGACCGAGCGCGTATCCCTCCCATCTTACCCTTTCTACTCGCATTCACCTCCGGCCTCTTGGGAAGTGAAGCAAAGTTTTTTATAACCCCCGCCTGCATTTTCCCCTTGTGCGCAACCCTCTTTTTCTTTTTCCGCTCAGCACAAAATCCTTCATATAAAAAATGCGTTGCGCTTGCGTTGTTTTTTATTTTCGGATTGTTATATCCCGGAAAAATTTCCACAAACCCCAACAACATCAGTCACCACATCGAAGAAGGGAAAACCGCTGCACTGGAAGGCAGGCTGTATAATCCGCCGCGGATTCTTGAAGACCGAACCTTTTATTTACTCGAAGCAGAATCTATTGAAACAAAAAATGGAGAAAAAAAAGTTTCCGGGAAAGTGCGAGTAGCGGTTTATAAACCCCATCAATTTCTTCAGGCGGGAGACAAAATACGATTCGAAAAAATAAGACTTAAAATCCCGAGAAATTTTAAAAATCCGGGCCGCTTTGACTATCGTTCCTATTTAAACTCGAAGGGAATAGACTTGATCGGCAATGTTTCCAAACCCGAAACCATTGTCAAACTCGGTCAATTCGACTTACCTTTCTACCACACATTTCAACAGCGCCTACGGGAACAGATGCTTGCAAGCCTTTCAGGGCTTTTCTCTGGAGACGAAGGCTTATTATTACAAGCGATGGTTTTTGGTATGAAAGACTCTCTTCCTTCTCAAATCAAAGAATCCTACATAGCCACTGGGCTGGCACATTTGATGGCAGTGTCTGGATTGCATATAGGATTCGTTGCCAGCGCTTTTTATTATTTGCTCCTGCCTTTGGTTTTTTATCTGCTTTACCG
>JAJDAV010000150.1 GCA_029261695.1 Nitrospinaceae bacterium | reverse complement strand
CTGTTTTATTTGACAAATTTGCGTGTCTGGATATAATGTCTCCTGACTATGAAGATAAAACTTGAATCAGACAGCTTCAGCATTATCGGCGAAAGCCAACCCATACGCGAGGTTTTTGACGTTGTAGAACGTGCGGCCGGCTCACAAAGTACGGTTATGATCTACGGCGAAAGCGGGACGGGAAAAGAGCTAATCGCTCGTGCTTTGCATATGAACAGTCCACGAGCATCCAAACCGTTCATTGCAGTTAACTGCGGTGCTATTCCCCACGAACTTCTGGAAAGTGAGTTGTTCGGCTATGAAAAAGGCGCATTCACCGGTGCGGTGAACACGCGAATCGGGCGTATGGAATTGGCTAATGAGGGAACTATCTTCCTCGATGAAATCGGCGATATGCCGACTTCCTTGCAGGTAAAACTGTTGCGCGTATTAGCCGAACGTGAAATTGATCGTATAGGCAGTTCCAAACCCACGCCGATCGATATAAGAGTTATCACAGCAACTCATAGAAACCTCGAAGAATCGATCAAAGAAGGTAATTTTCGGGAAGACCTTTATTACAGGTTGAATATTATTCCCATCAACCTTCCCCCTTTGCGCGAAAGAAAAACAGATATTCCACTTTTAGCAAACCATTTTTTGAAACAGTTAAATGGAGCCGCCGATTCAAAAAACATCAATGATGAGGCGATGAGATTTTTGGTCGATTATTCCTGGCCGGGTAACATCCGTGAATTGGCAAACTTCGTAGAACGCATGGTGGTGTTGAGCATTGGCTCTACCATAACGCCACGTGATTTGCCGGATAAAGTGCTCGGCGATACCCCAAAAGATCAATGGCCGGCACTGGTAGAAGAGGAAGAAGGAAACCCCGCTCTGATGTTACAGCAATCGTTAAAGCAGTCTTTTCATGTGGGGATTCCCGAAGAAGGCATCAACCTTAAAAAGACGGTTGAAGGATTTGAGAAAGAATTGTTGCTCGAAGCTTTAGAAAAAACCGGATGGGTAAAAAACAAAGCCGCAAACCTACTCGGCCTCAATCGAACCACCCTCGTAGAAAAACTCAAAAAACTACAGATCACCAATCCTGCAGGATAGGATTCTATTTAGAATTTAATGGGATTGGCGACATAAGAATTCTCTGAGTAAAAATAATATCCTTAAGGTCGCTGTGTGTGGAATGAAATCCTAAATGCCCGCCCCTATGGGTTTTTTGTTAAAAAAGGTTTCACATTTTATGCTAGAAAACGCTAGCCTTCGATGCGGGCGTTTGCAAGTTCCTGGCCTACTTTGGTGAGGTCTTTAACGAATTTTTGGAAGGCCTGATCGCTATCTTTGTGCTGAGTTTGTTGACGGATGCTTTCTCCATCGGCATCAATAATAAGGTCGAGAACATTGACCCCGGGGGTCACATGATGTTTTCTGATTTCTACTCTGATTTCATTGATTTCCATGAGACTTTCTCCGAACAAAACAGTTATTGACGACAAGCAGAACAGGACTGCCTGTAGTAGATAAAATTAAGGAAATAAATTAATAGCATTTCGGGGGAATTGGGTCAAGGCCCTTTATTATTATATGTATTGTTGCCGTTGGTCGTTAGATCGGCTAGACCGAGAAATCGATGATGCGGGACCGGGATTGCTCATTTTGAATCTGAGACGCTAGGGCACGGATTGAAGTTTCGAATCGCAGAAGGCCCTGTTGCAGACGAGTGACTTCTTCAGCCAGATCCGTGTCTGCCAGGCCAGATTCAGCCTGAGTCAAATTCTCGATTTGTGAACTCAGCCCATTAGAGGAGCTTGCCAGCCTGTTGCCAACAGCCCCCACTTGACCTCGGGCAGAGCTCAGTGTCTGCGCAGCCCTTTCAAAACTGTCCACGGCTTGCAGGGCGCCTTGCGAAGTCGAGATGTCTGAATTGGAAATTCCCAGGGATTCTGTAGTAACGCTTTCAACAACATTTAGGTTGATTTGGTTTGCTGGGCCTGAACCGGAGCCGGCTTGTATATTCACCGGGTCAGCCCCTGCCGCCAGGGAGCCATCCAACAATTTTTGCCCATTGAATTCCAAGGATCCTGTTAATCGGTCGATTTCATTTTGAATTTGTGTGAACTCCTGATTCAACCCCTGCCTTTGAGAGTCATTAAGTGTTCCATTACTGGACTGAATGGCAAGTTCCCTACCACGAGAAACGAGGTCGGCAACACCGGCAAGACCACCGTCTGCAGTACGAACAAAATTGGCCCCTGTCTCCACATTGTTGACGGACTGAGTCAGGGCGCTGATCTCAGAGCGAAGTTGGGTAGAGAGCGCACTAGCGGCGGCATCGGTTCCGGCGCTATCCAACTTTCTTCCTGATGAAATTCGTTCCAACGAACTTTGCAGCCCAGATCGGTTACGGTTTATTGTGTTCAGGAGTTGGCTGAAATTTCCACTGCTGATAGGATCGACCATAGTCTTTACTTAAATTTGAATTCTAATGATACAACTATTCTACCCGCCACAATGCGGGTTGGTCAACATATGCCGGTTTGATTTGAGGCAATTCAATTCGGTTTGTAAGAAAATAGAGCGAATTGCGACTATTGGATAGCTTGAAAAATTGTTTGTTAGTCCATAGGCACTGATTAAAGGTTAGAATTAATGCCAAGGACCTCAGAATATTAAAATAAGGGAATTAGGGGACGTATGAAAAACTTTAAAAAAATAATTATCATTTTTGTTATTGCCGGTTGTCTGGGAGCATTTTTCTATTTAGATATCGGTCAATACCTATCCCTTGAGTATATAAAAAAGCAACAAGCCAGCTTCTCTGAATTTTATAAAGAAAATACCCTGTTGGCAATTAGCTCATTTACTGCCGTTTATATTGTCTCGACGGCTCTTTCTTTGCCAGGGGCGGTACTCCTTACTCTATTAGGCGGGGCTTTATTTGGGTTGTTGGTTGGAACAATTTTGGTTTCTTTTGCCAGCAGTATCGGCGCAACGCTGGCTTTTCTTGTTTCGCGTTTGTTGCTTCGCGACTGGGTTCAAAACAAATTCGGAAGCTATCTAAAATCTTTCAATGACGGAGTGGAAAAGGATGGAGGTTTTTACCTTTTCACACTTCGACTCATTCCTGCTGTTCCTTTTTTCGTCATTAATTTGGTCATGGGGCTCACACCCATGAGGGCGATAACCTTTTATGGAGTAAGTCAGTTGGGAATGTTGGCAGGGACCATTGTATTTGTAAATGCTGGAACTCAACTGGCGCAATTAGAATCTTTAAGCGGCATTCTCTCGGCGGAAATTATTTTTTCTTTTGTCTTGTTGGGAATTTTCCCACTACTCGCCAGGAAAATTTTAAGCTTCTATAAGGGTAGAAGGGTTATGAGTAAATTTAAAAAACCAAAAACCTTTGATTACAACATGGTGGTAATCGGTGCAGGGTCAGCAGGATTAGTTACCAGTTACATAGGGGCTGCAACAAAGGGGAAGGTCGCATTGATAGAGAAACATAAAATGGGGGGAGACTGCCTGAATACAGGGTGCGTTCCCAGTAAAGCTCTTATTCGTTCCGCAAAATTTTTGGCTGATGTAAAAAAATGCCAAAAGCTGGGGTTCAAAAGTGTTTCTGTCGAGTTTGATTTTGCGGAAGTCATGGAACGAGTACAGAGAGTTGTCAGAACCATTGAGCCACATGATTCCATAGAACGGTATACATCCTTGGGGGTCGAATGTCACACGGGTGAGGCAAAAATAATTTCTCCTTATGAGGTGACGGTGAATGGAAAGACTCTCACCACTCGTAACATTGTTGTAGGTACGGGAGCGCGTCCTTCTATTCCACCTATTGAAGGAATTGAGAATGTTGAATACCTGACTTCCGATACCATTTGGAATATTCGCGAACAACCCAATAATCTGCTCGTTCTTGGAGGTGGCCCCATTGGTTCTGAACTGACTCAGGCCTTCGCGAGATTGGGGAGTAATGTGACTCAGGTGCAGCGTAACAAGAGGCTGATTCCCAAAGAAGATCCTGAAATATCACAAATGGTTTTGGAAAGTTTCAGAAACGATGGAATCAATGTATTGGTAGGGCATACTCCAAAAAGATTTTTTAACCGGGATGGAAAAGATTTTCTGGAATGTGAGAGCGATGGGAATTCTGTCGAAGTCGAGTTCGATACCTTGTTGGTTGCGTTGGGAAGAAAAGCCAACACAACCGGATTTGGATTGGAGGAACTGGGGATAGAGTTAACACCTCAAAAAACGATCAAGGTGGATGAATATATGAAAACCAACATCCCCAATATTTATGCGTGTGGAGATGTTGCCGGGCCTTATCAATTTACTCATACTGCTGCGCACCAAGCTTGGTATTGTGCCGTAAACTCAATGTTAAGTCCTTTCTACGGTTTTAAGGTAGATTACAGTACGGTTCCCTGGTCGACCTTTACCGACCCCGAGGTAGCGCGTTCGGGGTTGAACGAATTAGAGGCGAAAGCGCAAGGGATCCCCTATGAAGTTACAACCTATGGAATTGATGATCTGGATCGGGCAATTGCTGATGAGGCTGCACATGGAATAGTTAAGGTGTTGACGGTGCCTGGGAAAGATAAAATTATTGGGGTTACCATCGCGGGACTTCACGCAGGGGATATCATCGCAGAATATGTTGCGGCGATGAAACACGGGTTTGGTATGAACAAAATTCTAGGGACCATTCATATCTATCCCACGCTGGCCGAGGCAAATAAATTTGCAGCAGGAAATTGGAAGAAAAATAATGTCACCGAAAAAACTCTGGCCTGGGGCGAGAGAATCAATCGGTGGAGAAGAGATTATGTTTAAAATTTTGCCTGTCTTAATTGTATTTTCTTTTTTTTGGTGTGGTACTGCGAGTTCCGAAGAAATAAAAAAAGAAAATGCGGAAATTATTTCTAAGCACACTCCCAAGGGGATGGTTTTAATTCCCAGTGGAAAGTTCATTAGAGGAACAGACTCCAAGCAAGCAAACCGGGTTTGCCTGAAGAACAATGACCACTGCAAAGAAAAATGGTTTAAGGATGAAGTGCCTCTCCACCCGGTCAAGCTGGATAACTACCATCTTGATATCTATGAAGTGACTCAGAAAGATTATCAACGTGTTATGAATAAGAATCCTTCTGAGTTTAAAGGTTCCAATTTGCCAGTGGAAAAGGTTACCTGGTATGAGGCAACGGAATATTGTCAAAAAGTTGGGAAACGGCTTCCTACCGAGGCTGAATGGGAATGGGCGGCTAGAGGAGGAAAACAATCAACTTTTGAATGGGGGGATGAAGCTGAGTCCCACCGAGCTAACTTTTGCGATAAGAGTTGTGACAAACGTTGGAAAGAAAAGCAATTTGAGGACGGCTATAGTTACACCGCTCCTGTGGGTAGTTTTCCAGCTAATGATTTTGGTTTGTATGATATGGCAGGCAATGTATATGAATGGGTTATGGACTGGTATGATGAAGGCTATTATGAAAAAAGCCCCAATGAAAACCCCCAAGGGCCAAAAAAAGGAAATCGCAAAGTGATTCGTGGAGGTTCTTGGATAAACTATTCTGTAGGGGTTCGCCCCTCTGATAGAACAGACGCCAAACCTTCGGATAAAATCAATTTTGTGGGTTTCCGATGCGCCCTATAGATGGGGTGAGGTTTTAAACTTCTGTTCGCTATTATTTCCTAAAAGAGCAGCCTTTCTGCTCGCCGTAGAGACAAAGATTGTTTCTAGATACTTGAGGATTCATAAATCAAAAAAGTATCGCCCTATTGACTCCCCTGGCAAGGAGGGGTTGCAAAGGGGAGTGGGGGAGTTTAAAATTGCGGAGATTTTAAACTTACGAAGGGGTCCGATGAAGTTAACTATCAATGGAGTTGAGCAGGAAGAATCGGAGTTTGATGGTGACACGTTAGGAGCGGTTCTCTCCTCCTTGGTTAAGAAAACCCCTGGCTCGTATATAAGGCGTATTTGGTTGGATGATAAAGAATCCCCTGCCGATGACCAGATGGCCTTGCAAAAAAATCCTTCCGAAATTGGTTCCCTTAAAGTTGAACTGGCTAATTTAAAAGATTTGGTAGCAACCAATCTTACCAATGCGCTGGACTATTTGAAAAAGCTTATCCCTGGTTTTGAGCAGGCGGCGGGTTTATTCCGTGCTGGAAATGAACAGGAAGCCAATAAATACTATATGCAAATATTGGATGGAATTGGTTGGTTTTCCCAGGTCGTAAACATAATTATGCAGTCCGACCAAGGAGAATTAGCGTTGCCTGGCGCTGAGAATGAAAATTTAGAGGTCAGGCAGACAAAGTTAACCGATTTGATGAGCCAAATGCTGGAGGCCAACCAGAACCAGGATTGGGTGCTCTTGGCAGATATCCTTGAATATGAAATGGTGCCTTTTTATAAGGATTGGGAAACTATCCTCTCCAAATTAAATAATCCACATTAAATTTTTTTTCTAATCTTTTTTCTCTCGCCTTGTTAGTTCATTGAATAATTGGCTGCTATCTGATTTTCTTTCGAGAATTTTGTTGTGCCTACCTGTGGATATGGATATTTTTCAAAAAAAGTCTTACATTAGCACTAAAGTTTGATTAGTTTTTGCCGATAAGCAAAGCGAAGGACTACCGTCTTCTCTGGGGTAAAGGTAATTGTAGAGAGGAAGTTTTACAGGCTATATTTTTTTTGGGAAGTATTTATTAAAAAGGATACTTGTTGCCTGATGATCTTATCGGACAAAATTGCCAAAGCTTTACTATGCAATTGATTTTTTATTGATAAGAGTTTCAGGTATCAGGAAGCAGCCCCAGGGACCGGGTACCAAAACCTATATGAGAAATTATATGGAAGGGGGATGCAATGGCAGAAGAAGTAGGAAATTTTCCATTAGATCAGGGAAACACCGGTGCACTAAGAGGGCTGGAACAATCCCGAGAAGAGGTGGGTCGACCCCGTCGACTTGATGACGCGGAAGAGGAAGTTAGAGACCCGCGGCGAGCCCAGGATGCTGCAGCAGAAGAAGAAAGAGATGTCGCTCGACCTGAAAGAATAGAAGACCGGGTTGAATTGACTCAAGATGCTCTGGATCGAAATGAGGCTGTGGAACGCAACCGGGCAGAAACTCAAGGTCAGGAAATTCAACAAAATGAAATAGTGGAAGAGGACTTTGAGCAGCAAGCTGTTGAAGGGCGGCGTGTTGAATCGGAAGATGCTCTCCAGAGAAACAGAAGAGAACCAACCCCCACCAATTCGGGTGATGCAGCTCTATCTGCAGGACAGGGAGGCTCCGACCCTGAAGAAGCTCTCGACGAAGGTTTTCAGTTGGGTAATACGCAAACCAACCCCAACCGTACTCGGGAATTTTCAACTCGTAACCAAATAGACAATCCACAAGAAGCTGCAGCCGCGACGAATGAATTGGATTCGAATCCAACTTCGCGGACCATTGAGGCGCGAGATGAAACTCGTAATTCAGGCGGTGATGTTGCTGATGCGCCAGAGCAGCAAAATATTCAACTTCAACAAAGAGTTGAATCTGACAATGCAGAAATAAGAGGTACTGAAGAAGTTGAGGTTCTGGAGGACGATCTTTCCGAAACCGCGGCAAATGTTCCTGAGAGAAGGTCAGAGCAAAGGGCCGAAGCAGCTCAAGAAGCAGCTCGAAACGAGCCGCCTTTGGATATTCCTGCCTCGGATGTGGAACAAATTGAGGAAGTGCGTGATCCCTTACAAGAAGCTCAGGATACAAACCCATTACGTGCGCCAGGGCCTTCGGAAATTAGGGATGAGCCGGATGCTACGGCAATAGAAACAGAACGTGGACAGAATGTCAGTAATTTAATTTAAACAACGAACCGCGCCCGCCAGCGGCATGCAGTGGGCCTTATTGTACAACTCATCAAGAGGAGATACGCCAGAACCGGAACTACCCCATCGCTTAGAAGAGGATCTCGAATAATATTGGAATGGTTTGCGGCCTTGCCCAATATTAAACGAAGGTTCAGATTTTGACTTAAGGCCCGTCAGGGGCACCTGTCACACCGGCGTGGTCCATCGCCTTACGGCGAAGGTCCGTCATCGGTGTGTAAGCACGCAACACTGGCGAGGCGGGCGTTTTTTTTTCGGTAGATCTGTGCGATTCCGATCTTGATGTGTTTATCGACATTTTCGATTAAACACTTTATAGGCGAATCCAGTTTTTTTGTCGCCAGACCGGAAAAAACGTGCAGGTTCTCAATAATACCAGTCCTACATTTTTCCCCTTCAATTCCAGTCGAACGACTAGTAAAAACCCCACGGTTAATGTGGCAAGGGATACCCTGAATCAGGCAGGGACAAACTCCCAAAATAAGAGCCAAACCCTATTTGATGCGGTATTTGTAAATAAAAGAAAGGTTCCTCAGTTGCAGGCCACGGGGCCTCTTGCGACTTTTAGAACCGCAGATGCGATTTCTCTGCTCACCCAGCGCTTCCAATCCCAAAAATTACCATTAGTAGATAACCTCGATAAAAAAGAGTCGTTTACCCTTGCTCGACTCCGTCAGTTGGATGATCTTTCAGATTCTTTAAAGGAACTGGAGCAAACAGTTTCCAATTTGCTTGTAGATAATGTGTTGAATCCGAAATCAGCAGTTTCCACTCGTTTCAGGGAAGTTCTGGCCGCCGCTGGTAAAAATGGTCCGCTGGATAGTTTTGATGTCAGGCCGATTCGATTGTCTCAAACGGCAGAACTGGCTTCAGATGTAAAAGATCCTTCCGAAAAACTGGGCCTGGCAGGTACCTTTTCTGTCAATGGAGTCTCGGTCACGGTTGTTGCCACGGACTCGCTGGTAACTATTAGAGACAAAATAAATTTTGGAGAAGATATAAATAAAAACGGTTCGTTGGAACTTTCAGAAGATGTAAATGGAAATGGAATTCTGGAGATTTTAAGGGTCAGCAATTCCGAGTTTGGCGAGGGCGTTTTTATAAAAGAAGATGTAAATGCTAACGGTGAGATAGACCCCAGCGAAGACACCAATTCCAACGGCAGGCTTGATGGAGGAACATCAGACAATAACGTTCTGGCCTTGATCAGAGACAATCGACTTGTTCTGATAAGCCTTGCGGGCGGTAGTAATACGATTGATCTTGATGAAGAGAACTATGTTCTTCTCGATCTCGGATTTTTTGAGATTGATGGCAAAGATCAAAAAGTTCAAAAAGAAATTCAATTAAATGATTTGATCCGGCCTGAAAACCTCGTGGTGCAACCACAAACAGCAATCGTTGAAGTGGATGGAAATTTTTTCAGCAGTGATTCCAATATTGTTTCTGGTGCTATTGAAGACACGGCTTTGCTGTTACAGCAAGTCTCAGAAACTGCTTCCAAAATCACTATATTCATTGATGCCCCTACCTTTTTTGCTCAGGTTAAAACCTTGTTCAACCAGTTCAATGATTCCATCTCTAAAGTTAATGATCTTCTTAAGGGAAGCAAAACTTTTGAGAGTGATGGCGATATTCAGGATATTCGCAATGAACTGACCGAAGAGCCGCAGAAGAGAGCGCGAGTATTGGCAGAGAGAAACCGAATCATCGATGATTTCCGCGGCCGACCGGGAAACCCACAAGCAACAGGTATTTCTATAACCGATACAGAAAAGCAGAGTCAGCAGGAAGTCGCCGTCACCTCAATAGTTCAAGCTATCCAAAGAGGGCTGAACTTTCCCTCGCAGAACGGTGACGAAGATCTTTTAAAAAGATTGAGTTCCATTGGCATTCGAACTTTGACCGACAACACCATTGCGCTGGACGAAACGGAATTCGAACGGGGACTAGAAAAAAACACCCAGGAAGTTTTCGATCTGTTTACCAATCCTGAAACAGGGATTCTTCCTTTGCTTGCAGAACAACTGGAAAACATTGTTAGAGAAGGTCGGGGAGACCTGGCACTTAAACAAAATGAAGTGGTAATTCAATCTGGGACGCCAAGCCTCCTGGCAGAAAATTTCCGCAAATTTACTGAGAATTCTAATTTAGAAGCAACAGTTCAAACCTTAATAGCGGTGGCATAAAAATGGAAGAACAGAAAATTAAAGCAATCTTAATCAACAAATTGTCCCATTTAGAAGAGTTCAGTGGGCAAATGAAACGGCAAGTGCAGGCCGTTGACGGAAATGATGAACAAGCGCTCACTCAAGTTCTAAATGACAAAGAAACTGTGATTGAGTCTTTGGCCAAAGATGATCAGGAACTGGAAAAGCATGTCGCACTTCTCGATGAAAAGAGCCGGGCCGCTATCGCGAAAAATTTGAAAGAACTTGGCGCTCAGATTGAAACAGTAATAGAGGGAGTTGTAGAAATGGAAAACGATTGTGAAAAAAAGTTGATCAACGAAAAACAGGGTTTGTACGAAAAAATGAAGTCAATGAAAACAGGGCGAACCTTATTAAAAGGTTATGGGCTTTCTACCCGAATTAAACCAAAAATTTCAGACAGTATATAACGGAGGAAAGGAACTATGGATTTTTCAATTGTACCGGTAAGTAAGGTTTTTAAAACTTATCAAGGCCAGGCGCGCATTGCCGACTTGAACAATAAAAACCCGGTGAGAAGAGTGCAGGGACAGAGGGATCAGGTTACGATCTCCAGTGCAGCAAGACAGGCTTTGCAGAAAAACCCTAAAGGAGATGCGCCTGTAGTTAAAGCTGAAGAGCCAGAAAATACCAGCAAACCCGTTCCAGCAGCGAGTGGCGAATTTGTGCCCGGTATTTAAAAAGAGGAAAGGCTCTATGAAGTTTTAATTTTTTATGCCGGTTTTCGTTTTGATTGCGCCCCGGGTCTGCTAAAATCCCCTCCTGATAAAAATTTTCTATATATTCCTTTATGATTTGTGTCCCTATTGTCGGTGCCTCCATGCCCAAAGCATTGGAGCAAATTTCTGCAGCTGAAAAAGTGGCTGATATTCTTGAGTTGCGTCTTGACCTAATTGCGTCCTTTGACCTTAAGGTTCTTCTTGATGCCGCAACTATTCCTGTGATTGTCACTAACCGAAGTAAGTTGGATGGCGGGCAATTTAAAGGCGGGGACGAAGAACGCGTCCAAGCTTTACACGATGCTTTGGAAGCCGGAGCTGACTATGTCGATATCGAAGTTTCGACTCCTCGTGAACATTTGCAACCGTTCCTCGAAGGTCACGAAACTTCGCGGATAATAATTTCCTATCACGATTTTTCTCATACTCCCGAAGATGTTAATCCACTTTATGAAGCGATGAAGGATTTGCCGGGTGGCATAATTAAAATTGTCACTTACGCGCGTGATCTCGGTGACAACCTGAAAATGTTCCAGCTTCTTGAGCGTGCAAAAAAAGA
>JAJDAV010000149.1 GCA_029261695.1 Nitrospinaceae bacterium | reverse complement strand
AATTGTTTTTCCAAATAGGTCTGTGTGTTGTGTCCAATTTTCAATGAGAGCTTGAACTTTGCCTTCGGTTAATTCGCGGTATTGATTATCCAATTGTGTTATTAGGCTTTTAATTAGCTCTGTGCGGTTTATTTTTATCCCCGATTCGAGTTTGAGTGAGGTTGCAATGCCCTTGATGTCTTCGGGAAACTGGTTCTGATTAACATTTATTCCAATGCCAATGATCACTGCCGGAATTTCTACGGGTTGGTATTCACATAAAATGCCAGCAACTTTTTTTCCGCTGAGCAAAAGATCGTTGGGCCATTTGAGTTTTGCGGGTTGGGTAATAAAATCATTCACAGCCAATGCAGTTGCCAGTCCCGCCATCAATGTAAGGATCGGCAATTGCCTCGGAGTTAGGTCTGGCCGAATTAATGTTGATATGTATATTCCGACCCCAGGCTCGGAGTGCCAGACTCTACCCTTACGTCCTTTTCCGCCTGTTTGGCTATCTGCTAAAACTACCAGCCCTTCTTCTGAGGGATGTTTGGGAAGGCAGCGACTGATTTCTGCGTTGGTAGAATCAATTTCTGAGAAAAACTTCCACTGTCGTTTGGAGGGGCAGGGAATATTTTGCAGAGTGGCGAGGTCAATGTCTGGTGAATAGGGCAAATCTAATACCTTGTAAAATAAAGAATAGGCCCCTTAGGAGGCAATATTTTCCATTGTAAGGGGAAACCTTGAAAAAATGATTGAATTGTTGTAAAAAAATTGTTAAAAAGCATACTTCAAAGGGGTTCCGGCCAAGCTTTGCTTTGTCTGGAACCAAAACTTTTTGAGAGGAGAAGGCTGGATGAAAAAGTTGGTAGCTTCTTTTATTTGGGTTTCGCTGGTATTGGTTTTGGCTTCTTGTTCATTGGAACAAAAGTTTGATGGTGAAGGTCACCAGTACCCACCTGAAGGCGTTGAAAAGAAACATTAATCGGCCAGGTTTTTAGCTGAATTCATTTGGATGGCGGGGAATTGTTCCCCGCCTTTTGAATGTTTTATCTTGTTGTGTTTCTGCTTGTGTTTTTTCTGCCTTGTTAATTCCCCCCCCTATTTATATTCCAAAGTCTCTAATTTCTAATCCCTTGACAGCACCAGTTCAAGGAATGTTACAATAGCTCCTTATTTACAACCATTTGGTCTAAATTCCAACGTTTACTTGCTTTGGGTTTTAGTCATAGGTTAGCTTAAGACTTTGATGGGATGATTGAAAAGCGCTAGTTTGATTTAGGATTTGGCTATGCTAATTTCTGGTCAAACTTTTTCTTTTTGGTTATGCAGCAAAAGAGAGGAAGGAAATGACAGAAAAATATCCAGTAACAATTGAAGAAGTGCGAGATGCTCAGGACAGTTTAAAAACAGGTGTCACTGAACATGAGAATAAAAATTTTAAAGAAGCTATTGAGGCGTTCAAAAAATCGGCGCGAATTCACCCTTTTGATGAAAAGCACGTGCAGGAGCTTGAGGCAAAACTAAAAGGGGGAAATTTTAAATTACAACAGGAAAGTATCGCCTTTATGGGTTGTGCCGCCGTCCATCTTAACGAAATGATTCATGGGCTGGATGCAGATCAGAAACAGGAAGTCCCGATTGATGATTCATTAATGAACGCTTTTAAAGACTGGTAAGAGTATGTCGATTCAGGAACAGGAGTTTTTACATGATATTTTTCGCAGAGAAATAAAGGATAGAAAAATTCCTATAAGTCTTGGGAAAACCTGTCCGGTTAAATGTACTTTTTGCTATGAGATGGATCATAGTTATCGAAAGACTTTCGAAACTCCTTTGACCACCCAGGAACATTGGGATTTTATTTTTAATGAGATTAAATCCTTTCCGACTCGTGAATCGGAATCCTGGGTATTGGGAGGCAATGAGTATATGGAGTGGACAGATCTTGCTCTTCACCCAAAAGCGATGGATTGGATTGAAGAATTTCTGGATCAGACAGATAAAAAAATTACAGTGTTTTCGGTGGGTTATTTTGATCCGAAAAGAATCAACCTACTTGCCGAAAAATATCCGGGGCGTATAAATTTTGAATTGTCAGTCATTACCCTGGGGTCCTATCGCCAGCAGTTAATGCCTAAAGGCCCCTCGGTTGATCAGGTGTTGGCGGTATTAGATGGACCTGCGGTGACCTCTGCTAATTTTTATTCTTTTGGCCCAGGGACCATGTCTCAAGACGCAAAGAGAATTTCTGAAATCAATAAGAGTGTTTTGCTTTGGATGGGGTGTCTCACTCCTTTAAAGTATATCGATGGGGATACCACTAAATTGATGCGCCAGGGGAAAAGGTATCTCCCTGATGAAGCCAGGAAAATGTACGATATGGATCTTCCAAATATCCAGATGATTCATACAGAGTCAGATATTACTGCGTTTTTGAACAGGAATAAAATCATAAAAACATTTGATGCATGCGAACTTGAGAAAAAAGATTGGATTGTAATGGCAGGTAACGTACATCGTATTTTGACGTTGTTTCGTCCGGGGCGTGCTCGTTTCTTATATGTTCCTAATGCTACTCTTGGCGGGGATTCTGATTGTACGACCTTGCTTACATTTGACGATGTTGCTAAGAGAATTACGAACCAAAAGGTAATTCATTTGCCAAAGGTTATTATGGAGAAATCTTCCAATGATGATAGGGATATTTCAGGCAGATCTTTTGATGAGTTTAAAGAACAGTTTCCGAATGTGCGTTTCAAGGTGCTTCACAAAATAAATTCAGATCTTTCGAATAAAAAATTATATGAAAAAGGGTATTTGAAAAATTATGTTGAGGGATACCTCAATAACCCCTTATCAAAAAAATTCGAGAGTGTAGCGTATCCTAATTAATCGAAGGTAGCGTAAATAGGATAAAAGCCAAATAGGCACTCCTGTTTACTTAGAAAGGGGATCGAAATGCAGTACAGATTGAAAATTGTTTTTGTCGATAGTCAGGAGCTTATACTCGAAACCACAGAAAAGCATGGCTTCAGTGATGATTTAGAATTATTCGAAGTAACCACTACGGACGAAATATTTGTTGTGCCATTAAAACAAATCAAGTACATCGCTTGTGATTCCAAGATTTTTAAAAACTAGTTAAGATTTTTCCCTTCCTTAATTCATTGCAGCCGGATACGTGCCTTCTTCAACCAGGTTTCCTGGTCAAACTTTCCTTGGTAAAAACTTTCAAAACGAGCTTCATTTAATGACAGTGGTTTTCCGTCGATAATATCTTTATTTTTACTCGTAGTGGAAGCTTTCCTTTTAGTTTCATCTTGTTCTGAGGATGGATTTGATTCCACCGGTTCCAATTTATAAACCATGGAGTTATTTTTCTTTTCGGAAATCATTTCATATAACTCATCTAAACTGAGAAACAAATTTAGCACTGCCTTATTGTCGATTTGCTCTTGGTCCTTTAATGTTTTAAGTATTTTTCTGATTTCTCTGGAGGAAACAATAGCCTCTAAAATTGCATCATTTAAATTTTCATACTCTTTTTCAAAAAAATCATCTGATTCCATAACGAAGACTCCCCAAGTTTGTTAGCGTTTCAATTTAAATAGCAAGACCTATGCCGTTTTTATTATTATCGAGGGGTGTTTCCCTAACTCCTTTGTTTATATCGGTTTTGTGGTGTTAGTGGTTTTTTTGAGTGTATCTGCATTATTGACGAATGTAGAGGTGAACGTTTGTTTTTTGACTTTCCTAATTAATCTCGCTTTCTGATTTCACCAAAAGATTATCTAGTTTGGTTTGCTGGAAATAAAAATTGAAGTACGGCAAAGTTATATTGAAATAAGTAATGGCAGGGATTAGAATTAAACTAGATGTAAACATAAGTATTGTTCGGGGAAGTTTGATGTCTGTTTTAGCTAAAAATTTGAAAACGATTAGGAAAGAGCTGGGTTGTACCCAATCTGTGATGTCTGAAATTCTAAAGGTTGGGTTCCGGACATTTGTGCGGTATGAAGCTGGGGAAAGGGATGCTCCTGTTTCGGTTCTTGTGAAAATTGCTCGCTTGGGTAATATTTCTCTTGAGCAGTTATTGACGACTGCAATTGAACCGAATGATATAGCTCCTCTTGAAAAAATAAATAAGGGAGCTTCCCCTGTCCAGGTGCAATCCATCGACTTCGAGGTCGGTCAGGTGGTTTTAAAAGACCCTGACCAACAAGAATTGATGACAATCGATGACTCGGAAAAACGCCTTTTAACTTTATTTAGAAAAATGCCACCGCGTTTGAAAAAAGATTGTATGGACTCAATGACCCAGATCGTAGAAACTGGAAGGGTAGTTAGTAGGTTATCGGAGAAAGCCGGTAAAGGGCGCAAAGGAAAAAGAAAAGTGGCCCCTAAGGTTAAGATTGAAATTAAGACTCCTCCAAAGCCAAAAACGAAAAAAAAGCCCGGTAGGAAAAAACTGGACAAAAAAGCTTTGCAAGAAAAGATAGACAAGCTTAAAATGGTTACCCGAACTATTAATAAAATCACCGTGAGATAAATATTTGTGAAATTTGCCGGTGTCAGAAGGTCGTGGCACAGTGTGGCAGGATTAGTCATTCTTTCCGCTTTTCTTTCCCTTGAGTTTTATACCAACCTGTTTGAAAAAAGCGTCGGTTATTACTTAAAGTGGCAAAACCACAAACGACCCCAATTAGGTCGGATGTGGGAGCGGGATAGACAGTCTCTCATCGCACAAGCCCAAATTCAATCCATCCGTTCCTCCTTGAATATTCAAGAGGAAAGCGCCTCGGGCATTTCTTCTCTCAAACAATTGTTTGAAAATGTTGCGCCGGGATTCCCTTTAGTTGTTACTCGCGAAAAGTTTCTGCAGCTGTACTTTGACTTTCCGGGGCAGGGATCAGAACAAATCATTTCTCCTTATGATTTGATAAGCCTCGACTCTGAAAAGAATTGGAATCGTGTTCTTTTAAAACGATTTGGCCCATGGGTCACTCTTCAGTTTTTGGATCAGAAAAATATCCCTGCACACGAAATATTTTTATCCATTGATACTATATTGGAAGTGCAAGCTACACGGTCTATAAAGCGGGGAACGCTGGAGGATTCCAATTTTAAAGGAAACCGTATTTTTAAAATTGATGAAGTTTTGCCTGTGTTGAAGAATCTGGACTCGGTTACTCAAACGGCGGTGTTCCCAGAACCTCGCTGGTTTTTAGAGAAAAATTATTATCTTACCCGTGTAGGAGTCTCGGACATTGTGCAGGGAGAGGAGTCCGCCCAACACCTTGTTTTTGGAATTGAATATGATACTGATTATTACACGGGAGTTTTGTTTATTCCTGTGGCAGTGGAATTGGCTAATAATATTTTATCCCAAATGGATAGGTCTGATTCTTTAGTAGAAGGCTTGGCTGAACCGCAATCTTCAATTGAGGTGACTCCTTGATTGGCCGCATTCTACAGTATCTAAATCTAGTAATCGTATTTCTAATTCTTATTTCTTTCTTTGCTGTTTCCGGCCTTTATTTCTGGTTAAGTAAGGACCTTCCACAACTTCCAAAGAGCTTGGAACATATCAATTTAAGTTTGCCTACTGAGATTTACTCCGCAGATGGTGAGCGTATTAAAGTTTTAGGTGAAAGACACCCCGTTAATTTTGAAGACATCTCTCCAGAATTTTTAAAAGCAATTATTGCTGTTGAAGACTCTCGATTTTATAGTCATGCAGGAATAGATCATCGAGGGCTTGTCAGGGCACTGCTCACCAATCTGCGAACTAAAAGAATTGTGCAGGGGGGGAGTACTATCACGCAACAGCTTTCAAAGAATTTATTTTTCTCTTTTGAACGAAACTGGATAAGGAAGATAAAAGAACTTCTGGTCGCGTTTCAACTAGAAGTAACTTTTAGCAAAGAACAAATACTCGAGGCCTACAGTAATCAAATTTATTTTGGGAGCGGTGCTTATGGAATAGAAGAGGCTTCTCAAATTTATTTTAATAGGAGAGCACGTGAGCTAACTCTTTTGCAGGCTGCCATGCTAGCGGGTCTGCCAAACTCGCCTAATAATTCCAATCCATTTGTGCATTATGAAAAAGCAATGCGACGTGCTGATTACGTCTTGAAACGAATGGTTTCAGAAGGCTTGATTTCAAATACAGAAAAAGAGGAAGCCTTAAACTCTTCAATTAACCTTGCAAGTCCAAAAGTTGAATCAAATCCCAATTTATATTTTGTAGATGAGGTCCTGGCAAAACTTGAAAAAGATTATGGTAAAGAGTTTGTGCATTTTGGGGGATTGAAAATATTCACCACTCTAGATACCCGATATCAACAATTTGCTTTGCGGGGTGCCAGTAACCATTTGGAGGCTTTAACCGGAAAGGTGCGAAAGAAGCTCGCATCAGAAAAGTTGCAGGTAGCATTGGTTTCAATCGAAAACAAAAGTGGTGCAGTTAAGGCTTTGCTGGGCGGAAAAAACTATTCTCACAGCCAGTTCAATCGAGCTGTATCAAATAATAGACTGCCTGGCTCATCGTTTAAACCTTTTGTCTATTTAACTGCTATGGAGTCTTTAGGCTTTTCTCCTGCTACGGTGGTTGTAGATGAACCTATTAAGATTGAAATTCCTGGCACAAAACCTTGGGAACCCCAGAATTTTGATGAAGAATATGCAGGCAATATTGTTTTGAAAAAAGCCCTATTGAAATCTATTAATATTGTTTCTGCAAAGCTAATGGAGCAGGTTGGGCCAGAGAAGGTTATTCGCACCGCCAGAAAATTTGGAATAAAAAGCCCGCTTGGAAAACACCTTTCACTTGCATTGGGTACTTCCGGCGTATCACCTTTGGAAATCGCTTCTGCGTATAGTGTTATTGCCAATCTAGGTATTTATAACGAGCCTTACTTAATTCAAAAAATTGAAGATTTCCAGGGGAATCGTCTTTATGAACATTATTATCAAGGGGTGCAGCAATTTTCACCCGATGTTCTTTATCCCCTGCTGGATATGATGCGAGGTGTTGTAGAGAGAGGGACCGGCCGAATTATTCGGCGGATGGGATTTAAACATCCAGCCGCTGGCAAAACAGGAACCACTAATGATTTTAAGGATGCATGGTTTAATGGTTTCACTAAAGATATTTCGACCTCGGTGTGGGTGGGGTTCGATAATAACGACTCTATGAGAACAAAATCAGGCAAAGGTTTGACAGGAGCCAGTGCTGCTGCACCTATCTGGTTTTATTATATGCAGAAAGCATTGGAAGGGAAAACCAAGGTGAACTTTCCTGTTCCAGAAAATATAAAATTCGCTACCGTAGATGTTGAAACCGGAAGATTACCAAGTGAGTTTACTCTTGAAAAAATCCAGGTTGCTGTAAAGGAAGATGTTGATTTGTCTCCTTTACCAATTTTGGATGTAGAACCAGAAGAAAAGACAGAAGAAGTGGAAACCTCTCCAAACTAGTAGGGAACTATGTTGTATCAGACGATTAAATTTTATTTCGCTCGATTGACAGCAACGCTTTTTCTTATGCTTGGATTGGGATTTTCGACCCTTTATTTCATACATGAAGTGGCTTTACCCAATGTTGTATTTGATGATTTTGCTATTCAACTATCAATGTTTCTGGTTTGCTTGTTTTTTGGCTTTATTGGTTACGGAATGTTGGGTGAACAACGATTCTACAATTCTCTGCATGGCTTAAAAAATATTCCCCCCAAATCTGTTGTTGAAAATATTAAATGCCAGTTTGAGAATTTGATTGAGTTTACATACTCATCATATTTCCTGCCATCTACAGGAAAACGGTATCGAAGTTTGAGCGTTCTTCAGTATGCAGATTATCTCCTTTCAATTGGGGAAGAATCCCCTCATGCTTTAAACTATTACGCCCAAGCATTTATACAAAGCCCCCAAAACTCTCGATTTAGAAAGCCTCTTTTATCTATATTGGATCGGGGGCAAGAGCTGAGTCAGCAGGAAATGGATTTACTGTTAATAATGTTTCAACAGGAAGAGAAACATGACCCTGTTCTTACTTCATATTTGGCAAAAATATTTCTAGAAGCGAAACAATGGTCGGGGCAAACAGAACCTTTATTTTTGAGTGCCTTGGAAACGGAAAGTGAACTTTCGGAAGAAATTGTTAAATTCATTTTACCCATATATTTGACTCACAATCGAACGGATGAACGCGCTTTACGATTCTATGTCAAAGCCTTGAAATTTTCTGTAAACGAAAAGGAGCAAATTAAAACCATTTTGGGGCAATCGTATTGCGATGGAAATTTGGTTGGTTTCGCGCCAGGTTTACATAAGTTTTGCGAAGAAATATTTTTGCAATTGGAACCAGGTCAGCAGCAGGAGTTAAAATCTAAGTCTGATGAGTTGCGGATTGCTTACAAGCTTCAAAAAGTTAAACTATTTCGAAAAGAAGATTTGCAAGATTTGAAACGATTAAAAACTGAAATGGGTTTGGTCGCATCAAAAGCAAATTTGGTCTGGAAAGGTTTGGTTTGGCTCGGAAAAGTTATTCTAAACACCGGGGAATGGTTAGTGTTGCGATTATTGGATGGGGTTTATAAGTTTGGCACCCTTCCCTTAAACATAAAGCTGATTAGTTTTACTATTCTTTCAATAATTATCATAGTTGGGTTGGGCTTTAAGGAGATTTGGTTTCCTGTTAGCAACTTTGAGAATATTGTCACCCCTGAATCAAAATTGGCAACTGAGTCCTCAAAACGCCAAAAAGAAGACCGTGTTTATACCGTTCAGATTGCAGCCGTGGTATCAGCAAAACAAGCTAATAAACTGGTGGCAAAGTTGAAGAAGAAAAATGTTGAGAATTTATATGTGGTCAAATCAAAACGACGATCCGGTGGTCATTGGTATAAGTTAAGGGTGGGGCAGTTTCCATCAAAAAATAAGGCCAGCGAATTTGCCAATCAACTTGTTGCGGTCAAAGCTATAAAAAATTATTTCATATTATCTATGCCTAAAAAATAGGAATTAAATCTATTTTTATAACCGCATTCCATCAACTACTCCCTGTTGATAATGCTTTAATGATAAATTCCTTTATAACGTTGGTCCGGTTTTAACCCATATCGAATGTAGGCTTCATTCCTGTTAAAAATCCTTTTAATTCTGCCTGCTCTTGGATTAATTGAATAATAAGTAGAAGATGAAATTACGAGATGAATAACCTTAAAACATTTATTCCTTATGTGACCAAGTATCGCAGAGAATTATTGGTTGGTATTTCTGCTTTGATTATTACCGATGCAATGACGTTGGTTGTTCCCTGGTTGATTAAAGAATTTATAGATATTCTTCCTGAAAAGCCCGCCGTCGAGCAATTGACCCAATATGTGGGATTCCTGCTTTTGTTGTCGATGGTTATTGTCGTGGGTCGATATGGATGGCGTAAGTACATGTTTGGTCTTTCTCGTAAAGTGGAATTCGATATTTTAAATGATCTTTTCAAGCATTTACTTGGAATGGATAGACTGTGGTATCAAAACCAGAAAACAGGTGACTTAATGTCGCGGGCTACAAATGATTTAAGAGCTGTTCGCGAATTTTTTGGTTTGGGAGTTTTAATTTTGATAGATGCGGCCTTTGTTATTGTTATGGCAGTGACTATGATGAGTTTGATTAGTGTTGATTTGACTCTTAAAGTCTTTATTCCTTTGCCCTTTGTTTCCATTTTATTTTTCTGTTTTGTTAAAGAAATTGGAAAACGGCACAAGGCTGTCCAAGAGCATTTAAGTAAAATAACCGAGCGGGTTCAGGAAAATCTTACGGGGATTCGGGTACTTCATGCATTTGTTCAGGAAGAATATGAAAAGGATAAGTTTAATCAATTGAATAAAGAATATATTCAAAAAAACTTGCGCGTGACCCAGGTTTTTGGAGTTTTTACTCCAACTATGATTTTTTCTATAGGATTGGCTGGGATGATTTCCTTATGGATGGGGGGGCGTGCTGTAATAGCTGAAGAAATCTCTTTAGGGTCATTCGTTGCTTTCAACGGATACTTAATGTTGCTTTCATGGCCAATGATGGGAATTGGGTATGTGTTTAACCTTACTCAAAAAGGTTTTGTGGGAATGGAGCGTATTAATGAAATCTTTTCCTCAAGATCTACTATAGATAACAAAGGGAAAGTTGGAGAAAAAATTCATGCTGATGGTGACTTGGAATTTACTAATGTTACTTTTGCCTATGCGAATAACTCTGAAAATAATTTGGATAACGTAAATTTAAAAATTATTGCAGGGCAAACCCTTGGGGTAGTGGGTGTGATTGGTTCTGGGAAAACAACGTTGGCCCAAATGTTGCTCCGATTTTACGATCCTGTATCGGGTGAAATATGTATTAAAGGAAAGTCAATCAGGGAAAACTCCCTAAAGAGTTTGCGAGAATATATAGGGTATGTAAGTCAAGAGCCATTCCTTTTCTCCACCAGCATTCGAAATAATATCGCGTTGGGCAGAGAGAATGTCACTGATTCAGAAATTGAAAAAATTGTAACAATTGCAGGGCTGAATTCCGATCTGGATCAATTCCCGGACCATATAGAAACGCTTATAGGAGAGAAGGGGGTCACCCTGTCAGGGGGGCAAAAGCAAAGGATTGCTTTGGCTCGTGCTCTATTGAAGAAACCAAAACTATTGATTCTTGATGATTCCTTTTCGAATCTTGATTCAGAAATGGAAGAGAGGTTGTTCCAAAATTTAAAAGATAATTTTAAAAATACTACAAAAATTATTATTTCACATCGGTTATCCACCATTAGAAATGCAGATGAAATTGTCCTTCTAGATAAGGGGGCAATTGTTGAAAGAGGGGATCACTCTGAATTAATGAAAATAGGAGGAGTGTATGCCAACTTATTTCGAAATCAGGAGTTGGCTCGGGAAATGGAGATAGTTCTTTAATGAATACGGGGGAAGACCTTAGGGATAGATATAAAGACTGGGCTTTATTTAAAAGAGTCCTTATTCATTTAAAACCGTATTCTGGTTTTGTATTCCTTGCCATTTTACTCCTTTTAGCTGTTTCGGTGCTAAATCTAGCAGGTCCTTATCTTACAAAAATAGTAATTGATGATCATATAAAAGCCGGAGATATGGAAGGCTTGGATGTGATTGCGGCCATATACTTATCGGTTTTGGTTTTTTCCTTTGTATTCCAATTTTTTCAAACTTATCTCATGCAGTATATTGGGCAGAAGGTCATGTTTGATCTTCGTTCAAAAGTGTTTGCGCATCTTCATAAAATGTCTTTTTCCTATTTTGACAAAAATCCCATCGGAAAAATGATAACTCGTGTAGTTAATGATGTTGAAGTTTTGAATGAAATGCTGACTTCGGGGTTGATTCTCATATTTAGCGATTTGTTTACTCTTTTTGGAATTTTTTGCGTCATGTTGTACCTCGATTGGCGGCTCACACTTCTGGTCTGTATTATTTTTCCTTTGCTTGCAACAGCAACACAAGTGTATCGAGTTCGGGCTAGAGATGCGCTAAGGAAAAATCGAGCGCATGTATCCGAGTTAAATTCTTTCTTGGAAGAAAACCTTTCTGGAGTTGATACGGTTCAGTGCTTCAATCGGGAAGAGAAAAATTATGAAAAATTTTACTCCATAAATAAGGAGCGACTCAATGAGGATTTAAGGACAGTCAAATACAATGCTTTTTATATGCCTTCGATTGATTTCTTTAGTTCACTGGCTATCGGGATGGTTATTTGGTTCGGGGGAGGGCGGTTTGTTCAAGAAGAAGTTCAATTGGGAATATTGGTTGCTTTTATTCAATATTTGCAAAAGTTTTTTGAGCCAATTCGTGATTTGGCTGAAAAATTTAATATCATACAAACCGCAATGGCATCTTCAGAGCGTATCTTTGAATTACTTGATACTCCCGAACAAATCCCCGAATCCGTTCGACCTCAAAAAGAATTTCAACTGAATGGAAATATAGAATTTAAGGGCGTCTGGTTTGCTTATAAAAAAGATCAATTTGTTTTAAAAGATATATCCTTTTCTTTAAGACAAGGGGAAAGCCTAGCTGTTGTTGGTGCAACGGGATCTGGGAAATCTACTATTATTAATGCTCTTTGCAGGTTTTATGAGATTAACAAAGGCGATATCTTGTTTGACGGAAACTCTATTAAAGATATTAACAAGTATGATTTGCGTAGACAGATTGCCTTGGTACAACAAGACGTTTTTTTATTTTCCGGAAATATATTGGATAATATTCGATTAGGAAATAATCAAATAAGTCTTGAGGAAATAGAGTCTATTTCTCATGCAGTCAGTTCACATAATTTTATAAATAATCTTCCTTTCAAATATGAACAGGTATTGAATGAGGGGGGAGGGGATATTTCTTCTGGCCAAAGGCAGTTGCTTTCATTTGCAAGAGCTCTTGCAGCTTCCCCTAAAATATTGGTGCTTGACGAAGCAACTTCAAATGTAGATATGGAAACGGAACGGCAAATTCAGAATGGTATAAAAGAGATGACTAAGGGAAGAACCAGCATTATTATTGCGCATCGCTTATCCACCCTGATGCATGTTGATAAAGTCTTAGTTCTTAAAAAGGGTGAGATTGTTGAGTTTGGAAATCGAAAAGAGTTGTTACAAAAAAAAGGTATTTTTTACAAGCTATGCCAATCACAAATGAACTCAGAACGGTCTGCCGCTGAGTGATTGTGGGGTTTTATTTGTAAGGTATGGTCAGGCGTTCTACAGGGCGATTACCTTGAATGTGTTCGGTGATGATTTCTTCCAAATCTTCTTTACTTTTTGGGGCATACCAGATGTCATCAGGATAAACCACCAAGGTAGGCCCTTGGGCACATGCATCCAGGCATCCTGCCTTGTTTACGCGAACTTTGCCCTTTAAACCTAATTCGTGCACACGCCCTTTGAGGTGATCTAGTAACTCCAGAGATCCTCTCGAAGCACAGCATCCCCTTTTGTCATCGGTTTTTCTTTCGTTGATGCAGATGAATATATGTTTTTGGAAGCGGCCCATTGTTTTGGAGTTGATGGCTAGTCTATTTTGGGGCGCTTGTTATCAGGTTGGCTTTCGTAGTACTGCTTAAACTGACCAAAGTTAACGTAGCATCTTTCGCAACTATCGGGGAAAACCGTGACGATCACTCCCTCTTCGATTTTTGCGGCCAGCTTGAGAGCACCTAACATAGCAGCGGCAGATGAATGACCCACGAGAATGCCTTCCTGCTTTTCGAGCGTTTCAACCATGTCATATGATTCTTCAGTTGCCACACTGATTTTTCCAGTGAGTTCTTCCTCTTTGTAGATTCCGGGAACTATGGATGTTTCCATATGTTTGAGTCCCTCCAACCCGTGAAGGGATTCCGCAGGTTCTACCGCATAACATTGGATGTCTGGATTGAAACTACGAAGGCCACGGCTGGTTCCCATTATCGTTCCACCGGTACCAATTCCTGCGAGAAAATGGGTGACACGATTGTTCGTTTGTTTCCATATTTCTTTAGCTGTGGTATCGAAATGTGCCTGCCAGTTGGAGTCATTATTATATTGATCAGGCATAAAATATTTATCCGGATCTTTTTCATAAATTTCCCGAGCTAACAAGATGGCTCCATCTGAACCCTCAAAGGGACTGGAAGTCACAATTTCCGCGCCATAAAAATCGGCCATAAGCCCTTTACGCTCCTTGCAAACGTTGGAGGGCATAACAAGTTTGACTTTATAGCCTTTTACTTTGCCAATCAGTGCGTATGAAATTCCTGTGTTGCCTGATGTGGAGTCGAGAATAATTTTATCTTTAGTCAGCTTGCCAGATTTTTCTCCATCTTCGATCATTTTTAGAGCGGGGCGCGATTTCACTGAGCCACCAGCATTTTTCCATTCGGCTTTGGCATAGATGTCAACGTTCTTGAACTCTTTGCCAAGATTGTGAATGCGGATCAAAGGGGTGTTCCCAATGGCGTCCAAAACGGAATTATCCGTAATGACAGGGCAGGTGGGAGCCTGCACCTCAAAGGGAATAGGAAAACTCAATGGTTTTGATGACATATAAAAATCTTTAGAAAAAATTTAACTCATTGTCCGAAACATTTTAACCGGGCAATGTGTAATTATTAAATTATTGTCAACGTGACAGCCCACAAAATTCTTCGTAATCGATCAACTCTGTGATTGTTGGTTGATCACTACAAACGGGACACTTTGGATCTCTTTTTAGTTTCAGCTTCCTGAACTCGGTTTTTAATGCATCATATAGGAGCAAAGACCCGACCAGCGTTTCTCCTTGACCCAGGATAAGCTTCAAAGTTTCCACTACCTGCAGGTTACCAATGATGCCAGCCAAAACACCAAGCACGCCCCCTTCTTGACAATTAGGCACGAGGCCGGGTGGGGGAGGTTCGGGATATAAACAGCGATAACATGGGCCTTCTTTTGGCTTGAAAACGGTGACCTGTCCTTCGAATCTAAAAATGCTGCCATGAATATTGGTTTTACCGGTCAATACACAAGCATCATTTATAAGGTATCGGGTTGCAAAATTGTCTGTGCCGTCCAAAATATAATCATAGCCTTCAAACAGACGCATGATGTTTTCTGAACTTACTTTTTCATTGAATACAGTAACCTTCACGTCCGGGTTTAAAGCTTCAATAGTTTTCTTTGCAGACTCGGTTTTGAGCATTCCGATTCGCTCGGTGTTGTGAATGATCTGTCTTTGAAGATTGCTCAGATCAACCGTGTCAAAATCGATAATCCCCATATTGCCGATACCCGCAGCGGCAAGGTAATAAGCGGCGGGTGAACCTAGCCCCCCTGCGCCTACAAGCAATACTTTTGATTCGAGTAGTTTGCTTTGACCTTCTCCACCTACCTCTGGGAGAATGATATGTCGGCTGTACCGTTCAACCTGCTCGTCAGAAAAATCGAACATCAGATAGCTCCACCCGCAATTGCAGGGATGATGGAAATTTCGTCGCCATCTTTCACTGCTGTTTTTTCACCTTCAAGAAAGCGGATGTCGTCTTCGTTGAGATAAATATTAATAAACCTTCGCGGAGTGCCGTCCTCTTCACAAATACGTTCTTTGATCCCAGCGAACTGTGATTCAAGATTGTTGAGGATTTCTGTGATATTAGCACCGTCAGCAGTCACTTCACTTTTGTTGTCGGTCAATTTCATTAATGGTGTGGGTACTCTTACTTTTACTGCCATGCTTTACTCCTTCTAAACCGTTAAACTGTTTGCAAAAATTTCTTCAAAACTATTTACTTTAGGCTCTATCACGACAGGTGCTTCAAAGCTGTCGGCCAGAGCTTCTTGAGTTTTCAGTCCATTCCCTGTTATACAAATTACCGTTGTCTCATCGGGTTTAATGCGACCTTGCTCAACCAACTTTTTAGTGACGCCTACCGTGACACCACCCGCGGTTTCTGTAAATATGCCTTCGGTTTCTGCTAGTAGTTTCATAGATTCTACTACTTCTTCATCTGACACATCTTCTCCATAGCCACCACTGGTATTAGCAGTTTTGATTCCATAATAACCGTCAGCTGGATTTCCGATTGCTATCGATTTGGCGATGGTATTGGGTTTAACAGGAATAATATTATCACTTCCGTTTTTGATAGCGGTGGTGACAGGTGAGCATCCTGTAGCTTGAGCTGCAAATATTTTACTTTGGACTTTATCTACAAGACCTAACATCTCGAATTCGTGAAAGGCTTTCCAGATTTTTGTTATCAAGGAACTACCGGCAACGGGGACAACAACATTATCTGGTGTTTTCCATCCCAATTGTTCGGCAATTTCATATCCATAAGATTTAGAGCCATCGCCGTAGTAAGGGCGGATATTAATATTTACAAATGCCCATTTGTGGTTAACGGCAATTTCGCTACATAGGCGGTTTACATCGTCGTAGCTGCCCTTGACTGCAATTAATTGCGTTCCATAAATCAAAGTGCCGAGAATTTTTCCTGCTTCAAGTCCATCTGGGATAAAGATACAGCTTTTCAAACCGGCTTCGGCCGCATGTGCAGCGACAGAGTTTGCAAGGTTCCCTGTGGATGCGCAGGATACAGTGTCGAAACCAAATTCAATAGCTTTTGAAACCGCAATTGCTACCACACGATCTTTGAATGAGAATGTGGGATGATTGACACTGTCATTTTTTATATAGAGGTTTTTTATCCCCAAAACTTTGCCGAGGTTTTTTGCCCGTACCAAGGGAGTGTAACCCGTGTGCAAGCCGACTTTTGGATCTTCGTCAATGGGTAACAAGGGCTGGTAACGCCACATGGAAGGAGGACCCGCTTCGATAGACTTTTTGCTTACGACCTTTTTTATTCCTTCGTAGTCGTAATTGATTTCAAGCGGACCGAAACAATATTCACAGACATGAATTGGTTCCTTAGGGTATTCTTTCTTACATTCTTTGCAGATCAAGCCTTTTACATAACCCATTCCAACAATTCCTCAGATTTATAAACAAGCTAGGCCCCCCCCAAATCTTTTTTATGCAGGGTTTTACTTGTTTGAGTGAATTTATAATTTATTAACTAAAAATATTGATTGAAGCTGAAGTAACGTTCCCCTGTATCGGGTAAAACGACCACAACATTTTTTCCTGGTCCCAGTTCTTTAGCAACTTCATTTGCCGCACAACAGGCTGCTCCAGAAGAAATTCCTACAAGTAAACCTTCTTCCTTCCCTAGCCTTTGGGCATAATTAAAAGCGTCTTCGTCGCTCACAGGTCGAATATGATCTAGAAGGTCGAAGTTTAGAACATTGGGTTTAAAGCCTGCTCCAATCCCTTGGATTTTATGAGGACCCGGTGGGTTACCAGATAAAACTGCCGAGGTAGCCGGTTCTACTCCCACGATTTTTACTTCCCCAAACTTCTGTTTTAGAACTTCCCCTACACCTGTTATTGTTCCACCTGTACCTATTCCCGCCACAAAACCATCAACCGACTCTCCATCCATCGCTTCAATAATTTCAGGTGCGGTCGTTTTTCGATGCACTTCCGGATTAGCCGGATTGTTGAATTGCTGTGGCATAAAATAATCTGGGTTTTCTGCCAGGAGCTCTTCGGCTCTTTCAATGGTGCCTTCCATTCCAAATTCGGCACGGCTTAATTCTGTTTTTGCGCCAAAACTTTCCAGAATCATTCGTCTTTCTGCGCTCATGTTTTCAGACATGACGAGAATGACATTGTAGCCTTTAATTGCTCCAACTAATGCCAGGCCGATGCCTGTGTTTCCGCTGGTTGGTTCAATAATAGTAGAACCCGGCTTTAAAAGGCCCTTTTCTTCAGCGTCTTCAACCATAGCTAAAGCAATTCGGTCTTTAACGCTACCGCCTGGATTAAAAAACTCCAGTTTGGCGTATATATTGGCACCATTTTCGGGAATAACGCTATTTAGTTTAACTAAAGGAGTGCCACCGATCAACTCTAAACTATTCACAAATTTGGATTTAATCATTTCAACTCGAAAGATTTGGGGTCTATGTCTTGTTATTTACTTGGAGGTTACCTCGTTTGGCCTGTGAGAGCCGAACATAAGGACATTATATACCATAAAGAAACAATACTATGCTTTAGATCGGCTGTGAATTCAAGCCATTTGTGGAGTTTCGGGGGGAGAAATAATCAACCCTTAGACTGTCTATTTTTACCTAGCCCACGCAGGCGCTTTTTAAACTGGCGGGTTACAAATTGCGAGTCATCGTTATTTGAAATCACATGAGGGGTAATAAAAATCATCAGCTCGGTCTTTTTTAGAGTTGTTGATTCGGTGCCAAACAGTTTCCCTACAAAAGGCAGATCTTTCAGAAAAGGGACACCAGAAACCGTATCGGTGGTGTCTGTCCGCATCAATCCTCCCATTACCAGTACTTGATTGTCTTTTAGTACAACTTCGGTGTTAACTTGGCGGGTGTTGAAAGATGGGGTGCTACCTACATCAGCACCGCGGCTTGAAATTTCCTGATTAATTTTCAAGTTCACATAGTTTTCTGAATTGATTTTAGGGGTAATGTCCAGCTTGATTCCGACGCTGCGAAACTCAACCGTAGTCGAGGTCACCGGCTCTGCGGTGTTGGTGGTCAGCGTGGTTGAGTTAATAGGGATTTCATCGGTAATAGATATGTTTGCCGCCTTGTTGTCCGATGTGACCAATATGGGGTTAGCCAGAACATTGGCTTTAGAGTCAGACGCAAATATTTGTAACTGCGCTACGACTTTTTCCGGATCACCAATGAAAAAACTTCCGCCTGGTAGGAAGGATGCAGTGGCGGTATCAATGCCAGCGCCAAGCAAAGTATCGCCAGTTCCAAGGGCTTTATTTGCGCCTCCAGAAACAGTGGTTGACCCCGCGGTACCTTTGGCCGCCCAATCCACCCCGATATCTGTAGTTTCGTCTATGGAAAGATCAACAATGAGTACTTCTATCAAAACTTGTTGAGGAAATAGATCAAGTTTGTTGATCAGCGCCAAAATGGCCGGGTAGTTTCTGGGACTAGTCCGGATGATCAGAGAATTGGTATCTGGATCAGGAATAATCGTAATTTCTCCCTCAATATCATCGCTAATACCTCCCGTTAGTTCCAGGTTTGGACGCGACTCACTGGTAGAAGCCTCCGTTGCAGTGGTGGCCCCTGATATATTTGCTGAAGATTCATTGGAAGTTCCACCAGTGGTAGAATTACCATTTTCTGTGCTATCAACCACGCCAGTAAAAATACCATTCAATAGTCCCGATAAAGCTGAAGCATCGCCATTTTGAACGTAGTAAACAAAGGTGCTTACTTCACCTTCTGATACAGGCTGGTCCAGACGGTTTACCCAGAACTCTATGGTCGGCAAAATTTTGTCAAAAGCATTTACCACCAACACCGAATTGAGGCGGGTGAGTGATAGAAAAGAAAGTGAATCGCCCAAGGCTTCCTTGTAACCCATAGAAGTAAAAATTTCCTCAAGCTCTTTTACCAATGTTTCCGAGTCAGCATTACGTAATTTATAGAGCTGAATATCTGAAGATGCCAGTTTGTCAATATCAAGGGCTTGAACAACTTTGATGATCCGTTTCACGTTGTGCGCCATTTCTATCATCATCAAATTATTAGTCTCGGGAATCTCAATGAAACTGGCATTTGTGGTCAACAAAGGACTGATGATTTTTTTCATCGACTCAACAGATATATATCGCAAAGGCACTATTTGTATGATCATGCGTTCTTTGTCGGGAATGTTTGGATCATTGGAATAGTGGATGCTCAAAGGCTTCTTGGCCGCATCGGGTGCCTGAAGAAAACGATAAAAGTTACCACTTTTCACAACGGCTACATTATTAAGGGCAAGAATCTGCTCTAACACAGAATATAAATCTTCAACTGGAATTTTGTTGAAAGTCTGCAGGGTGACTTTGCCCTCAACGCTTCCCTCTATTACGTAGTCAATTTTAAGTAACTCGCAAAATGTGGTGATGACATCGTAAAGTTCGGTACCCTCAAAATTCAAAGTAATGTGCTTGGCTTCACGAAGTTCGTCTGGCAGTTTTGGCTCGACATCGACCAGCGTTTGAATTTTACTTAAAGATAAGTCTTGTTTTTTCTGTAATTCGATTTTTTCAACTTTCCCTTTATATTCTCCTTCCCCAGGAAACAATGGAGACTCGGGTGAAATAGATGCGGTCTCGACAATGCTTGCTGGTTTTTCTACATCGGCAGTCACACTTTTTGCTATGAAAAATTTATTTCCCAGGCTGTCACGAACTAGATACCAGGTTCGACCGTTGTCAAAGCCCCTTTCAACACGAACCAGATCAAATTCATCGCCTTTGGTAGCATTGCCAACTTTAAGATATTTAGACCCAGGGCCTCTACGCAAGGAAACCTTATCTCTTGTAACTCTGATTTTTTTGGCTTCTTGTTGCGGCTGAATTTGGCTTAGTTTTTTTTGATCAATGATGTCTGCAGTTTTTTCATCGCCTTGAGATTTTTGTGAAACCGTTTTTTCTGGGAACTTCATGGCATCTATAGAATCAGCTTTATTTTTCAACCGATCCATAGTTGATTTTTTGTTAAAGCTACACCCCGGTAAAACAAGAGTTAGTGATAATAAAGAGGCAATGAGAATATATTTTTTCATATTGGTTTTTCACCTTTTGGATCCAGTTCCTTAATAAAGCCTGTAATCAACAAGCGTGTTTGAAGGTCTTCTGGTTCCTTTTTGTTGATTCTTCTTGATCGAAGTTCCTCAACGATTAAAAATTTCTGATGGTTTTCTATGCGCATTAAAAATAGCGCTAGATTCTTTAAGCTAGAGCGTATGGTAACTTCTACAGGAATTGCTAGAATTCCCGTCATAAATTTAGGTTTCTCCACCCGTGTTTTCTCGATGGTCACAGCGCCTTTTGAAAAACCCTGTAGCAGCTTTTGTAGTCCGGCAGCAGCAAGGCCCGGTTCCGTTTCATTTAAAAACCGTTTTTGAAGATTAATTTTGATGTTTTTATTGGCCGCTTCCTTTGCTTGGTAATAGGTGGTTTGATTAAGGACTTCATAATATTTTTCAATAAAATTTACCTTGTCTTTAATTTTTTCATTTATGTTGGCTTGCTTTTTGTAAATAGGCTCAGCCACGAAAAAGAAAAGAATATAACAAGCCACAAAAACTCCGCCGCCTATCAAAAATTTTTTATCTCTTTCCCCAATATTTAATGTCATGAGCTGGGCTCCAGTATTGCGCGAATCGTAAACTTTTCTCCTGAAGATTCTCTGATGATAGAGCCAACAAAACCCGTTTTCTTAAACCGGGGAGATTTCTCAATAAGAGGTATTAGCTTTGAAGCTGAAGGTGAAAAGCCTTTAATTTCCATTTCACCCTTTTGAAATTTTATGTTGGTCAACCAGGTATCCATAGGGAGGGACTGGCTTAACCTCCCTAGAAGCGGAAGTTTGGCCGGATTCTGCTTGTCGATTGTATTGAGAATGTCGACATAATTTTGAATCGATAGATATTCCAAGTCAATTTTTTCAAGATTAGAAACTTCGCCCTTTATTTCTTCTAGTTGTCCATTTAGGGATTCTAATGTTTTCTTGTTGTAGTAAATTTGATTGCCACCCCAACCTGCAAGAAAAAGAAGCACCATTGCAGCTAGAGCTAGCGATGTCTTTGGTTTGGCTTTTCTTATTTTTGGACGCAGATCTTGGGGGAGTAAATTAGTTTTAATAGTCGGTTTGCTGACATCACGCAAGGCAAGACTCAGGGCTGTCATCATATGATTGGGTGAAAAAGAATCGGGTAGGGCGGGTGAAACCAAGCCGGGAATGCCTATGGATTGGGTTGATACTTCAGTTTCCTTTTCAATATGTTCTATGACTCTTGCTGTTAGCGGTCCCCCTCCAACCATAAAAATATTTTCGATAGATTCATTTTCTTCAATGCTTCTGCACGAAGAAAGAGCCTGTTCCAGTTCACTGATTATTACATTGGATAGGGGAGCAGCAAGATTGTCGAGCTGGCTTGCTGATGTTTCTTTCCCTGAATATATATCCTTTATATTAATTTTTTCCAATGTTGTGTTTCTGGAAAATTCTATTGCCCCTTTCTTTAATAAAATGATTTCTAAAGAGCGTGGGCTGATATCTATTAAAGCAGTTACGGCAGAGTCCTCCGGTTCAAGTGGAAGAGCAAGGTTGCTATTAGTAAATGTGGGTATGTCAAGAACTGAAGGTTTTAGGTTTAGTTTTTCTATAAGGCCCAGATAATAGTCTGCTATTTCTTTTTTAATTGCCGCCGCAGCTATGTGGAAAATATTTCCAGGTTTTTGGGTGAGCTGATAGGTGTAGTACAAAGCATCCAGACCAGAGGAGAAATGCCGTTCTAACTCAAACTCTACCATTGAGTGGACTGTTTTTATATCTGGTGCAGGAAGCTCAAAGGTTTTAAACATTGCAAGACTTCTTGGTAGACTCACAGCGACTGATTCAGGCCATGTATTATGTTCTATGAGGAATCGATTAACTTCGTTTAGAAAATGTTTCTCTGCTTTTTCGTCCTTGCCAGTAAGTAGTTTTAAATTAATAAACTCTCCTGCAAGCACCTCAACAATGCGTAGTTTTTTCCCTACAAGGGTGAGAGCGATGGAGTCTTCACGGATATCCAGCCCCAATGATTTTTCTAAAAAAACAGACTTCATAAGTTGAGTACGTTATCGTTCCAGTAATGAATGGTCACTTGTGTTTTGTCGTCTATGGTACTTTTTTCTACAATTGCTTCTACGGTATGTTCTGTACGGCTGCTGGCCATTTTCCCGGTCGACTTAATACGGAAATAATTCGACAAGGTATTTGAATGAAAACCCTTTGACGACATGTTTTCCAATATCTCGTTTACCTGTTCCTGCGGAAATAAAATCTTCAATACCTCATTGCTGGCCGTATTGGGGTTCACTGTGGGTATATTGTAAATAGTTAGATGATTGACTATGCCTTTGTATTCTTTTTCTTCCTCATCCAGACCTTCTTCTGAGCCATAAAGAATTTCCTCTGTAACTCCGCGGACTTTTAGGAGCTCATCGATGGTTTCAATTTTTCCATTCTTGGCCAAATAAGGCGGACTTTGTTTTCTGTAGTAGTCATCTTCCGCCCCATTGAGTCGATGGTTTTTGTCGGAATCGATCCAGTCCAATATCGAATCGGAAATGGTACTTCTTTCGATTTTGTCTTCGACACCTGAATACTCAAGAAGTTTATTCAAAGTATTTTTATCCGCAGAATTAATGGAAATTTTTCCGTTTTCGTCACGAATGGTATATGTGATGGTTCCATGTTCCAATTTAATGTCTGTTCT
>JAJDAV010000148.1 GCA_029261695.1 Nitrospinaceae bacterium | reverse complement strand
GGGTCTTTGACCCAATAACCGAAAACGGTTGCTCCCTTCTCACGTTTCTGAGCTGTTTCCATTAAGTCTGGCAATTCGGTTCCGTAAAAAACATTGTCGCCAAGGATCAAACTGCATCCATCATTACCGATAAAATCTTTTCCAATCAGGAATGCCTGTGCCAAACCATCGGGGCTGGGTTGAATCCCATAAGTAATACTGACTCCCCATTGGCTTCCGTCTTTAAGTAATTCCTGGAATAGGGCTTGGTCCTGAGGTGTTGTAATAACAAATATATCGCGAATACCCGCCAATAGAAGGGTGCTCAATGGATAATAAATCATTGGCTTGTCATAAAGCGGCATCAGTTGCTTACTAACCACCTGGGTTAGTGGATAAAGTCGGGTTCCTGAACCTCCCGCTAATATAATTCCTTTATTGATCATAGGTAATATTCCTTAGGGTTTTGAAAGACCCAGACGTTCTCCTTGATAGGCCCCTGACATAACTCGGCTAACCCAGTTTTTATTATCCAGATACCAGTGAACGGTTTTACGAAGTCCAGTCTCAAAAGATTCTTGTGGTTTCCAACCCAGTTGATTTTGAATTTTACTTGCATCGATGGCATAGCGTCGGTCGTGACCGGGACGGTCGGTAACATATTTGATTAAATCTTTGTGCGGACGAAATTTGGAATCCGGCACCAGTTCGTCCAATATTTTACAAAGTTCATGTACCACTTCTAAATTTGTTTTCTCGTTATGTCCGCCAATATTATAGACTTGCCCGATCTCACCATTATGCAAGACCTCAAGAATGGCTTTGCAATGATCTTCAACAAACAACCAATCCCGCACTTGGTTTCCGTCGCCGTATATAGGAAGAGATTGCCCATTAAGCGCGTTGTTAATCATTAAGGGTAAAAGTTTTTCAGGGAATTGATAGGGGCCATAATTATTGGAGCAATTTGTTGTTAACACAGGAAGACCAAAGGTTTTGAAATAAGAACGTACAAGATGATCAGATGAAGCTTTTGAGGCTGCATAAGGTGAATTGGGTGCATAGGGAGTTTCTTCTGTGAACAGTCCCGTTTCTCCCAGAGAGCCATAAACTTCATCGGTGGATACATGGAGGAAACGAAAATCTTCTTTAGGCACTTTTTTTGCCCCTATATACCAGCGCGCGGCCTCCAATAATTCAAATGTTCCCACAACATTGGTTTGAATAAAATCTCCAGGTGAGTCAATAGACCGGTCTACATGAGACTCTGCGGCAAAATGGACCACGTAATCAATTTTATGGCCTTCAAATAATTTGATTAGCTTTTCTCTGTCGCAAATATCACCTTGGACAAATATATAATTCGGATCGTTCTCTACGGAAGCCAATGTGTCAAGGTTTCCGGCATAGGTAAGCTTGTCATAATTGATTACCTTTGCTTGGCCTGATTTCATCAGATTCAGGATAAAGTTCCCACCGATGAATCCGGCGCCGCCTGTTATAAAATATGTTTTCATTTCTGTAAAAATCGGTGTTAAAACATGAAGTGCAGGGAATGCCATCTTTTCGGAAGTATAAGCGTTTGCACCTGTATTTTCAAGATAATGCACCTTCCTTGTTTTACCGATATATCGACAGAAACCATTTCTTACTCAAATATTAATGTCTCCTTCATTATCTATAGCCGTTGTAGTCGTAAACTGGAACGCCGGTGACTACCTTAAAAAATGTCTTCAAAGTTTACAATCTCAAACTTTGAAGCCGGCGCAGGTTATTATTGTTGATAACGCAAGTACCGATGGCTCGATCCAAAGGGTAGAGGAGGAGTTTAGAGAGTATGAAATTATCAAACTGAAAGAAAATACCGGTTTTGCTTTTGCCAACAACCTTGCTGTAAAAAAGGCCGAAAATTGTGAATGGATCGCATTTTTAAACCCAGATGCGTTTGCAGCTCCAGATTGGTTAGAAAAATTAGCGGAAGCTGCGGAAAAATTCCCCGAAATTACATCGTTCGGCAGTCATATGCTTAGTTATGGTAGTGACCGTGTGGATGGAACGGGAGATGTTTATCATGTTTGTGGTTCTGCATGGAGGCGCGATCATGGTATTTCCTCCTCAAAAGTTGAACGAAAGATGGAGGAAATTTTTTCTCCCTGTGCTGCGGCCTCCTTTATTAGAGCAGATGTGTTTTCAGAGGCAGAGGGATTTGATGAAAACTTTTTCGCATATTTTGAAGATGTCGATTTAGGGTTTCGTTTGCAATTGAAGGGCTATGGTTGCCTTTATGTTCCAAACGCGGTCGTAGAGCATGTTGGGTCTGCCACCACCAGTCGCTTCAGCGATTTTTCCATTTATCATGGGCAAAGAAATTTGGTCTGGTCCTATATCCGCAATATGCCCAGATTTTGGTATTACCTTCCTCAGCACATTTTATTCAATCTGGTTGCAGTAATTTGGTTTTCGCTCAAAGGAAAGTCTGGTCCGGTTTTGAAAGCGAAATGGCATGCATTGAAAGAATTTCCCCGAGTGTGGGCCTTACGAAGAAAAACCCAGCAGGAGCGAACTGTGGAGACCGAACTTATTCTGAAAAAAATGAACAGAGAATTTTTAGTGCCCTATTTGAAAAGAAAAAGATCGCTATGAGTTCACGAAGAAATCTGCTGTAACAAATTATTGATTTGTACTTTTAAGGCCTGACTTTGAGCCAGTGAAAGTGCTTTGCTCAAATGAAAACGAGCAGAATTAATATCCCCATTTGACTCGATAATTAATTTGCCAAGATTATAGTGAGTGTCTGGCAGATTGGGGTTTTGTGTTAGTGATTGTTTGAATTCTACCAGCGCATTTTCGGGTTGGTTTAAGCTTAGGTAAATCAACCCGAGGTTGTTTGATGCTTTGGCTACTAATTCCGCAGGACCTTTAATTTTTCTGTAAGACTCAATGGCTAGATTGGTTTTCCCCAGTTGCTGATAAATCTTTCCTAAAAGCAGTAAGCCTTTGGGGGCCTCAGGTATCTCATCAAGAAATTGTTTCAAATCCTTTTCTGCTTCCGAAAACAAGCCTAACTCAAAATTGACCCGTGCCAGGATTAAATTCAAACTTGCAGGCATCGGATAGCCCCAGCGATATTTTTTAAAACGGTCTCGTGCCATTTCCAATGTGGTTTTGGCTTTTTGATACCAGCCTCTGGATGCGTAATATGTGCCAAGGTTGAGATAGCCCAGGGGAACAGTGGAATCAAGTTGGATGGCTTTTTTAAACTCTTTTTCTGCAAAATCAAAATTATTGTTTTGAGCGTGAATACTTCCCAAGTTGCTGTGCGCAAAGGATTTGTAAAACGAAGATGCGTTCGACCTTGAAAGTTTTATTAGGGAGATTAATGCTTTATCGTTTTCTTTATTCTCCAGATAAAAGTGGCTAAGGTTGTGCAGGACTTTTAAATCGGACGGAGATTTTTTCAGGGTATCTTCCCAAAGGCGAACGTTGGTTCCGTAGGTGGAGTTTCTCTTGATTGTTAATGCCCCTTGAAAAATCACGATCAGTAGAATTAAGGCAAATCCTTGCCTGAAATAGGCTGAACGTTGCTTAAAGAAGAAATGGTAATAAGCGCACGAAATTAATATTGTCGGACCTATGCTGGGGAGGTACAAGTTTCTTTCGCTTAATAAATCCGCTCGCGGCAAGAAACTATTGGTGACGGATATTGTAATGATGAACCAAAATATAGAGAACGGAAGTATGGGTGGTATTTTTTTAATGTTTTTTAAAACAATCGCTATAAAAGTTAACCAGAGTAGAACATAGAACCATTTAAACGAGCCACTTGCAAACCAGTTGCTGGGAAAATCGTAGTCAAATATAAGGTTGATAGGAAAAAAGCATAGCTTTACTGCATAACCGATAACCTGCGCCTGTAAGATAGGATAATTAAAGTCCACCTTTTCCCACCAGCTTTCCATCTCCCACAACATAGATGGCTGAAAGGCTAGTATTGCAAGTATGGGAAGAAAAAAGGCCAGATAAAAATAGATCAAGCGATTTTTAAATGGAACCCAAAGGCTATTCTTAATAAAGCATAGGTCATACAAAATGATAACTGCGGGTAGGGTTAAGCATGTTTCTTTGCTGAGGACGGCGGCCAAAAACATGATAAGGGCCAAGGCATATAGTGGAATCTGTAAAACTTTATCCGAATATTTTTTTAAACTTCCCAGGATAAAAAATAGAATTGCCAGTAAGTAAAAAAAACCTGCCATCCCACTTGTTCTTCCAGAAATATAAGTTACGGTTTCAGTCGTTAAGGGGTTGATCGAAAATAAAATAGCAGTCAATCCGGCCATGCTGAAAGCGTGTTTCCCCCGCCATGAAGTTCCATTGTTCAGAGTGAAAAAAACAATCAGAAATAATGTGAAGGAGGTGAGGAGGTGGAGTGAGATGTTGACTAAATGATATCCAAGTGGGGCTGTGCCGCTTTGGGAATGGTTGATGCTCACGCTAAGGTGAAAAAGGTGTCGCTGATAAAAGGGATAAATCTTGTAGTAGTAACCAGGGTAATTCTCTATTTGCTGTATTACTGCCTGATCATCAAAATTGAGAGGGACATTTAGAGTATTTATGTTTGAAAAAAAGATCAAAAGCGATAAGACGATACCTAAATATAAAAAAGATTTTTTCGGTATTTCTGATTCACTCATTGCGATGCTTTTTTTCTCTTTGTTTTAAAATTGTTATCAATACGGAAATGTTGAGGACTATAAATACAAAGTATATTGGGATTAGTTTGGGTATCAGGCCAATATAATAAACCGTCACCATTGCGGTTATATCGAAATAAAGGCCAATTAAAAAAAGTAAAGATATAGCTTTAACGGGTGTTATGCCAAGTTTCCCAAGTCGATGGTGAAAATGATCAGCGTCTTTGAGGAAGGGACTGATGCCTTTTGCCACTCTTCTGAAAAACGCAAAAGAGGTGTCCAAAATCGGGATCAAAAGAGTGATTACTGGGATTAGGTAGTATATTTCATCCGTATATCCCTGATTTAAAGGGAGAAGGGTTATCATTGAAACTAGTAGCCCCAGGGGGAGACTGCCTGTGTCTCCAAGAATAATTTTTGCTGGAGGAAAGTTGAAAATAAAAAACCCCAGAACGCTTCCCGCTAAAATTACGGCAAGAAAGGACGCTCCGATGATCTCACGGTCCAGATATACAAAAATTAGAGTGAGGCAGGAAAAGAAAATTATTCCGGGAGCCAAGCCATCCATTCCATCAATTAGATTTATGGCATTGGTAATTCCAACGATCCAGAGGATGGTTAGTAGAATCGAGAAATTACCCAGCTCAATGAAATCACCTATGCGCTCAATTTGAAAGCCACAATAATAAAGTACGCAGGCTAGAAGAATTTCAACTACTAATTTTATCCGAGGTGTGCAGTGAGTTAAGTCATCATAAAAACCAAGAAGCATCATCACGACCGCACCACCAGAAATTATAATAACTAAAGGGGTATTGGCAGAGTCAACCATTCCTGATAACTGGAAAAACCAAAGCGTTGCTAGAAATGATAGAACAACGGGAATTCCTCCAAACGATTTAACATTTTTGCCATCTGAGGCTGAAAGCTGACTTAAGGGGAAATTTATCGGGACTTTAATTAAGAACAAAGTTGTGCCGAAAGACAATATAAAGGCCAGGAAATATCCGATAAGATAGACTTCGCCTGGAATGACTAGAGATTCAAATTTCATCTGAAAAAGTTTATTATTAGTTGCAAAAGGCACCGAATAAAAATAAGAAAATTGATAGCTCCGCGAAGCAATAAATTTACTTTGTGGTGTTTTTTGAAATAATGCATCATCCCCAAATGTCTTTGAATGATTACATTCGTAGATGCCTTGCTGTTGCTGCTGGATATCTGATGAATTATATTTGCATCAGGAAAATAGATAACCTCTTTGCTAGTTTGATGGATCATCCGACATAAATCTACATCTTCATTAAATAAAAAATAGTTTTCATCAAACCCGTTAACTTCTTCAAAAGTATTTTTTGGCACCATTAAACAACATCCAGAGAGCCAATCAACCTGCCGCGTTTCATTATGGTCGAAATCCAGCATCAAATATTGACTGGTAAAACGGTTTTTTGGAAATAACCGTGAAAGCAGTGAGTATCGATTGAAAAGTCCGGTCCATAGAGTGGGGTATCGTCTGCAAGAATACTGCAAGCTTCCATCTGGATTCAATACCTTGGGGCCCAGTGCTCCAATTTGCGGATGAGAGCATAAATACCCATGCATAGAGTGGATGGCCTGGTCGCATAAGATGGCGTCTGGATTCAAAAATATTAAAAAATTCCCCTGTGCAATTTTAGCAGCCTGATTATTGGCCTTAGAAAACCCTACGTTTGAAGCATTAAAAATAAACTGAGCCTTCGGATAGGATTCCTTAAGAATTTGCAAGCCAGGGTCGTCCTCACTGTTATCAATAACGATTACTTCAAATTCAATTTCCTGAATGGTTTCATAAATGGACTCCAAGCAACCTTTTAAAGGTTCGCTACTATTATAATTAACAATAATGCAGGAAAGGTCCACTTTGCATGCCGGTTGTTGCTAAAAGGAAGGACTTGATAAATTCACTCACTAACTCCTGATTATTGCCCAATTTTCATTGAATTTCAATGGGGTTACGAAGGACAAACAGTGTTTCTATTCCTCAAGTACTTTCCCTTATATGCCGAATGGGATAAGATGATAAGGGAAATGCTGTATCCCGTTGAAAAAAACCGAAAGCCGTGGGCTGGAGAGGGCAATAAAATGGGTAAAAGGGTTTTGGTAACAGGTGGGGCTGGATTTATAGGTTCACATACGGTAGATGAGTTAATTGCCCGAGGATACAAAGTTCGGGTCTATGACAATCTTAATCCTCAGGTTCATGGCGAAGGCGCTGAAAAACCCGAATATTTGCATCCAGATGCGGAATTTGTAAAGGGAGATGTTCGAGACCGTGGCCATTTATACCAAGCGATAAAAGATATTGATCTTATAATTCACGATGCTGCTGAGGTTGGAGTGGGCCAATCGATGTATTCCATCGATCAATATATTTCCACAAATGTTCAGGGGACAGGGGTCCTTTGGGACATTCTTGTAAACGAGAAGCATGGGGTGGAAAAAGTTCTAATAGCCAGTTCCATGAGCCTTTATGGTGAGGGTTGTTATCGCTGTGACGAGCATGGAAAAATTTCTCCAAAGCCCAGACCCGATGCCCAATTAGCTGAAGGACAATGGGAAATGCTTTGTCCGCAATGCGGTTTGCCGGTAACCCCCATTCCCACGGATGAGGATAAAGACCTCGATTGCACTTCGGTGTATGCGCAAAGTAAAAAGGATCAGGAAGTTTATTCGCTCATGATTGGTCGAGCGCATAATATTCCCACGGTGGCCTGTAGATACTTCAATTGTTACGGTCCCCGTCAATCTTTGAATAACCCCTACACCGGGGCTGCCGCGATTTTTTGTTCTGCAATAAAAAATGATACCCCGCCTTTAATATATGAAGATGGTAATCAACGGAGAGATTTTATTCACGTTAAAGATTTGGTGCGAGGCAAGCTTCTTTTGTTGGGCGAGGCAGCAGCAGATTATGGTATCTTTAACATTGGAACGGGAAAACCCTCGTCAATTCTGGATCTCGCTGAAACTCTCATCGAACTTTGCGGGAAATCATTTCAACCTGATGTAATTTACAAATTCCGAAATGGTGATATTCGAGACTGCTATGCGGACATCTCAAAAATAAGTAAGTTGGGGTTCCAGGCAGAATTTTCGCTAAAAGAAGGGCTAAGTGACCTTATCTCTTGGAGCGACGGGCAAAAGGCTGTTTCCAAAGTGAAAGATGCTCATCGGCAACTGGTTGAAAAAGGGTTGGTGTTAGAAACGCAACCGGTTTCCAGCAAGTAAATAGTTATTCCTCAAAAACTCAGATTCTTCTCAGGCCATTCCAGATAAAATCAGGAAAAAGTAATGTCTAAACGCAGTGCTCTTTATTTTGGTGGGATTTTCTTTTTCACCTTTCTGTGGCTCACTCCACTTGGCGTTTTTAATTCGTGGATACCGCCTAATATCCATACAGGATTTTACTCTACAGCGACTATAGATGGTGGTGATGACACGGGCTACTATGCTTTTTTGCGTTCCACGTTCATTGATGGTGATTTAGATTTTTTTAATGAGCAGGGGTACGCGCATGCGGAGAAAATAAACCCAACGGGTTATGTTTTTAACAATTGGCAGATGGGCCAGGCTATCCTGTTCCTTCCGTTTTTCTTGATAGGGCATGCTCTGGCAATTTTATATCAGAGTCTGGGTTACCCTGTCACCACAGATGGTTACTCAGCGCCTTATTATATTTCCACTGCAGTTGCCTCAGCGACTTATCTTTTTGCAGGTTTGATTTTTGTTTATCGCACCCTTCGGATTTTTGTTCGAAAGCGTGTGAGCATGTTAACAAGTCTCTCCATTTGGTTTGCTTCGCCGCTGATTTATTTTTCATTTATCCGGCAACGAATGGCGCACACCATAGAGTTTTTCCTGTCTGCTGTTCTGATTTATCTTTGGATTCGTTTTCGCCAATCCAGAACGCCAATTCATTATGCAGTGATCGGGGTGGTGTTAGGCTTGTTGTGTATGACACGCGTGATAAATATTTCATTTTTTGCTTTGTTTGTGGTCGATCTGTTGTGGGAATTTCGAAAGGATTGGAAAGCAGAGCCTACGCAAGCTCTGAAGAGGTTTTCTATTTTAGCGGGTGCTTTGGGAGGTTTGTTTTTTCTGACGATGTTGCCGCAGATTTTTAGTTGGTATCAGTTAAATGGAGTCCCATTTCCTACGCGGCATATGAAATATGCCGGAGAAGGGTTGACAACTATTACTTTAGGTCCTCTTTTTGAAAAAGCTTATTCCTTGTTTTTCGATGTAAGATGGGGGTTATTGTTTTCCATGCCGCTTGCTATTCTGGGTATGATAGGCCTTTTTATAAAAGGTGGTTTGCCTAAAGACCTTCGACCAGGCTTACTTGCATATCTTGCGGGAATTTTTGGCATCATCATTTTATACCCGGAAGATTCAGCCTCCTACGGGCACCGTCATTTGATTTCTGCCCTTCCAGTATTTGCCCTGGGTTTGGGATGTTTCTTTCAACGGTTTGCAGGAAGCAGTCCAAGAAAAATCAAGCCGGGACCAGTTGTTGTGTGCCTTTTAGCTGTTCTGGCCCAGTTTTCAATGCTCATTCAATACAAGGTGATTTTACCTTATAACCATCCGCAGTTTACCTTGAAGGCTCTTGGTTCTTCATTCGATGTGTTTTTTAGTCACCCGGAATATCTGGTTCGCTCCAGTAGTTTTTTTAAAGTACTTTCCCTGCCTCACCCTGATTCTTGGGATTATGTGGATGGAATGTACCTTCTATTATTCCCACTTTTTCAATTGCTGTCCCTAATATTTGTAGTCTTCTTATTTCATAAAGCGTTCAAAGATTCCGGTATATTTGCAAAGTTTCTAAACCCTCAATTTGTTCTTATAAAAAGTGTGGTTGTCAGTTTACTTTTAATGGTTTTGGTGGCCTTTGTCGCTCCTACAAAATCCGAATCGGAAGTCCAGTCTAGATTGAAATATCTTGAGACAGCTAAAAGCGCGGAATCTCTTTTTAAAGGCGGTCAATTGGATGCTGCACGCATTGCTTACACAGAAGCCTCGCAATATATCCACGATGCTTGGAAACCTTATTTTAGAATAGGGCAAACATGGCAGGGACAGGGGAATATTCAAGAAGCGAATAAATATTTTCGTATGGCGATAAAGTTTAATCCAGGGTTCAGTCCTGCCTTAACCATGTTGGGAAACAACCTGAAAAGAATGGGGCACGGAGCTGAAGCGGAAAAAACTCTACGCGCGGCCATTAAAAGTTGGCCTATGAACAAGTACGCCTACGATTCCTTGGCGCATGTTTTGACGACTATGGATAAAAGGCCGGAAGCGGTGAGGATGTTGCTTCATGCTGTAAATATAGACCCAAATTATGGTGTCGGGCATGCTAATCTGGCTATGATATACTCCAGCCTCAATGAGGATAAGAAAAGTTTGGAACACCTGAATCGGGCCATTCAACTTGGCGTGCAAGGGCCAGCTATCGACCAAATCAAATCGATTGTTGAAGGGAAAACCAAAAATGATTGATGAAATAGATTATTTCCCCAAACGGGAACGACATAATAAAAAGAAGAAACTCGACTCTGAATGGGGCGACCTGAAGAAGCAAAAAAAACAGCAGGATGACCCTCCCACCCCCCCCTCTGAAAAAAAACCACAAGATAAAAAGGGAAATTAGCAAAAATATCTCAGGGTGTATATACTGCGATTATTCATTTGTATAATACTTATCAATTTATTGAATAAAGTTTTCAGGAGTTTATTTGTCATGTGCTTTAGTTTTTTGTCTAAACAGCAATTACTCAGGTGGGGCATTATCACATTAGTCTTGTTTCCAATTTCTGTTTTCGCAAGTGTCCAGGAAGAAACTTCCAAAGGGGATGCTGCTTTTAAACAGGGAAAAATGGAAGAAGCGGAAAAGCATTATTCCTCTGCTCTAAAAATGGATCCCGATAGCTGGCGCATTATGCGTGGTTTGGCCGAAACAAAATTCCAATTAAAAAAATACAGGGAAACCAGTCAACTTGTGGATCGCATTTTGGCTATGAAAATAATTAAGAGAAATATTGTAATGGTAACTCTCAATGACGGGCAGACTTTCGAGGCCGAAATTATTGATGAGAATGTGTTTCCGCCAGATGATGGTCGGAATAATATGAGAAATTATGTCGATGGCGAAGCACCCAAGCCTGTTCCACACTATCGCCTGTTCAATTTGACATCTGGGAAAGTGCTTCTTATTCCTCATCCTGAGGCAACTCTTAAATACAAGGGCATTCCGCGCCGGATTTATGAATATGTAAATGATCTACATATAAAGGTAGAAGACATATTAATTAGCATGGCTGAAAAAAAAGGACCGGTCGAAATGGTGGAGGTGAAAGGCGGATGTTTCCAAATGGGCAGCAATAAGGGAGCCGCCTCAGAAAGGCCTGTCCACGAAGTTTGTCTAAAATCTTTTCAGTTGGACAAGTACGAAGTCAGTCAAGGCCTGTTTCAATCTGTCATGGGCCATAATCCTGCACGGTTTAAAGGGGCCGACCGACCTGTTGATAGAGTGACTTGGCATGAGGCCCGGGATTTCTGCAAGAAGAATAATAAACGATTGCCTACAGAAGCAGAGTGGGAGTATGCCGCCCGCGCAGGAACAACCACTGAATATTACTGGGGAGATGAGTTTGAAGCCGGTAAATCCAACCTATGCGATAGTACCTGTGACATGAATATTAGTGCGAAAAATGTTACTGATGGGTTTCCCTACACCGCTCCCGTGGGTTCTTTTCCAGCCAATCCCTGGGGACTTCATGATATGGCAGGAAATGTATACGAATGGACCTTGGATTGGATGGATGACAAATATTATATGAAAAGCCCCAGAGATAATCCAACAGGACCGCAACGCACTAATCCTACGGACCGAAAAGGCGGAGGGGTTCGAAAAGTTCTGCGTGGAGGGGCTTGGGCAAGCAATGCAGACAGTCAACGGTCTGCAGCTAGAAAAGGTTTCGTCGTAGATTACCGGATTGATCTTTTCGGTTTTCGCTGCGCCTACTAAGGCCGGGTCGATCCTAGTGGAAAACGATAAATGCAACCCTCCCTTAGGGGGAGGGGATGTGTCTAGCTAACCGTTATTCTTTAGTTGGTCTTTTAGCACTTTCCCGGTTGCAGTTTTAGGGAAAGAGTCGTGGAACTCGATCATATCAGGGGCCATGAATGCGGGTAGGTTTTTTCGGCAGAATTCTTTTAGCTCTTGCTCCGTTGCTTCAATGCCCTCCCGCAATACCACGCAGACTTTAACTTTTTCTCCGACCCGTTCATCGGCGATACCCACCGCTGCAACCTCTGCCGGTGCAGGGTGAGCCATCAATGCGTTTTCGATGGCTAGAGGAGATACATTTTCTCCAGCACGTATGATAATGTCCTTTTTTCTTCCGGCAGAAATATAGAGTCGCCCCTTACTATCCAGGTGACCGAGATCTCCGGTTTTTAGCCAGCCATCAGTTTGAATGGTTTCTTGTGTTTCCTCGGGACGTTTCCAATAGCCACTCATTACCGTTTTGCCGCGAACAAGAATTTCTCCGACCTGTTCATGGGCTAAAGCTTTTCCCGACTCGTCAATAATTGTCACCTCAATATTGGGTAGTACCGGCCCGACCGAGCCGGGAACACTTCCATCTTTCATGGTATTGACTGCAATCACAGGAGAAGTTTCAGTGAGTCCATACCCTTCAATAACCGTGACCCCTAAAACCTCTTCAACTTTACTGAGCAGTGCTTTGGGTAAAGCGGCACCTCCAGAAATACAAGTGTGCAAAGAAGAAACGTCATACCCCCCACGTGCATAAAGGTCCACCAGAAAAGAATAAATTGTGGGAACAAGAGGAAGAAAGGTCGCCTTATGTTCTGCGATGGAAGCCAGGATTGATTTTGGCTGGAACTGTTTGAGAAGAATTAATGTCGCCCCGACCCTGCAAAAAACCAGAGCCATGATATTTCCAAAAGAATGAAATAAAGGCAGTGCCACGATCGCACTGTCTTCGGACGTGATATGCAAATGCTCCAAAAACCCGGTACAATTTTCATCAAACTGTTCTTCATTCAACATCACGCCTTTGGGCTTGGCGGTGGTTCCTGAAGTATAGAGAATTACATCCGGGATTCCCGATTCCCGTTTGTGTTTTACGAATGCATTTTCCCGTTGTCCAGACTTTATAAAATTTTCGAAACGAAAAGTTCCTTCACCCACTTCATCTATGTTTGCAGGACCAACAAGAATTTTATTCGGAAAAAATTTAAAGAACGGGCTGACCTCTGGTTTCACAAAAGCGGAATCGACGATTAAAGTGTCGATGCCTGCATCCTGAGCAATGAAAGCCAGATCTTCAGGTTTTAAAAGAAAATTGAAAGGGATAAAAGGAACCCCTTTTAATAAACAGCCAAACATAGCAACCAAATGTTCTTTTTGGTTCAAACACAGCAGGCCAACTTTACTATTTGGGTTGAGAGTTAGTTCAGAAAGTGCTGCCGCAAAAGATTCGACCTGCTCACAAAGTTCTTTGTATGAAACCGTGCAGTCCCCATCGATGATGGCCGCGGAATCGGGATTCTTTTCCGCGTGAGATTTTAGATATTTATAAAAGGCCATGTTTAAACTTCCTAATATTAATAATAAAAATAGTATTATACCTTAGATTGCTAGCAACACTTGATATGTCAAAAAGCTTGAGGGAATGGTTTCGCTTTACGGGTTTTGACCTATTACCTCCGGGCGTTGCCCAGACCACCGGCAGAAGAATCCATTTGGGAGATTGAGTCCTGTCGAGGTATCGGGAAGGAACATTTCTCCTGTCTCAAAATTACCTTTATGGGTTGCAGGGAGATAAGTCTTCAGCATGTTTTCAAGGGTAAGGGATGAAAACCCAGGCGAGTGTGTGGTGAATAGGAGGAAGGCTGGTGAGTCAGTAAGAATATCCTGACAGGCTTCCATGAATTCAGAAAGTTTGTCTTCGATCTGCCATACTTCCCCTTTGGGACCGCGCCCAAAAGAGGGTGGGTCCATGATGATCGCATCGTATTTACTGCCGCGACGATGCTCTCTTTGCATATATTTCATTGCATCATCGACGATCCAGCGGACCGGTTTGTCCCCCAGGCCGGATAGTTCGAGATTTTCTCGGGCCCAGTTGACGGAACCTTTCGAGGCATCTAAATGGGTGACATGAGCACCTGCAGATGCTGCCGCAAGGGTGCTGGCACCGGTGTATCCAAAAACGTTAAGTACTTTGATTTCCTTGCCGTTAAGCAGTTTAAGCTGGTCTATTATCCAAAGCCAATTGGGGGCTTGTTCGGGGAAAAGCCCGATATGGCCGAATCCGGTGGGTTGCACTTTGAAAACCAGATGGCGAAATTTGATTTGCCATCCATTTTCAGGCAATGGAGAAGGTAATTTCCATTCGCCACCGGTATCTTTGCCTTTGAAGTATTTATATTCCCCCTCGGCTTTTTTCCATTCGGATGCTGGGAGGGATTTAGGCCAAAGGGCCTGAGGTGCAGGACGACAAAACCGATGCGGGCCAAACTGTTCGAGTTTTTGAAAAGAACCTGTGTCCAGCAATTGATAGTCAAAATCGTCGGTAGGATAGGAAGAATTCATGTCTGTGTTTTAAAACCTTCTATTACTATTGTGATAATATTTAAAAGAAATTAATTTTAGAATAAATGATGGTGGAGAATTATATCAGAAAATTCAAATACACATGGGCCTTGCTTCTGCTTGTTTTAGTTTCTTCTTCCTGCGTATCAAAAGAAGAAGAATCCGCAAAAGTAGGGAAAAAGGAATTTGCACTTCCAGTGCAAATAGGAAAAGTAGTCTATATGGATATTGCAGACGAGGTGCGTGCGGTCGGTAATATTCAAGCGGAGCAAAGGGTCACAATCACTTCGGAGATTCGTGGCAAGGTGTCGCGGATTGCAGTTGAAGAGGGTATGAATATTAAGGCAGGTGACCTGGTTGCACAAATTGACCCTAGAGAATATGAGTTAACCTTGGAAAGATTGCGTGCCGACCTTTCGGCTTCGCAAAATGAATACAAAAAAGCTCAAGGAGGTCTGCGCCAGGAAGATAAGGATAGGCTGGATGCCCAAACACGTGCAGCCCAAAGTTCTTTGGATCTTGCAAAGATTGAGTTGGAGAGAACAAAAAAGTTAGTTGAACAAAAAGTTTTAGCGCAATCTGCTCTTGATTCGGCACAAGATAAATTGCGCCAAGCGAAGGAAACTTTAATAGCTAGCCAGGCTGAAAAATCTGCGAGCATGAAGTCTCGCACGGAAGACATTGAAAAACTGGAATCGGAAATGAAAGCTATCCGCAAGCAGGTTGCGGTTGCAGAATTAAATCTTTCTAAGGTAAATATTGTGGCTCCGTTTGAGGGGGTCATTATTGCCAAGGAAATTGAGCGGGGTGCTATTGCTGACCCGGGAACTGCAATTGTGCGGATGATTGGTTCGTCACGTTTGAAAGCGGTTCTTGAGGTACCACAGAGCTATCGTAATAAATTAAAAAAATTGAACGCTGCGGATTTTTTTGCAAAAGAGTTAGGCCTCAAGTTCAACTATAAGAACAATCTGGCTCGGTTGGTACGCGTGATTCCTGATGCGAATATTTACTCAGGAAATATAAAGGTACAAATTGATCTGCCAGACCCCAATCCTGCAATGTTTCCTGGCTTGACCCTTGAAAGCACACTAAATTTTGGTGTCCGTAAAAACATCCTTCATGTTCCTGCTGTTTCTTTAGTGATCTCTGAGCAGGGAACGGTTGTTTATATTGTTAAAGATAAAAAAGCACATTTGGTTCCTGTGAAAGCTTTCAAAGAACATGGTGATTTTGTTGAAATCAAGGACTTCACCCGTCAGTTGAGCTTAGATGCTGATTTGATTCTAAGGGGATCGGGCGCTGTGTTCCCAGGAGTAAGTATATTCATAACGAATCCGGAACCGAAAGCAGAGGCTCCTATAAGTTCGGCAAAAAAAGAAGGCAAGTCTTCCAAAACTCCTGAAGAAACTCCCAAAACCTGATGAAACTCATAGACCAGTCTATCCGTAACTATCACACGGTTACGGTAATAATTGTTATGGCATTGGTGGTGGGTGCCTTGTGTTTTGAGACCTTGCCTCGACAATTGACTCCCACAGTAGACAAACCACAAATCGAAGTTAAAACCGAATATCTTGGGTTGTCTCCCAATGAAGTGGAACGCAATATCACCCGTCGTCTTGAAGATCAGCTTGAATCCGTAGAAGGGATGAAGAAAATGACTTCTACCAGCCAACATGGATTGAGCACGATCAATTTAGAGTTTGACTGGGGGATTGATAAGGATCTTGCCGTACTCGATGTGAATAACAAGTTGCAGCAGGTAAAAGACCTTCCCATTAATGCAGATAAACCTACCTTGCGTTCGATATCGAGTGATAACTCCAGCCCTATCATGTGGGTCGTATTTGATAAGCCTGACGAGAAGATGCCGGACCTCGACCAAAATTACATGTACAAGGTTGGCGAAGATATCATTGTGCCTGCTCTAAGGCGAGTGAATGGAATTGCCGATGTTTGGCACTTCGGAGGTGAAGATCGAGAAATGAGGGTTGAGTTTGATCCTTATAGTATGGCGCGTTTGCATTTGACTTATAAGGAAGTGATTGATCGCTTGGCGGGGGAAAACCAAAATACACGTGCTGGTTTCCACGATGAAGAAAACCGTGCTTATACGGTTCGCGGTCTTGGTGAATTTCTGAGCCCAAAAGATATCCTCGATACGGTCATAAAACGGGATGGGGATAAGACCATAAGAGTGCGAGATTTTGCAACCGTTGTAGATGGTTATCAAAGAACCAGTTCTTTGGTTCGGATCAGCGGGAACTTGTCGAATGCTTTCGGAGTCATTCGTAAGGCAGGTGCCAATGTTGTCGAGACTTGTAACTTGGCAGCGAAACGTGTTGCTGAATTAAATCAGGAACTATTGAATCGTGGTATCCCGCTTAAATTAAATATTGTTTACAAGGATGTGGATTATATCGACGAAGCCATGCGCTTGGTAAAATCGAATTTAGGATTGGGAGCCATACTCGCTGTTGCGGTATTACTGGTTTTTCTGGGGTCTGCACGATCTTTGCTGATCGTGGCGATAAGTATTCCGGTTAGTTTGATATCGGTTTTTATAGTATTAAAAGTATTTGGCCGAAGCATCAATATTATTTCTTTGGCAGGCATGGCTTTTGCCGTGGGCATGGTGGTCGATAATTCTATTGTGGTGTTGGAAAATATTTATCGCCATTTGACTATGAGAAAAGGGGCTTTCAAAGCCGCCTATGATGGTGCGTCAGAAGTGTGGGGGGCAGTTTTGGCCTCGACCTTGACGACATTAGCTGTGTTTATCCCCATTGTTTTTATCGAAGAAGAAGCCGGACAAATGTTTCGCGATATCGCTATCACTATCAGCGGCTGTATCGCGCTCTCATTATTGGTGTCGGTCACCGTTATTCCCACGCTGGCAACTTTACTGATTCGGCTTAAGCCTGGGGAAGAATATAAACCCGGATTTTTTCACCGAACTTTGTTTCGACCTGTTGTGATGGTGGGTAAGGGCATTGGTAATGCTTATTCAGGATTAATGGAGCGCATTCTGCGTCATTCTCCACTCAGCATTTTGTTTCGCATTGGCATTCTGGCAGGTGTTTGCTGGATGTTGTGGTTCAGCTGGCAGACTTTACCTAAAAAAGATTATTTGCCATATGGAAATACTAACATGGTGTTTATGTTAATTGAACCTGTAGCGGGTACACCGGCAGAAACAAATATGAAGTATCTGGCTGAATTTGAAAAGCAGGTTGTGGCTATGGAAGATGTGAATCGAAACTTCCTGGTCTTTTCACCTCGCTTCAATGGAGGGGGAGCCATCATAGAAAAGGAACTAGCAGAGGGGCAACGCGGTGAAGTGAAAATGGCCGTGAAAGCTAATGAAATGGGCCAACAGATTTTTGCTATTCCCGGATACCGTTTCGCCTTTGCTGTTCAACGTCCAATTTTCCGTTCTGCAGATAAAACATTTGAGGTAGAAATTACCGGGCCCGATATTCTTAAGTTAAAGGATATCGCGCTGGGTCTGATAGGGAAAATTTCAGGAATTGATGGAGTGCATTCGGTGCGGCCCGAATTCAAATTTGGTAATCCCGAACTTCGTTTTATACCAAGAAGAGAAGATGCTGCGCGTCTCGATATGGGCATGCAAGAAATCGGCGATATTATTGAATCCCTTAACGCAGGAAAATATTTGGGTGAATTTAACGACCGAGGTGAACCGATAGATTTTGTTCTGGTGCAAAAAAAGGATAATCGAAAACTGGCATTGGAAGATTATCGTTCCCTTCCTGTTTGGACAGACGAGGGGTTGATGACGCATCTCGGGCATTTGGCAGATATTAAGGTAGATGCCGGACCCGCAAGAATCGATCATATTGGTACTGAACGGGCGATCAAACTCCGTGTTCAGGTCCGAAAAGATATGCCTATGCAAACGGTGATTGATCGTGTGGATGAAAAAGCTTTGGCTTCTACTCGACTTACCCTGAATGAAGAATTCGGATTACGCATTGGTGGCTCTGCTGATGAGTTAGCTTCTACTGAAAAATCTTTGAGGAATAGCTTTGCCTATGCATTAGGGTTTATTTATCTTTTGCTTGTTGCCTTGTTCTCGTCTTTTCTCAGGCCCTTTATTGTAATGCTCACTGTGGTACTGGCGGTTTCTGGCTCTTTCCTTGGAATTACCTGGAACAATTGGTATCAGCGAGGAAATATAAAAAGTATTTTAGAGGAATGGAATGTTCCCAACGCTCAGGCGATGGCCGAGGGTTGGAACTGGATTACCTTCGATATTCTCACTCAGTTAGGAGTGGTTATTCTTGCGGGTATAGTCGTCAATAATGCCATTCTCATCGTCCATCAGATGCTAAATAATATTAAGGCAGGGATGGATGAGCGACAAGCTTTGTTGGTTTCTTGTGAGACCCGACTTCGCCCAATTATGATGACCGTTATTTCAAGCGTTTTCGGGATGATTCCCCTAGCGTTTGGTGAAGGTGCAGGGACCGAATTGTATAGGGGAATGGGAACTGCATTAATAGGCGGGTTGAGTATATCTACTTTTTTCACATTGTTTCTTGTACCGGTATTGATATCTCTCTTTATCGATATGGGATTCCACACTACCAAAGAGGACTTGGTAAAAGACTCGTTGCAGTCTAATCCTGACTCTGTACCAACAACTTCCTGAGAATAAATCTTTGTTTAACGGATAGGCCAGTTGGGTGGGGGAGGGGACTCGATACAAATTTCTTCTTTACTGATTGGATGTTGGAAGTTTAGCTGATGGGCATACAGAGCAATTTGTCTATCGGGAAGATCTGTTGCGGCTCCATATTTTTTATCTCCCAAAATCGGATGACCCGTGAATGAAAGCTGGGCGCGTATTTGGTGGAACCTTCCTGTGTGCAGCCTTATTTCCAGAAGACTTGAGTTTTCATATTCTTCGAGTGTTTTAAATTCCAACTCTGCCAGTTGTGTATCTTTTCCCGGACGTTTAAAAACTGTGGACTTCAGAGATCTTTCTTTTCGAAGATGATGCGTAAGGGTGGAATGTGCCGGATTAGGTTTTCCTTCCACCACAGCGCGATAGAATTTTTGGGTGGTCTTTTCACGGAATTGCATAGACAGTCGTGATGCCCCTTTTGAGGTGCGCGCAAATAAAACCACTCCTGAAACATTGCGGTCGAGTCTATGAATCAACCCAAGAAAGACGTTTCCTGGCTTGTTGTATTCTTTCTTGAGCCAGGTTTTCACCTGATCCATCAACGACTCTGCCCCTGAATCATCTGCTTGAGTGAGAATGCCTGCCGGTTTGCAAACTGCGATTAAATGATTATCGAGATACAGGATGTTGAGGGAGCCATCATTTGGGAAGGTCAATCGTGATGTCCTTTGTTTTGGCAAGTTTCAGTCCTTCCGTGCTTACGATTCCACCTGAAACCACATATTTGATCCCGTCCTCGATACTCATATCAACTTCGGTGAGCTCTTCAGGCGGAGAAAAGATTAAGAACCCGGATGTGGGATTCGGCATGGTGGGCACAAAAACATTGAGAACATCTTCACGAGTATATTGCTGAACTTCGCCGCGCGATTCGCCAGTGACAAATCCGATTGCGAGCATTCCTCTTCGGGGGAACTCCAGTAATACTACTTTGCGAAATGCACTGGTGTCGGCGTGGGCAATGGATTGCACTACCTGTTTTGAACCTTTATAAATTCTGCGGACGAAAGGGATTCTACCGACAATGCTTTCCCCAAGGTGTATTAAACGTTTACCAAAAAAGTTAGTTGTGAACCAGCCAACAGCAAGAACGATCAATAATGTTATGACCAATCCGAGCGCGGGTATACGAAAGCCCTCTGGGATAGGGGCACCCAGATCGATGAGGATTTTGGTGAATACAGGAGATAGCGCATCGAGGTTCTTGAAAAGAAACTGTAAAATAAAATAAGTCAGCGCAATGGGCAGGGTAATTAACAACCCGGTTATAAAAACATTGCGAATGCGTCGTTTTAGATTTTTAAACACGGTGTCCGATCGGTTAGCGGGAAGGGGATATCATTTTTGTACGGTTAGTCGTAGAAAAAAATAATGAAAATCTTCTTTTATATTATATAGAGAAAGCGTGGCAAGGCAATAGCAGGAAAAGGAGATAAGGATTTGCTCTTGACAGGGGCGGTATAATCGTTAATATCAATCCGTTACGAGTTCATAAGTTAAAAATATACAAAAATTGGGGCTGTGGCGCAGCTGGGAGCGTGCTTGAATGGCATTCAAGAGGTCGCGGGTTCGATCCCCGCCAGCTCCA
>JAJDAV010000147.1 GCA_029261695.1 Nitrospinaceae bacterium | reverse complement strand
GCAACCCTGTATAATGAAGGCCGAACATGCCAACGGGCGTGTTCGGCGGGTAAGTCATTTAAAATGAGTGAATTAGACTATTATTTCGCAGCCATCTTATGCTGTCAACCCTTTTCCTTTCTGAAATGAGAATGATTCGAGCGCCCCGATTACAAAGATTTAGAAACTTACTGATGGCAGGAGCTGTCGTCTCGGTTTTGTTTAGCGGTATTGCATTTTCTGAAGAGGTAAATACGGCTGAAGCACCCAATGTGCCGCCTCATACCTCGCGGATTATGCCTGAGACCGTGGTGGTAAAGTTTGAAGCGAAGGAGTTTACTGGGCCTTTGGGCGATGATAAAAATTATAAATTCTGGAGCTTTAATGGAACGGTTCCCGGGCCCATGATCCGTGTGCGCCTGGGTGACACGGTTGAATTTCATCTTTCCAATGATAGCTCAAGCCAATTTCCTCATAATATCGATCTCCATGCCGTCAACGGCCCTGGGGGCGGGGCGGCAGTCACTCTGGTTGCTCCAGGAGAGAAAAAAGTTTTTCAATTTAAAACTTTGCATCCCGGACTGTATGTCTACCATTGCGCGTCCCCAGTACCGAGCATTCCCGCACATATTTCAAACGGCATGTATGGTCTGATTTTAGTTGAGCCGAAACATGGGTTGTCGCGGGTGGACCATGAGTTTTATGTTTTCCAAAGTGAGTTCTTTACTCAGCCCACAGACGAAGAAGATGTTTTGGAATTTTCAATGGAAAAAGGAATGATGGACCAGCCCGAATATGTCGTATTCAATGGCCAGTCAGGTGCCTTGATGGGCGACAATGCCTTAAAGGCAAATGTGGGAGATAAGATTAGAATTTATTTTGGTAATATTGGACCCAACGCGGCTTCGTCATTTCATATCATTGGTGAAATATTTGATCAGGTCTATCTGGAAGGAGCTATAAACGGGATTACCAATAAGAATGTGCAAACCACTTTGGTTCCCTCTGCGGGAGCTGCCATTGTGGAGTTCAAAGTTGATGTTCCGGGGAATTATTTATTGGTAGATCACAGTATATTCAGAATCAATAAAGGGGCCGTGGGTCTGCTCACAGTCACCGGCGAAGAAGATCAGGAAATATATAAAGCCCTCGATTAAAAAATATTCTCTTCTTTGGAAATATGACTAGATAGAGTTAAGAGTTGAATTTTTCAGAGGAATGCCCGAATTCAATAACTCTATTGCTGTTCCAATGAGGAACCATGTGTTAGGGGTAGGGCAATGGCTCTCAAGTTTTTAGCAAGATTTCGATTTTCTGCGAAGCAAACCCATCCGTTTTTTACAAATCAATTTCAGGCGTTTTTATTATTTTAAAATGTCAGTCGACTATTTATGATTTTTTTTAATTCAAAATTTTTTCTAACACTGGCCGGTCTGTTCTTGTTGACTGTGATTGTGCTTCGAGGTGTTCTCGAAAACGGGTTTGTTCTTAATTGGGATGATTTTGAATACGTTACCGAAAACTATATGATTCAGAAGTGGCCCAATTTTTTTGAAATGGCCACTTCGTTTTACGCAGCGAACTGGCATCCGCTAACCTGGTTTTCACATGCCTTGGATTATCAATTATATGGTTTGAACCCCTGGGGGCATCATTTAACAAATTTGATTCTGCATGGTTTAAATACCTGCTTGGTATTTGTGTTATTTGTCCTGTTGGTGGGAAAAGGATGGGATGGTTCTGATTATGGAGTGTATATCGGGGGCATCTTTACAGCATTGCTATTTGGTTTACACCCTTTGCGTGTTGAATCCGTAGCTTGGGTTTCTGAACGTAAGGATCTGCTTTGCGGCCTCTTTTTCTTTTCCACTCTTGTGGCCTATTGTTTTTATGTGCGCGAGAAAACACGTTGGGGGTACACCCTTCTGATTTTTCTTTTTGCATTGGCAATCATGTCCAAGCCGATGGCTGTAACTTTGCCATTTGTACTTTTGCTTTTAGATATTTTTCCTCTGGAGCGCTTGCGCTTGGTAAAGGACATCCTTCCTCTTCTGATAGAAAAAATACCACTCTTTGTATTGAGCCTGATGGGCGGGGTATTGACTCTGATGGCTCAAGGTACTACCGGTGCGATCAGGACTTTAAAGGAAACCTCTCTTTCTGACCGAATCATAAACTCTTTTCATGCTTTATGGTCATATTTGGAAAAGACATTTTGGCCTCAAGATCTATTACCCTTTTATCCATTTTTAGAAAATCCTTCCTTATTGAGTATGAAGTTTTTATTAGGAGTGGTTTTATTTTTTGGCGTAACTTTTTTTAGTTTTTACCAATGGCGGAAGGGAAACCCTGCATGGGTTATAGCATGGCTGTTTTATCTTGTTACCTTGGCACCGGTTATTGGTGTCGTCAAAGTCGGGGCTCAGGCAATGGCTGATCGATATACTTACATACCGACTTTGGGGCCTGTATTTTTATTTGGAGCAGGGATTATGTGCTTGTGGCGAAAAAATAAATTTCGATCAGGAATTATATTTTTACCCATTGCCATGATTTTAGCCTTCAGTATCTTATCTGCTAAACAAATAAGGATTTGGCACGATGGCGAGTCGCTATGGATACCCGTGGCGGAAAAGTTTCCAGGGAAAGTTTATCATGCTCATGCGAACCTCGCGTCATTTCATTTTCAAGAGGGGCAGTTAGAAAAGGCCGAGGATCAATTGGAAATTGCTTTGAAAATTCAACCCAACGAAGTTGACTCGTTATTTTATCTTGGAATGGTTTATACAGAACAAGGTCGGCTTTCAGAAGCCAAGGAGGTGTTGGAAAAAGCCTTATTAAGTAATGCTAGTAATGAAAAAGTATTCTATCGTTTGGGTGTGTTGTATGAGAAATCAGGGCAACTGGATCTTGCGCGAAATAACTATAGCCAGGCTTTGAACATAAAGCCAGAGTTGGAGCAAGTGCGGCTTCGACTCGGTCAGCTTTTTTCGAAAACAGGACGATTTGAGAAGGCAGAAGAACAATTTAATAAAGTTCTGGAGTTCAATTCGGAATCTGAAGGCGCGAGGAATAATTTAGGAGCGTTGTATTATCAAACTGGCAGATTTGGGCAGGCTGAAGCAGAGTATTTACAGGTTATAAAAGACTGGCCCCGCAAGGTGCAAGCCTACAACAACCTGGGTGTTCTCTATTACGAAATGAAAAGGTTTGAGGACGCGGAAGCTTTGTTTCAAGAGGTTTTGGGGCTAGACCCAAATAATATTGAAGCAATAAATAATTTCGGAGTTCTATGCCTAGCAATGAATAAGAATAAGGCTGCCCTAAGGCTATTGCTATCTTCAAAATCCTTGGCCTCTAACCGTGTTGACACACTTTACTACCTGGGTATGGCGTATATGGCTGAAAAAAACTGGCATTCTGCCCAGATCGAGTACACAGCGGCATTGGCTTTGAATCCTGATAATGCTGATATATATGACAACCTGGGTATTGCATATGCTCGAGAGAAAAAGTGGGAAAAAGCAAGGAAAGCGTTTCAATCGGCTATTCAGTTAAACCCTTCACACCCTTCAGCAAAGGTTAATCTGGAACGATTAGAAAATAAAATAGTAGCTAAAAGCCAGTAAAGGTTTATTGATTAAAAAAAGAATCGGAACATCGGGGGTTGCTCAAGAAGACCGCGAGATATTTCGAGTTTTCGATTAGAACCTTTAATCTTTTTAAGTTCTAAATAGAATTTAAAGATGCTTTGATTTTTTTTTCGATATCGAGGTTGGCCGGCTGATTGCCGAATCGAATCCTTTCATAGTAATCGATAATCTTTTTTACCTGTTTGAATTTTTCAGCAGGAATGCCTGAACTCAATAATTCTCTCGCAGTTAAATGAGGTTCTATTCTTATCCCTTTGTGCTCAAGACGATTTTGCAATTCCTTATAAAGCATTACCGCTTGGGGTAGACGAGGTGGAAGGTTGCGTTGTCTGAAAAGAAAAACTATCCCAGCAATTGTTAGCAAGATCAATAAAGCCCATTTTTGGTTCGCTATCCGCCCTTGCAGATCCCCCCAGTTTAATGAAGTTAAATTTTTCAGCGAGTCTATTGCGTCCTTACTATTTGATCGAAAGAACTGGGCCATGTCTTTCTGATCCTTCGAAGAATAACGAATGACGTAACGTTGCCAGTTCATACGTAAAAGGTCTAAACTTCGTGTTAACGGGCTGGCTGATTGCATGGCTACTGGTGTTGGGTCTGGTGGTGTTGGGTCAAATACTACCCAGCCTCTTCCCGGCAAATAAGCTTCTACCCATGAATGGGCATGGTGTTGCCTAATGATGAGATAGTTTCCCCAATCGTGCCATTCTTCCCCAACGAATCCGTTGACCATTCTGGCGGGTACTCCAGCTTCTCGAAGAAGTATGACCATGGCAGAAGCAAAGTATTCACAGTGTCCTTCTTTTCTAACAAAAAGAAAATGTTCCAACGCAGTTTTGTCGGGATCGTTTTTCATTTCCAGCGAATAACCAAAATCACTGAAATGATTGAGAATGCTAAAGGCTTTTTCGCTGTTTGATCGAAAAGATTTTGTTAGGTCAGATGCTAAATTTTTTGTGGCATCGCTTATTTTGGGAAGTTGCAAAAACCGTTTTGGAAAAACATTTTCATCTGGGGTTGGTAATTCCAGACTGTATGTCATGTTTGGATCTGAAATTTCAGAGACCAGTGTGTATTTTTTGGGGCCGAAATGGGTGCGGTCGGTTTTTAAAGCGAACCCTTGATCCATGTTCAACCTTTTGAAATTTCCATCAGCAAAAATAGGAATTCCGTGGGTGAACAGATAGGGGATGCCTATGGACTCCATATACACGGTTTGTTCGACAATTTCTTTAGGATTTGGCACCCGGAACAAACTGAGTCCTTTTCCAGTTTTGTTTGGAAGGCTAACCTCGTTGTTTAGCGTAGAGCCCCAAACCTGGCCATTGTAATGATCCAAAACAACGCCACGCCAGAGAATGCGAGACTGAGGGCGGAAGGGTTGCCCATTTTTAGTATATTCGATGCGCATCACCACAGATGTGTTTTGTTTGATTTTCCCCACGTCACCGAGTGTGACCACATCGGAGAATCCAGAAACTGGGGAGGAAGAGCTATTTAAGGCAATAAAGCCAAGCCCTACTCTGGGGAAAGTGATGAAGATGACAGCGGTCATTATTAAGCTTAGTAAAACCAGTCCGGTCGACCATCCTAACAAGGCTTTATTTAGTTTTTCGTTTTTGCCACGATTTTTGAATAGCTGCGGTGAGATTTGATCGTGTACCTGTTCTGTCATCAAATGATAAAAAATCAAACACCAGCTCAGTACCAGATAAAAACTGAGGAAAACTATTCCGAATGCGAGACCTTGAACATAGAGCGCCCCAATCAATAAACAGACAATGGCAATGAGATAACCAAACAGGTAGTCGTTGAAATCTGTTTTAAATATGAAGCGGGTGTAAAGAAGATAAACTAGAAAGGCTGAGACTAGATTCAGAATAGGGAAATCGAATCCGAGATAGAGCAAAATCACCAATAGCAATCCCCAGATGGAGCTTGGAAGTTTTTTTGAAGGAGAGACGGGAATTGTGGCGCGATATTCCAGAGCAAAACAATAGATCAATCCGGCAATTAGAATTCCCGCGGTTATGCTGGAAAAAATTTCACTCAACGCCAAACAAATCAGAGCCAATCCGGCGAGTAGGTAATTGCTGATCAGGAATCCGGTTCGAAGGTTCATGGTGAAGTTTGACAATCGAAATCCTATTATCTAGAATGATCTTTTTTAAAAGACCTTAGTCGGCTGTGGCCGATTGTGAATTGTTATTACTTTATATAATCCAATATTATCGCTAATTTTATCTGGAGGTTCCATGAACATTTTTGTTAAAGGCATTGCCGCAAGTTTAATGGGTGTTTTGATGACCGGCACGGCCGCACAAGGTGGTGAAATTGCCGTTATAGAAACCACCATGGGAAATATTGAATTGGAATTTCTGGACGATGTTGCTCCGGGTCACGTCAAAAACTTCAAAGATCTAGCAAATAAAGGATTTTATGACGGCACCATTTTTCACCGTGTGATCCCCGGTTTTATGATCCAGGGCGGCGACCCGAATTCTAAAAGTGAGGACCGCTCCAGTCACGGCACAGGTGGCCCTGGTCACAGTGTTAAAGCGGAATTTAATGATACACCGCATGACCGAGGTATTCTATCAATGGCTCGTTCGCAAGACCCAGACAGTGCCGGGTCGCAGTTTTTTATTGTAGTAAAAGACGCACACTTTCTGGATGGACAATACACCGCGTTTGGTCGGGTGATTAATGGAATGGATGTGGCAGATAAAATAGTCAATGCGCCGCGAGACTCCAGAGATAATCCGAACGAACGAATAGAAATGAAATCGGTGAAAATCGAAAGCCGTTAGTCAAAGATATTCCCCTCCCCTCATGTGAGGGGAGGGATAGTTGAAACTCTTCTTTTGATTCAGGAAACAAGATGGAAAACGAATTTAAAATCAATCTCTACGAAATAATGGGAACCTCAACGCCAGCAGGTAGAACGTCGGAGGATGGGGAACCTGCGGGAGACACCATAAGAAACCTCATGACGGAAAACTGGGAAAAGTATGAAAAGATTCTGGTTTATTTTGAGGGCGTTGTGCAAATGACTCGACCTTTTGTCGATGAAGCTTTTGCGAAACTGCTGGAAGTTTATACTTTGGACCAGTTCAACCAGAAGCTTCATTTTCCTGATGCCAATGATCGAATTGTGAAAAGTTTGAACGATGCAATTAAACTGAGGATGAAAATCATAAAGACCCAAAAGGAACGTGAGGAACAGCAGGGTCTGTAATTCTAAGCCTTACTTGATGGCGGTTTTTGCTACTTCTTCAATGAAGGGATTGAGAAAAGCTTCAATGCTAGCTGCATTCTGAACGGTGAAGATGCGGTCGTGTGTCGTGAACGGTTCGTCGACGATAACCCCTTTCATTCCTTCAATTTCCTTGATCGCTTTTTTATTTCCAAGGTCGGTGGTGACTTCGAGGCTTTGAATCAGGTCTGCTTTTCCAAGACAAGGCACGGCACTTCCAATTGCTGCGACAACCATTCCAGTTCGATGTCGATCGTTTAGAAGCAGTCGCAATAACTCGTCTTTCCATAGGTAGGTTCTGGCACCACTTCCACCTATCACGATCACCCCGTGAAAAACTCCTTTGACTTGTCGCACTCCTTTTGCGGCAGAAACATAACTATCACCTGTAATTCCTTCGATAGCATCGACAATCAAAACGTCTGGGCTTGTGCGGCCGGTTTTCATTCCCACAGCTTCTTTTAATTTGCTGGAGGCGACTAGAACATTAGCTCCTTCAGAATTCATAGCTTCAAAAACCGGCTCGAATTCACTCTCCATATAATAATCTTTGGGAATAATTATAAGTACGTTTTTTCCTTCAAGCCGCTCCATAATTCAATGCCTTTTTTATATTTAATTGCGTCAGTGATTAAAGGGAATGGGTAGTGTTTGACTACCAGATTCGGAGTCTAGCATAAAGCGGTAAAGGAGAAACCCGTTTTTTGCTGAGAGTTGTTTTCCGTGGAGGTTTAGGAAGTTTTTGAAAACGGCTCTTTCCCCCATGGTTAAGGCGGAATCTTTTCCAAAAACATAGTTGAAGTCGAAAAGGATATGGGTGATTCCTCGAGTCTTCAATCGATTGGCAATGTCTGCTGCATAGACACCTTTATCGATCATTTCTGTCAGTGTATGAGCTTCAAAAAAAGTGTCGCTGACAAATGGGCGATCCATTAAGTACCCCAGGTTTCTCATATACACCAACATGATTTTATCTTTACCCTCCAGCATCTTATTGGCATCCATATAGGAAGGGTAAGCCTTGATTTGGCGGGTTAGAAACTGTTCCCGGTTTTCTTTGTTTATGATATAGGAAAGCGGATTTATACGAAACCATTCTTTCATGATTATTGAGGCATTGAACAAAATACCAATCGCTAAAATAGATGTTAAAAATATTTTTTCTTTTTTCCCTGTTCCGGATTTTTGAAATACCTGCTTTAGTCCTGAAACCAGGAGAATTGAAAGGAAAGCAAATGCTGGTGCGAGAAGGCGAATGTATTGAGTCTGCAGGAACCAGAAAATCATTAGTACAGCAAACACAATAACTACAGGTAAGGATTTGCGTTGAAGACTGAAAAGAGCAGGTAACAATAACAGATAAAGAATTCCAATTTTTCCGTCAAATTTGAGGGAATGCAGTTCGCTGAAAAAGGTGAGATTGATGGGCAAAGATAAAAAATCGAGAATGCCGTGTCCCATTCCAAAAGACGAATAATATTGAAACTGCATCTGCGAGCGGGTGGCATCCCAGTTCATCCCAGCTTCACCCCCAAAAATATTCATAAAAAAGGGCGCAAGAGGATTGCCTGTAAAAAAATAGTTTCTTGCCAGCCAGGGGGAGAGAATTATAAGGGAACCTAGTATAAGCATCAGGCATTGCTGGGCGGTCTGTTTTTCGTTTTTATGAGTTCGACCGTGAAGTGCCAGCCCTAAGAAGGCCAGTGGTAAAATGATAACGGCGGTTAGCTTGGTTGCTACGGCGGCACCTGCAAACAGAGTCATTAACAAGAACCATGAAGATTGATTTCGTTTGCAGCCGTTTTCCCAAGAATAAAATGCCAGAAAAACGTAGGCAGCTGCTTGCAAATCCACATAAGCAGAAGAAGCCCCGCTAAAAAAAGTGGGTGTTGAAATAAATATCAGCGGGGTCAGCCATGCATAACTTTCATCGTCTTTTTGTTTGGAGTATTGCCATAGGCCAAATAAAAGCAGAAAGACAATTCCTAATCCAGTTAGTTGTGCCAGAGAATCGGAACCCAAAGCCAAAGCAAACAGATAAAGCATTTCAATTTGCTGAGGAAAAAAAGAATAGATATTGTTAGGAAGGTTGACCAGTCCCCCCGCTTCAAGAAATGCCTTGGGCACTGCGAGATGATAGACTAAAGCATCCGTTGCAAATGCGGGCGCCATAGCTTGAACTATTAAAAGAAGGGAAAGGAGCACAAGGAAAGACTGTGCCATATTTTTTAGTCCGGCATCTTCAACTTCCCGCGTCGCGGAACCAAAAATATTCTTCAAGCCATTTTTTAAGTGAAATACATTTTTCCAGCCAACCACCAGGAAAAACACCAATATCCCCCAGCAAACTTGAGAATTTATTCCCCCAGAAAATACCAGGACCGTAATGATGGCTGAAAGAAAAATGGAACCCACTGCGGCGGAAAACAGAAATGCTTCTTCGGCTCCCGAGAATTTTAATCCAGATAATTTTTTTGTTAGAAGTTGGCCGGAATTATAGAAAGCCAGAACAATCAAAAGGAATAATACGAAATCCATCAGCGCTCAATAAGGAATTGAAAAATAGGATTTGTGGTGAGTTGGCCCCTTTTGTCGCTGGTTCCCCAAAAGGGAACCGGGCCGCATACAAGTTTTAGCTGGGAACACCGCTCGTTTCGTTTTGAGAAAATAATGAAAATTCTTCACTGGCCTCTTCATAGTCATCGAACCATCCTGCTTCCGGATTTCTATAGAAGGCCAAAAATCGTGCGTTATCTTCTGAGTGTGCGGCACGAGCATATTTGAAGAAAATTTGATCTTCAGTCATCCCAACCACCTCAATCTTCCCAGATTCATGTGACATTACAAGGCGAGCTCTTTTGGCAAGACCAGAACATCTTGTTCTCGCTTTCTCAAATATTTCATAGCCTTTTTCAATGGGAATAGAATAAGTTTCATTCCCCAAAGTGGGCCGACATAAAAACACATAGTAGGGCGGAACACCGATAAATGATAGCCTTGAAAATAACTCGGTCAATACATCGGGATCGTCATTCACTCCTTTTACCAAGGGTGTCTGGTTTACTAGAGAGACTCCGGCATCCATTAAAGCATTGAGCCCTTCAACCGCTTGTGGGGTTAGTTCTCGAGGATGGTTGAAGTGTGCCATGACATAGATTTTCTTTTCGTTGGTGCTGTACTTTCGAAACATCTCAAGCAAAGACGGATCGTTCAGAATACGAAAAGGATTGAAAGCTGGCACTTTAGTTCCAATGCGAATGATCTTTACATGATCAATTTCACGGAGTTGCTTAATGATGGGTTCCAATTTGCTGGTGGAAAGGATTAAAGGATCTCCTCCAGTGAGCAAAACATTATTGATCTGTTTGTTATTTTTAATGTATTCGACCCCTTCGCTAATGTCTTTTGTGACTTCGTCATTCTCATTCATGAACAGTCTTTTGCGAAAACAAAAGCGACAATAGGCCGCACAGACTTCATTAACTAATAATAAAGCGGTTGAGGTGTATTTATGCTCTAGACCATGGACCTTGGTGTATTTTTCTTCATTGGAAGCATCGAGTTCACCCCATTCGTTCAATTCTTCGACATCAGGCATTATTATGCGCTTGATGGGATCATTAGGGTCGTCCCAGTCGATTAATGATTGGTAGTAGTCATTGGTGCGGAATACAAATTTATCGTTCACTTTTTGCATATCCTCGCGTTCCGATTCTGTCAATTGAGGAATTTGCTCTAGTTTAGTTAAGTATTTGATTTTTTTGAAGCTTGAACTGAGGTGTTTTAGCAAAACATTCATCTTGTCACCTCCTCGAAAGTGGTTAACATTTTGTTTTTAATTGAGTTTCTCCCCGAGACAACTCAAACAAGCAAAACCAATCCCCATTCTCATTGCACAGAGAAAAAAAGAAATATTAATTCTTAGTTGGATTTATTTGGGCACTAAGCCTAGCGGTGCTGGCTTTATGTAGTGTGGGTTTCGACCTATAAATAAAGCATACTTTATTCACTCGAAGGTCGCAAGAAAAATTGGCTCCCAAATTATCATATTTGATATGAATTAAAAAATAAG
>JAJDAV010000146.1 GCA_029261695.1 Nitrospinaceae bacterium | reverse complement strand
CCACCAACTAAATGTCCAAGGCGCCGATCTGAGTTTTAGCATTATCACCCAGTTTATCTGTAATCGTGTCAGCCAACTTATCGTAAATCGTTTCGTTCAGCGTAATCGTTTGATCAGCGTATTGTACTGAAGTATCGGAGTCCTTATATGCCACCCATAGAAAGTTGGTGGTTGTTTCGGTGGTAGTGAAAGCAAAAGCACCGATTTTCATTACCAGAGTATTTTCCGCTCCATCGTTATCGGCTGCACTCGCGATCTGGAAGTTTCCTCCATCCGTTGAGTGCGACTGTTGATCCCAAACTTTGTACCAAGGGGAATCATTCTTTAATCCCTTAAGGGCATTAAGTGCTGCTTCGGCCACCTTTATCTCGGCCTCAGTAGCGAATGACTCAATAATGGAAATTACCGCTTCATTAATAGAAAATGTGGAACCCGATGCCTTATAATTTTGGAATTTAAATTCCTGGACAACCCATCCGCAAATACCCATTACACTCTGGTATTTCTTATACCAATCCATCAATTCGTCCTCTTTGAAGCGGTCGTAAGCCTTATCGGCAGCCATCTGCGCTAACAAAGTTGTGTTGAGTGCCGCAGTTTTGTGATTGGCACTTACATTTGCCACAAACGAAACTAATGATCCGTCATCGACATTTGCTGATGCAGCGTCCGAATCACTTTTTACAAGTGGCGAGGTACTTTCCATCTCGTTCGACAGACGGGGTTCGAAATCTCGTAATTCCAGGTCTTGAATCAATGTGATTCGATCTGAGTGTGATAGAGCCATCTTTTGTTCTCCCTTATAAAGTTTTAAGAAGTATGAAAGCCATAGCTTCACGCTGAGTTCCTCCATACCGGTTGAGTGGGGCCAATTATACAAATTTTATTCGGAATGTCTAATTAAAAATAAATTATTATTACTATTCCAAATTAAATAATTGGTCTATTAGGGGATAACAAAGTAATCGGAAAAACCCTGTTCGAAAGGAAGTATAAACGTGGCAAGAGGAACTGTGAAACGCGAGCCACAGAAAACTTAATACAATTATATCCTTTATTTTCAACATTATATAGATATTAACACGAGAGAATAACAACTGAATGAGAATATCTTAAAAAACAAATTTAGAAACAGAAAAGGGAAAAATATTCGAAATCTTAATTTCAACACCCCACATTCACCCCACCAAAAAGATTTTAGATAACCTATTATTTAGCAAAAGGGAATAAAAATTAAAGATGGTAATGAGTCTACTCTCTACTTTTTCTTGGCATCTAGATTTCTGCAAACTTGATAAGAATAAACAGCACCCATTAAATAAATCTGGAAGGTTGTTATATCCCTTCTTTTTTGTATTATAAAAATAACAACCAAAACTAAGAGGCTCGATTAATGAAAGCGTATAAAGTCCATGAATATGGTGAAGCGGCAAATTTTATTGAAAGCGAAGTTATAAAACCAGACGCAATCTCCGGTCATGTCGTAATTGAAGTAAAAGCCACTAGCCTTAACCCGGTTGATCATAAAATTCTTACGTTAGATTTAGGAATCAATCCTGTATTACCTGCCACCCTTCATATGGATGTCGCCGGGGTTATCGCCGAAGTGGGAGATGAGGTTACAGGCTTTAAAATTGGGGATGAGGTCTATGGATGTACAGGAGGACTTCAAGGAAAAGCCGGAAATATTGAAGGCGCTTTAGCAGATTTTATGCTAGCCGATAGTAGTTTGATTGCTTTAAAACCCAAGTCGTTAAGTTTCTCAGAAGCTGCGGCTTTACCTCTTGTCACTATTACTGCGTGGGAAGGACTTTTCGATCGAGCACATATTAACCCTGGAAACCATGTTCTTATTCATGCTGCCACAGGTGGAGTAGGCCACATTGCAATTCAACTTGCCAAACAACATGGCGCGCGGGTTGCCACAACAGTATCGACTGATGATAAAGCCAAAATTGCCAAGGAACTCGGAGCAGATGACATCATAAATTATCGCAATGAAACGGTTGACGACTATAAACAACGCCTTACTGAGGGAAAAGGTTTCGATGTTGTGTTCGATACTATTGGCGGGGAGAATCTCGATAAATCTTTAAAAGCTGTTAAATCTAGTGGCCAAGTGATCAGCATTGTCGGGAACAATCAACATGATCTTTCACCCATGCATATGAAAGGCTTGAGCTTACATTTAGTCTTTATGCTTCTCCCGATGCTGACAGGAGAAGGGAGAGCGCATCATGGTATGATACTGAAAAAAGTCGCGGAGCTGGTTGACAAAGGAATAGTCAAACCACTTATCCACAAAGAACGTTTTCAGTTTAATCAAGCTAACGAAGCTCACGCTCTATTTGCAGCCAACAAGCATCTTGGGAAAATTGTTTTAGAAAATACTTAACAACTCGCCTCTGAAAACAAAAATTTTTTTACATTCACACCGATGAAAAATAACTTTAAAATTTAAAGGCTTTAAACTAAGTGGCAAATCGCGAACATATTGCACTACTCAAGAGTTCCATACCCAGGTGGAATGTCTGGAGAAAAAGCAATCCACACATCGAACCCGATCTGGATCGCGTCGACTTCAATGGCATTAAATTACGCAAAGCCGACCTCAGAAAAGCAAATTTCTCTATGGCATTACTCAATGGAGCAAATTTACAAGGCTCGGACCTCACCAAAGCTTTCTTCGCCGGTTCGGATTTACGTAATGCCAACCTCAACGAAACTGATTGTTCAGGGATGAAACTTAATGGTGCAGATTTAGACGGGTGTTCCTTCAAAAAGGCGTTACTTAGGAAAATGGATTTTAGCAACCTCGTTCTTCGTGACGTAAACTTTAGCGAAGCCGATCTAAGAAGAGCTGATTTTCGCAAATCAAATCTTGAAAATTTAAACTTCTTTAAAGCGGATCTTCGCAAAACATTATTCACAGATGCCAATCTCACTGGGGCCTACCTGTCTTCTGCATGGATGCAAGACACTGACTTACAATGGGCCAACCTAAGTAAGACTGTCTTACGTTATTCTATCAACCTCACCACAGATCAGATTCAATCGGCTAAAATTGACCGGCAAACCAAAGTACCGCAATATCTTAAAATCCATTGGATTTCTGAAACCGATTACCGCTGCGAAGATAATAACAAATAGACTATCAGGCTCTCTATTCACTTTCTCTACCTTTTCTTTTTTTCAAACATATGAAAGACAAAATAAAAATCGGAGTCAGCAGTTGCCTACTGGGAGAGAAGGTCAGATGGAACGGAGACCACAAGCAAAACCATTACGTCCGAGAAGTTCTGGCTAAATACTTTGAGTACATCCCCATTTGCCCAGAGGTGGAAGCAGGAATGGGAGTCCCTAGAGAGGCCGTAGCACTTTATGGAACTCTAGAAAGCCAACAAATGATCAGCAGAAAGACTCAAACTGATTGGACTAAACCAATGCGACAATACATTAAGGTTTGTATGGACAATCTGGCCAACCACAACCTTTGCGGATATATTTTTAAAAGCAAGTCACCTTCCTGTGGTTTAGGACGAGTACCCGTTTACTCAGAGTTTGGAAGTAATAATATAAGGCATGGGCCTGGGATGTTTGCTGATGCATTCACTCGCAAGTTCCCTTTGGTCCCAACAGTGGATGAGGACAAATTGAATGATCCAAAAAGAAGAGAAACTTTTATTGTTAAGGTGTTCAGTTATTGCAGACTAAAAAATTTATTCAGCACAAGATTTTCGATAGGCAAATTAGTTGAATTTCATACCCATCATAAATTTTTACTTCTCGCCCATAGCAGAAAGTATTATGACGCTTTGGGGCAGCTAGTTGCTCAACCAAAGTCATTGAAACAAATTGAATTAAAGGCACAATATGGGAGTTTGTTCATGAAGGCTCTGAGCTTTAAGTCCACCTCAAAAAAAAATACTGACGTATTGCTTCACATGATGGGATTTCTAAAAAACATTCTAACAAAACCAGAAAAAAAGGATATTCTGGCGGCGATTGATGACTACAGGAAGGAGCTACTTCCTTTAATTGTCCCGATAACTTTAATAAAGCAGCAGGTAAAAAAACACAAAATTGATTATCTATCTAACCAGGTTTATTTAAACCCGCACCCAAAAGAACTCCTGCTCAGAAACCATGTTTGAAATTTTGGATAGGTCAATATAATCAGGACCAACCCGGCCTCTATCAAAATTAGTTTGGCTTACTTCGTCCCACGCACAATGTCCCTAGAAATTTTTTAGCCACATCATCTTTAAACACCATCTCATCGGGGACATCCCACATGCCCGAGGCATCTACCAACAAAGTCATGAAAGGGAACTCCTCGCAAAGGCTTGATGCAGGATTTGACTTAAAACGAACCTCGAGATTAGTGGTTGCAAGTGGCCCCACATCACGCGTTGCCAGCTTCAATAAAAGAGAATCTACATCACTGGTTTCAATATAATTCTTAATCGACTTACCAATCAATTCATTCGAGCTGTATCCAAGTATCTCAAAAGCCGTATTGGTAAAAGTGAAGTTGTGATTGGGGTCTAGCTGAAAAACCAAATCGGATATTTTTTCTACAATTGTCCGATATTTTTCTTCGCTGGCAGAAAGTTTTAGTTCCGCATTCCTCGCCCGAACTCCTAATTGATGAATCCGAATAGCATTATCAACACTTCTATTCAACCGATTAGCAGATAATATATCTTTCGGAATATAATCTGCAGCTCCACTTCTTAACGCCTCCACCGCCAGCAACTCATCTCCCTGCCCTGTCAAAAACAAAATAGGAGAACTGTTAAAGTTACCCAACAACAACTTTTGCAGAAATTGAATCCCGTCACCATCAGGAAGGTGGTAATCCAAAAGCACACAATCGAAGTTCTTTTTTTCCATTTCAGAAAAGCCCTCCTCACAATTATTTGCCTCAACAATTTCTACACTGGGCCTTTCACTTTTCAAATATCGAGACCAGGCCTCGCGGTCCAACTTATTATCATCAATAATTAATATAAAACTTTTGTCCGCCATAATATTTCACCTATTTGGGTATTGGCATAATGACCAATAAGAATTTAACACATTGACTGTTTCCAAAAATTCGTCAAATTTAATTGGCTTTAAAATATAACCCGCAATATTCAAGTTATAAGCCGCTATCTTGTCTCTTTCTTCATCAGAAGTTGTTAAAATAAACACAGACAATGATTTGTATTTGGAATCCTTTCTCAACTCATGAAGAAACTCAATCCCTCCCATCTTGGGCATGTTTAAATCCAACAAAATCACCTGTAGCGGTGGTTTTATAGCGAGGTCTCCATCTCCTCTCAACATTTGTAGCGCTTCTTCTCCATTACCTGCCACAAAAAGTGGATTGCTTATTTTATTTTTCTTAAAGGCTCGTTGTACATTTTTCACATCGACTTCATCATCTTCAACTAATAAAATTTTCATAAGGGTATTTTCAACCATTGCGTTCCCTTTATCTCAAGATAACTTTATATTTTATTACAGCTTGTCAGGTTTCATTTGGCCAAAGTATTTTAAATGTTGTTCCTAGTTCATTCAAACTCAGAATTTCAATTCTGCCACCCTGTTTTTCAGTAATTTTCTTTACAATTGCCAGCCCTACGCCTGTATTTTCAGTTTTATCCCTTGGCTCCAAAGTTTGAAAAACCTGAAATACTTTCTCCCTATATTTCATCGGTATTCCCGGCCCATCATCTTCCACAAGAATCTCTATCCAGTTTTTATCCGACGCACATTCACGAGCTGTAATTTTTATATTTCCTTCTGAATCATGATGATGCTTAATAGCATTACTGATTAGATTGGAAAAAACTTGAATGATCTGGGTTGAATCAGCGTAAATTTCCGAAACGCTTGAGTTAACTTTGACTTCAAAACCTTGGGGAATCACTATAGAGTTCAAGATTCCATCAATTACTTTATTAAGATTACAAGACACTTTAGCAGGCACACTATTACTGACCCTGGAATATGTCAAAACACCTTGTATCAGGTTTTCCATCCTTTCCACCCTACCCCTTAAAAGCCTAAGGTTTTCACCTGTTTCTTCATTCAAATTATCTCCAATATCTTCTTCAATCCATTGTGATAGATTGCTGATAGCTCGGAGCGGGGCTTTCAAATCGTGGGATGCAATATAAGCAAATTGTTCGAGTTGGGTAATCAGTTCTTTAGTTTCTGTAATATTTCTTACCACTCCTGTAAAACTTAGGTCTCCCTCCAAACGCATCTCACTGACAGAAAGCTCCATTGGGAAAACAGTTCCATTTTTTCGCAATCCCTCCACCTCTCGAACCATGCCAATAATTTTGGCTTTACCTGTTTTCATATAATTCTCGAGGTATATGTCATGCTCATCCGTGTATGGACTGGGCATTAACATCTTTATATTTTCACCAATCACTTCATCAGGGGAATATCCAAACTCTTTTTCAGCAGCAGGATTAAATAATTCAACCATGCCCTTCTCATTTATTGAAATCATGGGGTCAATCGCCGTTTCTAAAATACGGCGAAACCGTGTTTCATCTTTCATATTTATTTTTTGCCCCTAATTGAGACAATTCACAGTTTATCTTCGTAGTAAATATTTTTGGGAAAGCGCAACATCAATCCAATAAGAAACCTTTCCCTTTGAACTGGAGAAAAATGATTCCAAATTTATAATTCTTGAGAAATTTGATTTTTGCAAACTATTTTTAGAAATAGCAAAACCAACTCAAACAACTCTTTTTGATTCAAATATTTATACTGAAATATCTTGCTACGATTGGGGGGGGGATAAGAAGGAGGAATTGAAATTGATTTGCGGAAGGTTGCTCAAAATCGATTGGTATACGGTTGCTAAAAAGATTTCCCCTTCCAGCGGTGGACATCGCGCATAAACTTTCGTTTATCCATATCTTTATCCCAAGGGAAAATATCCATTAGAGGCTCTAGCGCATAGTTTGATTTGTCTTCGGGGGGAAGCTCAAACCCACCTTCGGAAATTCTATAGATATTATTAAAAGTACGATAATTACCACACAAAGTCACATAATCCCATGAAGTGTTCCCCTGGATCAAGGCGCATAACTCAGATGATGAAATACCTTCGTAGAGATTTATTTTACCGATATCACCTTTTTGAATTTTAGGTTCACCCAAATCAGCAAAGTCGATAGCCCAAACTTGCGAACCTTGCTGACCGAATACCTCAAGCTGATAAGCAATCTGCCAGTGCCGCCAGCCTCCCAGCAATTCACTTTTAAGTATCCGTTCCAACAAATTGTTTTCAATAAAATCCTCCACCACCCTCATTTCCTTTTCATGTTGATCAGAATCAAGAGTTTGACTTTTTATTGGAGGAACTTCTGCCCCTGGCTTAAAAAATACTTTATGACTGTCATCTTCGAGAACACGTACAAAATCTGAATTTTGCTTTTTTATTTGAATTTCATTCGTCGCTATATATGCAACATCCCCTGGATTATAAGTAGAACTGGACACTTCTGGACAAAATGCAGCCAAATCTCGAAGAAATTGTTCCTGAGTTGTTGGAAACGAATATTGATTTAAAAAGTTCAATTCATCTCTGTAGCGAAAAGCAGCCGAACCCGGAACGACCATTCTAGGTGAAAGCGCCCTCACCACATTTAGGTAAGTACAATACTCCTCAAATGGCAGAGCGAGAGGTTTATTGTAAGAAAAATTCCCTTCTATCAGCGGAACAAATCTGGAATGACAGAAATCAATATGTCCATACAGCTCCATAATTCGTTGGATGATATCCGGATTAACTTGAGAGTCTACTTGATTCCAAAGCGTAACTTCTCCGTCATTCACAAGCAGTCCATGTTCGGGAAACTCATCTTCTGCTGTGCTGATTTGGTTTCGTGAAGGAGTTGGAGTCAGCGTCACATCCTTGATCTTAATAGATTCAAAATCCGAAACAACTTTTACATTTTTAAACTCCAACTCATCAAGAATGCTTAAGAGAAGGTCATCCTTAGGTGCAAGGACTATTGTGTCTGGGGTAAGAATCTTCTCATTTCTCACAAGATAAGCCAAAGTTCGAACATCAAAATGGTCTTGATGGCGGTGAGAAATATTTAAAACATCGATCGGAGGTACTTTATCCTTTTCCAGAACAATGCTGGGACAAAGAACATTGATTTCTTCCCAAAGATAATCGAACCAAACGGGGTCAGTGAGTATATTTGTTTCCTTAGATTGTATGTATAGGCAGGCATGCCCTATCAACGTGGTTCGGATCATTAAATCAAGCCCTGATATTATTGGAAATATGGAGACTAACCTAATCAGTCGCTCATTTCAAGTCGCAGCTTAAAAAGGCTTTCCTTCCTCTTACCCCATCTAAAAAAGTGCGTCAATTTTTACTTTTTAATATAATAACCCTGTCTTATTTTAAGGAACTTTACTTTGAGTTTTTCTTCCCACAATTTTCCCCACACACCTAATCGTATTTTTTGTATCGGCAAAAACTATGAAGAGCACATAAAAGAATTGGGCGGCAAGCAAACTCCAGAAGAGCCTGTAGTATTTATGAAACCGATTTGCAATATCGTAGCCCCAGATGAAACCCTACACTACCCACCCTATGGGAACGACTTACACCATGAAGTCGAAGTAGTTTTATTGATAGGCAAAGAAGGAAAAAATATTTCTCAGGTTGATGCTCTTTCTCATATCTCAGACATAACCCTGGGGCTGGACCTAACCTTGCGCGATGTTCAAAAATCCTTAAAAAAATCTGGCCTCCCTTGGGAACGCTCAAAATCTTTTGAGCAAAGCGCACCGCTGGGGTTTTTTAAAAAATATAATTCTAATAAGATAGACTTGACCAATCTCCCCTTCTCTTGCTCTGTCAACAGCGAGCTTCGACAAAAAGGCAATACCGCAGAAATGATCTTCCCCGCTGCAAACCTGATTCAAATTCTCAGCTGTTGGTGGACGTTAAAACCCGGCGATATAATTTTTACAGGAACCCCAGCAGGTGTTGCAGCATTGCACCCAGGAGATAAGATTGAAGTGGAAAGCCCAATGGTTGGGGCCTTTTCGTGGAGGCTTGCTTAAGATTACCTCTAATAAGTAAGAAATAACCCATAATATATATAGGCGAAAAACCTATAAATTCAATAATCTTTTTCTTCAAATCATAGGAATTAACTTAATATTTTTTAGAAATTATTCTGATACAAAGCTTTACTGCTTAAATATAAAATTAGGAGGAACTAGGAAAAACTAAAAAACTAAACAATGAATGCTCCCCAAACAAATGAATCTCTAAAGCTTAGCGAAGATTCTATCGTCTACCATGACCCAGAGTATCTAAGATTTTCCTACTGGTCGACACGTCTAGATCTCAATGAGAACCATCCTCCAGAAACACGGAAAGATCAAAAAACCATATTTCTAAAAAACTTGAATAAAAATTTCGCAATGACGGAATGCTTGATCGACGGTCTGAATTCAATAAGAAATAATTGCAACTTTCCTGTCTTGAATATTTCTATTTATTCTAAAAAAGCTCTAGTTTTTAAGTTACCGGAACTTCCTGATAAAAAATCCATCAGGTTGGAATTTAGGAAAGAAGGGATATACGAACTAAATTTCTTCGTGGCAGGGTCAACATCTTTCTCTAAAATCACATTTAATGTACTATCTGCCCTAAGTGCAGAAAACCCGCTGGCTAAGAATTTTGATTGGAATTTAAAACCGAACTGGTAATTGGGGCTCCACTTATAATTTCAAAGCCAAATCTAAAGCTTTCTTTTTAATTTTAGCGTTGGCACCGAACCAGGATTGCCTTAAACGAGAGTCCTGAGTTTTTCCAATTCGATCGGCAGTATAGGTAACGGCCGTCAACAAACCCCAAGCAGTCATTTGCGCGGACTCTAACTCCTGCCCCGGAGCGACACCAATAGCATCAAGAGCAGTCTGAATATTGACCTGAGCCTGCTCTTCTGATTCCTCGCCATTTTCTTTTGCAGTATCTGGTTTGAAAACTTCTTTCATATAGTTCTCAGCAATTTTTTCATCTACTTTCTTTTGTGCTAGCTGCTGAGCATCAATGGCGTGACCTGATATTGCCTTCCTTCCCAGTTCGACTGTATTTTTTATTCTTTGACTAATCTCTTCATCCAATTCCAATGAAGACTCAGACAAAAAAGGGAGAGTGGACTTAAACGACCGGCGAAAAGAATTTTTTATAGTAGGCCGTGCTTTGGTGGGTATTTTCAACATACTGTTACAGGAAGACCGTAATGTCAAAAATTGTACTTCGATTTTTTCTCTATCCTCATGACGGGACGCAAGCAAGAGATACCCCTTCACCTCATCGTTCCCAGGCAAAACAAAATCTTCATTCAATCGGGCAAGGGACCAAATAATTCTAGCGCCATCGAGGCTACCCGCAATTTCTATATCTGCATTTCCGGCATCGAAATAGGCTTTATAAAACCGAAATGTTTCCTGATTAGCGTGCGACTTGGGTCTTTGAGAAGGAATTTTAGAAACTTCCCAATCAAGCTTGGCTTTATAAAGTATTTCTCGACTGGAAAGACTGCTGCTAACCTCAACACCAATTCCCTCCCAGAGCTTTTCGTTCGATCTATTCATTTAGTTCTATCCAAAAATGTCGGCATTACCTATGGGATTCAAATATCTTTGAATCATACTTATACTGCAAACAGAATTCTTTGGAAAGGAACTATTAAATTTTCTTCTAGATTGTCAATTCTCTATTATTTTTTGACAGAGACAAGGGGCGAGGATATTTTTTGCAGCCTGTTTCACCCAAGTTTAAAAGGGGAGAAATAGTCTAGGTCTGCCAAAATACCAACGGCACATAAACACAGAAATAGCATTTCATCAATGGGAATTTCACTCAACAAAATCAATTGAGATACGTTCCCTTGATTATTTTTTCAAAAGCTCCAAAACAGTATCGTAATGAATCTTTGAAACCTCAGCCTCTGCCATTTCCAGGACCAAAGCAATTTCTTGAATGGTCAATCCTTCATAATAGAAAAGAGAAATGATCAATCGTTCTGTTACAGGCAAATCATCAATTCCCTCTGCCAGGCAATCCAGCCAGGAGTCTTTCTCCATGTTTCCAGGAGCAATTCCCAAGTCATCCACATTGGCTACAGTTGTTGTCTCATTCATAATTATTCCTCAAAGTTCAATTGAAACACTTTTCTTTTGGAGCTGGTTTTCTTTTTTTAACTGGCGGCACCCATTTTCTGCCTTTACGATAAATATTCCACCCACTCTTTTCTGCAGTTTCTCGGAACATCTGAGCTAAAAACTCGTCTACGGTTAAATCCCTCATAAATCCTCCACGGTTGAATTTTGACGCATTTAGTTTTCAACCTATATAAAGCAAACCTCATGCCAAAACACGAATGTGGGTGCTTTCACAGAACTTATTGATATCTAAGCTCTAGGAGACCTCAGTTTTCCTTTTAAACTGAGCAATTGGGGAGTTTTTCAGGTATTAGGGGAAGATTTTTCCTGCCCATTGCAGGGAGCGCCTACATAGTTAATCCGCCATTCAATGGGTCAAATTAACTAAAAGTAAATATCTGTAAGGAAGGGGAACTAATGATTTTTTCTTTTCTGGGGATATTTTGCCGAACTTTCCGATCTTTTGTACCATTTGGCAGCTTCATCCAGGTCTTCTTCCACACCTATTCCATTTACATACATCCAACCCAGGTTTGCCTGAGCTTTGGAATGGTCTTGCTTGGCGGCCATCAGGTACCATTTTGCAGCTTTTTTAGGATTTTTCTGGACTCCATCCCCTCTTTCGTACAATAAACCGAGATTAAATTGGGCCTTGGGGTCTCCCCTTTTCGCAGCCCTCTGAAACCAATGAACCGCTTTAATATAATTTTTCTTTATCCCCTTTCCTCTGAGATAGAATGTTCCTAAACGAGACTGAGCTTCCAGTTTCCCATTCTTTGCAGCAGCTTCATACCATTTGACGGCGTACTCAAAATTCTTTTCAACCCGAATCCCTTTTTCATAAATCATCGCCAATTTCAGCTGTGCTTCAACTTTGCCCTGTTTAGCGGCCAACTTATACCATTTGATTGCTTTTGGAGTATCTTGCTTAACATCTTCTCCCAAGTCATATATTCGGGCTAGTTTTAATTGAGCATCCGCATGCCCCAGGTTTCCAGCTTTTAAGTACCATTTGAGAGCCCTATCGAAATCTCGTGAAATTCTTTCTCCCTTTTCATACATCACACCCAGGTTATATTGTGCATCTGAGTTGCCTTTCTTAGCGGCCAGTCTGTACCATTTAATTGCCCTTTTATAGTTTGGGGTTGTCCCCTCGCCTTTATCAAACATCCATCCCAGATTGAATTGAGCACCAATATTTCCCTGTCTTGCAGCATACAAATACCACTTGAGCGCCTTTTCATGATTTCTGGCAACACCCTCTCCGCTGTAATACATAAGCCCTAAATTAAACTGCGCACTTTCATTTCCTTGTTTAGCAGCCAACCGATACCACTTTACGGCTTTGGGGTAATTTCTCCTGACCCCATCTCCTTTGTCATACATCAATCCAAGATTAAACTGAGCGGTACTATTACCATTCTCGGCTAGGGGTTTCCATTTTTCGAAAGCGGTTTTATAATCGCCACGGTTTAATGCTTCCAAGCCTTCTCTCACATCATCAGCAAAAGCCTGCGAGGTCAGAAAAATAAAAACTAAAAGAATTTTTGAAATTTTTCTCATGCGCCCAAAAAAAAATAAGAAATATGCTACTCTAATTGTAAACTAAAAAACCAAGCTCAGGAGACAGGAATCAGAACCGACCAAAAATCATGGTTTTTAAAACCTTTCCCTGATAATAGAAACCCTATATTTTGTTTGCGGTTACAAAACTTTTCTATCTAGTATTATTACGGCCTGAAAGGAAAATAAGTGAAGGAAAAAGAACCACCGGAAAAGCGCAAGGAAAATCTAATATTCACCATATGGGTACACACAGGCTATACAGTGCTTATCCTTTCCATGATTGGTTGGATGGTCTATATGGAGTTTTTTATGGATTGAAAAAAGTGTCTACCCCCTCCTTAGCAGCAAAATCTATGAACAAATGTGTCCTCCCAACCAAAATTTGAAACCATCAATTCGAAACCCCCACAATGATCCAGGTTTTCATGTAACATGAGATCTTTAAATTAACTGGGAAAGAAATATGCCGATTGAAGAACATGTCAATAAAATCAAAGAAGGGGTAAATGCTTGGAACCAATGGCGGGATGAAAACCCAGAAATTGTTCCCGATCTATCCAAAGCGGATATCCGCGGATGCAATCTTCAAAAAATTAATTTGCGCCATGCAAACTTGAAAGAAGCAAAACTCCAATACTCTAATCTATCAGAAGCTATCCTTGAAAATTCCGACATGCAAAATGCCAAACTGTTGGAAACCAATTTACAAAATGCGGATTTAAAAAACGCAAACCTTTGCGGAGCGGGATTATTAGAATCAAATATCCAATTTGCAGATTTTGAAGACGCCAGGTTAGAAGGGACTCAATTCAATGAAGGGACAATTTTCAACCAAACCAATTTAAAGGGAGCCTTGCTCAAGGGAGCAACTGGTTTAACCACAAGCCAAATAGACCTGTCTAAAACAGATTCACGAACCCAACTCCCCGATTACCTCGAAGAAGAATTGGACGATGATTTTCTGCTACAATTTTAATATTCTTATATAAAAGATCCGATTTTTTCCTGAAAAAATGCAGGATCTTTTTCAGACTTTCGGATTGTGGCTACAATAGAACTTGCAGCTCTCTCGGAAAAAAACTTTTGCTGGTCGTAACCCATTACGATTTCCCATGCATCATCTTCATACTTATCAATTAAAGGAAGTGCAACGTCATTAAGCATCCATTGGCCGTGACGTATATCTTCCTTTATATGAATATCCCAGTAACTGGTAGCCCCACCACTCAGGCCAAGGCGTTCGCCTGCCAATTTAATATTTTGAAAAGACGCAGGCACAGAAACCTCGATAAACAATAAACCGCCAACATATCTTAAAAACTTGCGCTTTTGCTCGGACAGCAAAAACGAATGATTAATATTTGCTAAAACCTCCCAGGGAACAATATCTAAATAAGCTTCAGGAGTAGAATCCAACTCAAGCTCCTCCAACATGGCCGCAAAATGAGAGGAATGTTTTCGATCAATCTTACCGGCTCCATATTCTTCCCACAGTATCTTTGTCAACATAAGTTGAACTTCTGAACTAGCCCCTCCCAATACTCGTGACAACTGACTGGCCTCAACTAATCCATCAAGCGATGCAATCGCGAGATACATGCGATAACCTGTTTCTGAAATATTATCCCGAATAAAGCGCCCCTCTATCGACGGTTCAGGGTTTAAATCCTCATCCGCGCGTTCACACAAAGCCTTAATTACATTTTTGGAATCTAGCTTCTCAGCTTTAATCTGCTCGTCTTCCCACGCTGACCATTTATTTTCAATTAGAGATCGAACCTCAAAGAGAAACTTTGAGTTTTCGTTGGAATAATTATTTAAATCATCGTACCAAAAAAGCTTCATTCGGTTGATATGATACAAACATCTTTGAATGAAAGTATGCGCCGAATCTTCAAAATCTCTAGATGAAAACGCCTCATCTAGTACGAACTCCATTTTTCCTCTGAAATAGTCTGCGAGATGAGGTTCTGCTAAAAGTCGAGCATCTAGATCTTCACAGTTAATTAATTCTACAAATTCTTCTTCGGCTTTCTGATAGTCCAGACAATTATTTTGTTTGTTTGATTTGATAGGCTTGACCTTATTTATTTATGAAAAAAGGAATAAAGCTAAATATGCCAGCAAATGAACGTCTATCTGACCAAGCTGGACAAAAGGTTTAAAGGATTATATACAGTTAATATAACAAACAGAGTTTTTCAGGTCAAATTCAGGTCCTGAAAAAAAATTCACTCATATCTTTTTTAACTGAATATAAAAATCTTTGCTTAACAAAAATGGAAACAAAACAATTTGCAGATGCGGTTCTTCAAGGACTTTCGCTTAAAAAAAAGAAACTGCCCTCATGGTTGATCTATGACTCAAAGGGAAGTGGAATTTTCAACCAAATCACAAAACTAGAAAATTATCACCCCGCAAAATGTGAACTTGAAATTTTCAACACTCATAAATCTACTTTTTCAAAAATATTTTCCAGCACTGCAACTCAATTAATAGAATTAGGTTCTGGTGATGGAGAAAAAACGATTATCCTCATCAAACAGTTACTTGAAGACGGATTAAATATTCAATACACCCCCATAGACATTTCTGAAGGAGCTATCAACAGCCTTGTCGGCTCACTCAACAAGCAATTCAAAAACTCTTCCTTAAATGTAACAGGACTTGTGGCTGATTATTTTAAGGGCCTCGCTTCCATCACAGACAAAAATAAAACCAGAAAAATGGTGCTGTTTTTAGGGGTTACCCTAAACAACATGGACATCCCTGACGCCAAGGACTTCCTCAAAAAACTTCACCATAGCTTAAGCCATGAAGATTGTTTATTGATCGGCTTTGATCTAATGAAAAACCCAAAACTACTTCATCGATCTTACAATGATGAACTATTTGAAAAGTTTAACTTGCACCTTCTTGACAGAATCAATGAATGCCTGGGAGCAAATTTCGAAAAGGAATTATTTGTTCAGCAAGGACATTACAATCCACATTCACGCGCAGTGGAAAGCTTTTTGTACAGCACCTGCAAGCATTCTGTGCAAATTAAAGCCCTAAACAAATCTTTTGAATTTAATGAATGGGAAGCAATGCAAACCGAACAATCTTTTAAATATTCGACTCAAGAGATAGAAACACTTGCAAGCGAATGTGGATTCAAAATTGAAGAGAATTTTTATGATTCTAAACGATTTTTTGTAGATAGTTTATGGCAGGTAATAAAATAAGAGGGGAATCTCTTGCACCAGACAAAGGATAAAAAAGCCTGGCTTTAAAATATCAGATCAGTTTTGCCTTTAAAACGTCTACATGCAAACATGTTCTCAGGCTATTCATATTCTTCTCACTGGAAAAACAGATATCATATTCACCTGCCTTGGAAAAAGACATTTCAAAAGACTGTCCTGACTGAAAGTCTGCAATAGACAAAACCCTTTTTTGAGAGGGGGATTCAGTTACCGTAATGTCATATAAAACGGAATTATAAGAATTGCTAATTGCAACATAATCGTTCTGGTAAACTTCGAGCTGCCCTGGGCTTTTTAGCATTGGATTGAGGATTATAGATCCCGACCCAGCTTCAGAAGTTGCCGTTAATAAAAAGAACGTTAAAATAAAAAATTTTGCAAAGCGAATCATTATATTCCTTGAATGGTAATAATTAAGCCCACTACTTTTGCATTCTATAGAGATTGGGGCCAAAACCGATATAGGCCAAAAGAGCATTTTGTGGTAGTAAAATTAGACTAAAATATCTAGGGTTTTATCCTATAAATAGCGGGATTCACAGCATTCCTTGCAAGGAATTACGTAAATACGAATCAAAGCTTAATCAAATACGTTCTATGCCAAAACTCTTTATGGTTTTTAGTCTGGTCTATATATTGGGCATGAGCACCGACCCAAGTATTGCCCAAGAAAAACTCCCGAAGAAGACATGGATTTCTCCTTCAACGCAAATGGAGTTTCTTGAAATCCCTGGCGGATGTTTTTTAATGGGCTCCGATAACGGATTTGGATTTGAGGCTCCTGCTCATAAAGTTTGCGTGGACTCCTTCTATTTGGGCAAATACGAAGTCACTCAAAAACAATGGGGCATTTTTCAAGAAATCGACAATTCCAAATTTAAAGGAGAAAATCACCCCGCTCAAAGAGTTTCGTGGAATGATGCAAAAATTTATCTGGAAAAATTAAACAAGGCTGAAAAAACCACCCAATACAGACTACCCACCGAGGCAGAGTGGGAGTACGCAGCACGTGGAGGAACCACTACAGAGTTTTTCTGGGGAGACCAAATTAATAATGATTATGTTTGGTATTTTGGAACATCAAATTACCGAGCACATCCGGTAGGATTAAAAAAGCCCAACCCTTTTGGTCTCTACGATATTCTTGGAAATGTTTGGGAGTGGGTTGAAGATTGGTTTTCAAATTCATATTTTCAAAAAAGTCCCCTGCAAAATCCGAAAGGGCCAAAGACAGGTCGTTTCAAAGTAAAACGCGGCGGCTCACAGGCAAACTTGATCAGCCATATAAAATCTCACACCCGTTACCGCGCCTCAATTGATAAACGCCACTATATCAATGGATTTCGCATTGCCTTTTCCACTCCTGAAAACAATTAAGTTTAACATTAAAAACGTTTGATTGAATCTACACATCCACAATGTCAAAATAATGAATTCAATATCACAACACGTTTAACCTAAACATTTTGCAGAAAGAGAATAATGATCTATCTACCCACAATAGCAGCTGGCATTCTTTCATTATTAGTAACGACCCTGCATCTTGACTCTATTACAGCCGAAGCCGTAGATTTCGGCAAAATAAATAAAGTTAAATTGTATTCCGACCGGGCTGAAGTTTACCGTGAATTTAAAACCACTGTATCGGATTCTACAACTCAAATAACCATAGGCCCTATCCCAGAAAAATTAATCCCAAATTCTTTTCGAATACTCCCCAGTGACAGTGAGTCAGTGCGTATCAGCAATTTCCAACTGGAACGAGTCTTCCAAAGCACCTTCATCAGTCAGCCCATCCAAAACCAGAATGAACTGGTAAAAGAAATTCAGAATAAATTAAACGAACTCAAAGACAATCTGAGCGTGTACGATGACCAAATTCGCTTCATAGAAAACATACAACAACCCAAAACAATCCCTCAGAAAAACATGGGGCCAGATTTTTGGAATTCCGCACTAAGCTTTAAAGCCAACAGAGGAAAGTCCACACGCGAACTTCGACGAAATTTAAATATTAAGATCAAAGGCACTCAAGACAGACTCAAGAATGAAAAGGATAAGTTGAAAAAAATGATGGCAGACTCTAAAAAGGGCCATTACCTTGCCACAATGAACATAACGTCTTCAGGGTCGAATGAAATAAATCTCAACATCGTTTACCAAATCAGGAATGCGGGATGGCGACCTGCATATCATTTGAACGCCAGCACCAATAATAAAAAAATCACACTCTCTTACTTTGGAGAAATTGATCAGAACACGGGTGAGGACTGGGAAAATATCTCATTAGAACTTTCTACAGGCCAACCTTCGAGAGGAACCCAACCTCCTAAACTATTTCCGTGGGTAGTTAATTTCTCTAAACCAATCCCCGTAACCCAAAGGCTTCGATCTGCTCCTATGAAGTCTATGGCTATGGATGAATCTGCGGGATTCAGTGATATGGCAGCAGAAACTAAAGTTGTCCAGGCTGGAACCTCCTACACTTTTCAAATACCAAAAAAGCAAACGATAACAGCAGGAACACGAAAGTTCCGCGCGCTAATAACTGAAGAAATGTTTGAAAGTGCCCTGACTTATACGGTGATCCCCAAATTATCCAAAAGAGTTTTCCTAAACGCCAAACTTAAAAACACCAGCGACTTTCAATTGCTACCAGGACAAAGCGGTATCTATCTGGATGGTAGTTTTGTTGGCAAACATTGGATGAAAGACACATCACCAGGACAGGAGCTTGAACTTGGCGTAGGGGCGGATGATTCCATCAGGGTAGAACGGAAGTTGATAAAAAAAGAAGAAGGTGGGGAAGGCTTTTTCGGACAGAATGAAAGGGCACGTTATACGTTTGAAATACAAATAGAAAATTTCAAAAAACAATCTATAAAGCTCAAACTAAAAGACCAGCTTCCCCTGCCCCGTCACGAAGACATTAAGATAAAGAAAATTAAAATCGAACCTCAGGCTGACGACACCGACAAACAAAATTTCCTAACATGGAATCTAGAACTATCCCCAGGGGAGAAAAAAACAATCACTCTCGACTTTCAGGTTGAATATCCAAAAGGAAAAATCATAACAGGCCTCTAAACAGAATAAGTCAAACATTCACGAATACTAAAAGACCGCTATCGGCCAA
>JAJDAV010000145.1 GCA_029261695.1 Nitrospinaceae bacterium | reverse complement strand
GTATTAAACGGATTGGTAATGATTTCATTTATTGGGGAACTACGAGAAAAGGGAATGGATTTAGAAAATGCGATTCGACAAGGCTCGCTCACTCGCTTGCGGCCTGTCCTTATGACAGCTTTGGTGGCTTCACTGGGATTCGTTCCTATGGCCTTGGCAACTGGTACCGGAGCCGAAGTCCAGCGTCCTTTAGCGACAGTTGTTATAGGAGGAATCTTTTCATCAACAATTCTCACATTATTTGTACTACCCGCTCTTTATAGAACGTTTCATCGTGACGAGCCTCAGCGCAGCACAATTGCCAATAGAAATTAATTCGTTGATTGGAGTTTTGGGTTAAACGCTTCGCGCAATCCTTCACCGCATAAATTAAATGCCAGTACAACTAGAAGAATTGTAAAACCTGGAATGAATGTCAGCCAAGGCGCATCAAACAAAAAGTTTTTCCCATCTGAAAGAATATTACCCCAAGTTGCATCGGGAGGTTGAACACCAAAACCTAGAAAGCTTAGAGCCGATTCGGTAAGAATTGCCGATGCGACACCCAAAGTAGCCGACACCAATACGGGAGCAATCGCGTTGGGAACCATATGAATAAAAATAATACGCCATTCGGGAATGGCTTGACTACGCGCTGCAGAAACAAAATCTTGATCGCGAAGAGATAAAAACTCAGCACGTACAAAACGAGCCGTCCCCATCCAACTGGTCAAGCCAATCACGATCATGATGTTGTAAATGCTGGGTGGCAACAATGCTACAACGGTAAGGATTAAAAAGAATGTAGGGAAACAAAGCATGATGTCGACAAATCGCATGATAATTGTATCAACCGTGAAGAACCCCAGTTTTACTCGGCCATAATAACCGGCAATACCCCCAAAGAATATTCCTACCGTTAGCATAATTCCAACAGCAACAAAACCGACACTCAATGACACCGAAGTTCCCTCCAGCATACGCGCGAATACATCACGACCCAACTCATCAGTACCAAAAAGGTAAACACCGAACGTTGGTGCGTCTTCCCGGGGTGTTATCGTGCTTGAGAATGTGGTTAAGGGAGGTAAAAACTTTTCTGAAAGCCGAACTATTTTAGGATCGAAAACTACAATGTACCGGGTAAGAACTTTCCCAAAAAAAGCCAGTGCTAATAAAAACATGAGAAACCAAAAACTCCCGTAGGCCATTCGGTTACGTTTTAGAATATCCCAGCGTTCCTGAAAAAGACCTTTTGAGGGAGGCAGGGAATATTCTTCCAATGTTGTTATTGAGTCATTCATTCCATTGATCTCTAAAATTTAATCCGCGGGTCCACCACAGCGTAAAGAATGTCGGATATCAGAGTACCCACCAAAACCAAAACAGCTGTCATAAAGTTCAGTGTCAAAATAACGGGGAAGTCTCTCGCCATAATAGCTTCAAATCCAAGCCTTCCCATTCCCGGCCAAGAAAAAATCTGTTCAAATATGACAGCCCCCCCTATGAGACCTGGAATGGTCAAACCAAACATCGTAATAAAAGGCAATAAGGCATTTCGTAATCCATGACGGTAAATAACTTGATCCTCTGGCAGCCCTTTCGCGCGAGCGGTACGCATATAATCTTGATGAATAACCTCTAGCATTTGCGAACGAACATAACGAGATAAAACTGCTGTCCCCGCTATCGCAGACATCAGCGCGGGAATAGTCAAATGCCAAACTCGATCCATCGACTGGAATAAAAACGAAGCACCTTCCAACCCAAATGTTCTCATCCCCAACACTGGCACGTTAAAAGTGTTCACCATAAAAATAATAACCAGGTAAGAAAGGAAAAATCCCGGAATAGAAATCAGAGCATAGGAAATGAAAGTGCTGGATCTGTCAAAACTAGAATCCCGATTAACAGCTGCATGAATGCCCACTGGAAAAGCCAGACACCAGGTAATCAGGGTCGCTATGATAAATAGAGGAAGGGAGTTGAGAAATTTTTCCCAAATCTTCCCCATGACCGGTTGATTATCTTTGAATGATTTCAACTCACCGGTAAAAAGATCTTTCACCCAATAGACATACTGAATATGCAAAGGTTCATCCAAATGAAAAGCCGCACGGATTCGCTGAATGTCTTCTGGCTTCATACGAGGATTAGAAGGGTCAACCAACGCCGGCTCACCGGGTGCCAGATGGACGATCGAATGCGAAATAATAGAAATGAAAACCAGCAGGATGATTCGCTGCCATATATTTCTTAAAATAAAATTGACCACTATTGCCTCGACCATCCGTAAAAAGTTATACTTCCAAGTATGGACATTCTACAACTCAGCCACTATCTCGACAACCTTCTGGATATAAATTCCATTCGCGATTCGCCACAGGCTCTAAATGGCCTGCAAATTCAAAACCGTGGTGAAATAAAAAAAATAGGACTGGCCGTCGATTTTTGCCAAGCCACCATTGATCTTGCTATTGAAAAGCAATGCCAAATGCTGTTTGTTCATCATGGCGCGTTTTGGTCCGGTCTGCAACCGATTCGTGGTCAGCATTTTGAAAAACTCTCAGCCATGATGCAAGCCAATCTAGGGCTATACTCGGCACATATCCCTCTCGATTTGCACCCTGTCTACGGCAATAATCGTGCACTGGCTGATTTGATCGGTCTCGAAAATCTAGAACCTTTCGGAGAATACGATGGAGTAAAAATTGGATTCAAAGGTTCTATCAACGCAACCTCGGCAGAAAGCCTGGGAAATATCCTAGAAGAAAAACTGGGTTCACCCGTAAAGATAATCGGACAAGGTGAAGTGAAAACCGTCGGTCTGGTAACGGGAGGTGCTGCAGATATCGTCAAACAGGCCAGTAAAGAGGGACTCGACTGCTACATCACAGGCGAGGGAGCCAATCATCACTACCATGAAGCCATCGAGGGCAATTGCATACTCATTTTTGCAGGGCACTATGCCACTGAGACAGGCGGCGTCAAATCG
>JAJDAV010000144.1 GCA_029261695.1 Nitrospinaceae bacterium | reverse complement strand
TATAAGTATTAAGGTAGTGGATTTTTTGAATAAGTTCATATATTCCTTCTATCCTTTTTAAATTTTTTGTGAAAACTCAATGGTTCTCTGGCGAGTTAAAATATTTCCCAGATAGTCACGAGATTTCTCAATAACAATTATTTTTTCAGGCTGAACCTCATCAACGGATCCAAATTTTGGACCAATAAGATCGCCAGCACTAACCACATGGCCTTTGTTATCTGCAGTTTCAATCAAAGCTAATATTTTCGCGTTTTTTGAAATGACCCCCGTTAAACGCAGGTTTTCATATTCTGATTGCAAGGGAGTTTTAGAAACTTTTGTTTCATTGGCTTTTTCAAGGACCGTTCGGTAAGCCTCGATGACATCAGCATACTCATCATCATTCATTGCCATTAGATCTTCTCGATTGTTGAAAATGCGTTCATAATATTTCATTTTCCTAAACAACTCGGGCCGCTTTCTTTCAATTCTATCCATAACGTATAGAGAGATTGGGGGAATGCTTTCCAATTCATTTCCGAATTGTCGCGCGCTCGATAAGGGGGCCGTTTCTTCGTTTTGCACAGGGCCATTATCTGTAAAAAGCGGCTTAAAAGGATCGCGAAGGCGAACCAATAGATAGCGTTGACCTGCAGGTGCAAGTTCTCTTAACAGAGGAAACTCAGGTCCTCCCTCATCAATTTCAGCCAGCAATTCTCTTTGCACTTTATGAACACTAGTCAAAGTTCTTTTTGTTCCTTTTTTAAAGCCCTTTAACTCGGAAAAAGTTAACCATTTTCCCGCAGGGGATTCCAGGAAATCGGCATAATCATTCAAATCCTTTTTCCCGATATTTCTATAGGCAAAAAGTTTTTGACGTAACACCTGTTCTCGGATAGGTTCCACGATCTCGTCTTTTAACATTCTCACAACCTTCACAATTCGCTTGCCTTGTAACAAATTGTTGAAAGGATGCATTGCTTCAACATAAGCTAGGAAAAGGAACTTTATATTCTCAGACAAGGCTTCGGCTGACTCAATTCTCTCTACCACCAGCAAACGTGACTCGTTTGGGGGTGTGGACATAATTCCTTTTGCAAATTTTTCCCGGTCTTTTTGGCTTTCCGGTAAAATGGCCTCTGCTTCTGCCTTTAAAATTAATTGCCCAATCCTACTTCTAAACCATTTAATAGATGCTTTCGCATGCTCTTGGTCGAATTCCGTAATAAATATTTTTTTCATACTGGCTCGAATTTGGCCAGGGCCATGCCCATGTCGCATGAGGTTTTTTGCAAACTCAGTCTGGCTTGGTTTCAATGCCTTGGGATCAATTTTTTCGTACTGCCCCAGAGTTGACTCAACGTATTGGTAACGTTTATTCAATCCACTGAGCCAGAATAACTTTTCAATAGTCTTATTTTGAATTTTAATCCCTGCCGGCATTGCACCAATTTTTGCGTGCGCCTGACTAAAAACAGACAAGGAAAAATAAATTAGAAATAAAACTAATAATTGTTTTTGTTTTCTCATAATACTTTAATCACGATACTTTTAATTTCATTAATGACCTGATTTCTTCTTTACCGGTTTCTTCGGTTTTGCCTTTGGCTTTTTAGCTGCTTGCTGTTTTTCATCCGAACCCTCTATGAAAGAGTATGTTTTCGCCGTCATTGCCGTTTGCAAAAGAAAAGCGCTTTGCCCCGTTGGGCCGTTTGGTCCAACAATGGGCACTTCCAAAGATTCGAGAGTTAAATTTTCAAAACTAACAAGCTGTAAAAGGTTTTGCATGTACTCAAAAAAATCCAAGGTACTCCACAAATCTCCTCTCAATCTAATTTGGAGAGGAATTTCTTTATAAAAATCGTTCACTGAGCCTTCTTCTAGTTGGAAAGTTAACAACTCAATTTTTCGATTTTCTCCAAATCCAGAAACTTCCTGTAACAACTTGGGAAGATCATCGATAATAGGCATTTGTTTTTTATAAGCCTCAAGCTGGCCAGAAACTCTCGCCAAACTCTTTGCAGTTGAGTCACCTTTTCTCACGATTGACTTATGGCGTTTTAATGTGCGTTCTGCTGTTTCCTTTTTTTTAACAAGATTGGTGAGTTCGGTGTTAGTGGCACTGAATAGCGTAAAATAATAGGCCGCCACCACCACAAGACCCAACCCCAAGGCACCCGCAATTAGATGCGAGAATTTTATATCCTCAAGAGTTTCATAAGGAAGCTTGTCAAAAATTTTATCCATAAGACGGTTTATTTCTTTTTCTTCTTATTTTTCTTTTCGTCCGGCATGTAGCTATAAGCCGTGAAAGAATATATGGGATACCCTCCCATTAGTGTTTGTGTTGATTTTTGGAGAAATGTCATTTTGTAATATGGAATCTGCTGCAAATTTTTAATGTAATCCGCGATTAATTGTTCATTCAAAGCATTTCCGCTTATTTCAATAAACTCAAAAACCGCCTTCTCCTTTTTCTTACCTCTCCTCTTTTTTTTCTTTTTCTTCTTTCCTTTAGTCGGAGTTGAAAAAAGGATTACCGGGACTTTTTTATTGTCCAACTTTGCTTTAGTTAATTGGGATACTCGGTTTAGCCAGACTCCCGCAGGCACCGCCATATTCAAGTCATTTACTATTTTGCTGACAGGAAATTGTTTTCCTCGTAATTGATCTATTCCCCCAACAATATGTTCCTTACGAGCTCGAGAACTCTGCATTTTTTGGATTGCCTTTACCTGCGGCTCCAATGCTTGAACAGCTTTCTCTAAATTCTGAGTTTCGCCTCGAACTTTATCCAACTGAATCTGTGACACTGCCCAATTGACCAACACCAAAAGTATAATTGCGCAAACAATAGCAGTGGCTTTAACCACCCGCTTTTGTATCTCAATTTTCTTTAGCTCTTCCCGGTAGTCGTGCAGAT
>JAJDAV010000143.1 GCA_029261695.1 Nitrospinaceae bacterium | reverse complement strand
CATACTCAAAAAGTTTTCACAATATTGAATGAAATACCCGAAGTCCTTCACTTTCACGATTTGCGGTCACGCACTATTGGTGGAGAGGTTTTAATGGATGTCCATATTCTTGTGGACTCTGAAATGACGGTAACAGAGGGACACCAAGTAGCCGAAGTTGTAAGAAGGAATATTATAAAGGAGTTTGGCAATGTGCAGGATGTCCTCGTTCATGTTGATGGCGAACATGATGCCGAAGTTGAAACCCTTTACAATACGACGAGGAGGGATATAGCCGAAATCATAAACCCGATTGTCGAAGGCCTGGAGGGAGTAAGATCAAACCCTGAAATTCGCACCCACCATATTAACGGGAAAATAATTGTCGATATTTTTCTACAAATGAATGGAAATCAGACCATAGAAGAAACTAAACAACTTATTAATGAGTTGAAATTCCAATTGGAAGCAACATCGAAAATTGACCGAGCAAGAGTATTTCCTGATTTAAATTTTGAATTTAATAAGCCTGCTTAACCCTCCACGGACAAAGATTTAAGTGTGTCTCCTTCCCATTCATACTTTAATCTTGGTCTTCCTTTATACAATCCTTTTTGAAATGCATGTCCATAGATCAAAGGCAGGGAAACACTAGGTTCTACAAAAGCCATACTATGGTTCGCCTGCTTATTTACTTTTCCCCACGATTGAGCTTCTCCCAGGGTGCTGCCACTTAGTCCACCCCAATGTGGGGAATCTGTGGTCACCTGGACAGCGTATTTATGTCCCCCGGTATCTTTCCCAAAAATATAAGCCATAACAACGGAGTCATTAATATAATTTTTTGGAACACCCCCTGCCACATAAAATGCCGAAGTCCGCGAAGAGTTCACGACAATCTGTGTAAGTTCATAGTTATCGCGTATGGAATCGATTGCAATAGGTTGGCGCCCTTCTTTTCGGCTATTGTAATAATGCTCGGTAAGTCCAATCCCTATGCTTGAGTCGTTCAGTGCAGGACAGAAAACTGGGATATTATTTTTTCGGGCCGTTACAAGAATAGACTCTTCATCATCGATAGTTTCAGAGAGTAGGGAGATGAATTCGCGGCTGGAATAATTTCGTGGTTCCAGTTTATCAGCGAATCCACCGATCAACATATCACCTTCAACGAACAGTTCATCATCGACATAAGTATCATAAATTCGATCAATTAAAAGTTCGCGAAGTTTAGAGTCATCGGCATTGGGGTTTCCAAAATAATGGCCTCCGCCTAGAGCGTTGTAATAATCCTGAAAGAGAACTGCACCGGTGGAAACAATAACATCAACCATATTGTGATGAATCATATCGCGGATCACTTTTCTTAATCCAGCGGCAATCAAAGGCCCGGCCAAGCCTAGCATTATTGTGGGCCGTTCTTCATCTTGAAGCATCTTTCCAAAAATTTGCGCGCATTGTCCTAAATTGCGGGCCTGAATAGATGCCGACTGAAAGGATTCGACCAAATCACCAACATTATTAATTTTTTCGAAATCCACAGGAGAAATCCGTGTATGAAGAATTTCTTTTTTAGCCTTTTTTTTGTCGTCATCAAAAGGCTCTGGAATTAGAGAGTCTTTGTAAGCCATGGGTCACTCCACTACAGATAATTATTCGAATTGCTATTTAATTAATACCGAGAACATAAATCGTTTGAATGATTTTTGGTGTCAACATTCTCAATGCTCTCTAGAATTTTTCCATCTTCTCCAATCACATAGCTAATTCTTGCTGCATGTTGGTCATCTTTATTTTTGACAGCATGATAACCTAATGCGATCTCTCTGTTTACATCGCAAAGCAAGGGATAGGGAAAGGAAAATTTCTCAGCAAAGGCTTTATTGTCATTTTCATTGTCCAGACTAACACCGAAAATTTGAATGCCTTTATCTTCAAACTTTTTAAAATCATCACGAAAACCTTGTCCTTCAACGGTACAACCTGGGGTGTCTGCCTTAGGGTAAAACCAAATTACAATTTTTTTCCCGCGATAATCCTTTAGTTGAATGTTATTTCCATTATGGTCGTTGACCGAAAATTCGGGTGCATCGGTTCCAGGTTGCAACATGGTATTTCTCCTGACGTAAAATGAGGTTTTAAAAAATAAAATTTATATTTAGATGTATTTAAATACTTTTGGAAGCAAAAACTTTAGGGTGAGCTAATTGTCTGGAAAAGCCTTGGAAATAAAGGTTTCACTCATTTCAAGGTCTTCGGGACGAGTGATTTTTATATTTTGCTCTGAGCCTTCGACAATTTTTACTGGTTTCCCAAGGTGCTCTATCAGGGTGCCTTCATCTGTGCCATAAAAATTTTCAGAATTTGCTTTCGTGAATGCTTCTTTCAAAATCGCATACTGAAATGCCTGAGGAGTTTGCACTCTCCATAAACCCTCTCGATCAATCGTTTGCGAAACCATGCCAGAGGAATCTACTCGTTTTATGGTGTCATTAACTGGAATGGCTGTAATAGCGGCCCCAAATTTCTGAGCGGCATCCACAGATTCACGTATCATTCTAGATGATAAAAAAGGTCTCACTCCATCATGAACCAACACGATTTCTGTTTGTGGGGAAACCTCGGCAAACCCGTTGTAGACCGAGTCCTGCCTTTTCTCTCCACCTATTACAACTTTGGTGACGATTTTTGGGTTGCCCAGCCAGTCGGCACAGGCAGCATCGTATTCTTTTTCTGGAACAACTAGAATCAATTCGGAGATGATCCCGCAATCTTGCATTGTTTTGAGTGTGTAGTAAAGAATAGGATTCCCATTCAAATTTAGAAACTGCTTGGGAACTTTTCCGCCCATACGCGTTCCTGATCCTCCAGCCGGTACTACAGCGCAAACACTCATTTAAATCCCATTAAAATATTTGTTCAAAAACTTCAGATAGGTTTTTTGCGAAACCTATATCAATGCCATCGCTAGAAAGGTTTTTTGACTTTTTCGCTGAATATGGAACGATGCAGCGTTTAAACCCTAATCTTCGAGCTTCAATCAATCGGGCATCCAACTGCATAACGGTGCGAACTTCGCCAGTCAAACCTACTTCTCCCAGCAATACTAGTTCTGGGTCAATAGGTCGGTTTTGGAAGCTGCTGGCAATGGCTGTCGCGACTCCCAGATCCAAGGCCGGTTCGGTGATTTTTATTCCTCCCGCAAGGTTTACAAAAATATCTTCCCCTTGCAAATTCATTCCCAGCCGTTTTTCCATTATAGCGATCAACAGGGACATTCGGTTGTGATCAAATCCAGTTGCCATTCGGCGAGGCATGCCAATAGATGATGAAGTGCTGACCAAGGCCTGAACTTCTACCAGTAAAGTACGGCTGCCTTCTAAGGTAGCGACTATGGCTGATCCCGAAGAATTTTCGGGTCGCTCAGCTAAAAATAACTCCGAAGGGTTCTCTACCGGAACTAAACCCGTAGGTGCCATTTGAAAAACACCAATTTCTGGAGTGGGTCCAAACCTGTTTTTAATTGCTCGTAAAGCGCGGTAAGCATGCCCCTGTTCACCTTCGAAGTATACCACCGTGTCTACAATATGCTCCAATGATTTGGGTCCCGCGATTGCACCATCTTTATTGATATGTCCGATCAATAGGGTGGGCAGGTTTCGACCCTTTATTTCTTGGAAAATTTTAAATGCAACTTCGCGAACTTGCCCTATGCTGCCCGGAGCAGATTGAAGATCTTGCGTGAAAAATGTTTGGACAGAATCGAGCACCAGGACATCGGGGCGAGTTTTATCAATCCATTGAATAATTCCCTCTACACAAATCTCAGAGCAGATTAGAAGGTTGTCAGATAGAGCATCAAGTCTATCCGCGCGTAATTTGATTTGGGAGCCCGATTCTTCTCCCGAGACATAGAGGACTTTTTTTCCCAATTTTGCAAGGTGTCCCATACTTTGCAAAACAAGAGTAGATTTTCCAATACCAGGCTCACCACCAATAAGAATAAGTGAACCTTCTACCATTCCACCGCCCAAGACCCTGTCGAACTCACCAATTCCTGTTGTTAAACGATTTTCCTGAACCGATTGAACTTGTGTGATTGGAGAAGGAGCAGAAGAATTTGATTTGTGACGGGATTTCGAAGTAGAGGGTTGGTTTTGTCTTTCTTCAGCAAAACTATTCCATGAATTGCATTCCGGACATTTACCTAGCCACTTGGGAACCTGATGGCCACATTCCTGGCATATAAAAATAGTACGTGTTTTAGCCATAGTGCAAAAAAACCATTCCGCATTGTGGGATGGGGGAAAGTATAACTTAAAAAAATGAAGGTCTAAAAATAAAAAAGCAGGTAAGACCGCAATTTTACCATTCTAGTTTTTAGAGGTTTTAGATAGGGCCGGAGAGTTGCTCTTTTTGAGTTCCCTCAAAGTTTTCTTGATATCATCGCTTCGAGAAATACCCACATTGGCCTTTCGGCGTAAATCAGCCAGGGCTTCTTTTATGCCTTCCTGATTCTTTTTTAAACCAGCTTGTGCTTTATTGATTTCCGCTTGCGTTTTAACCATCTGCTTTAATTTGTCCTGTTCAGTAACGATGGCTTTCAAAATTCCTATCAATCGTGAGAGTTTTTCATTGGCCAAATCTATTTTATCCTGGCCTGAATCTGCTTTCTGTGATGACTGCCGTAATTCATTTATGACAGATTCTTCGAGTTGGTTCGCATGCACAGTTAATTGTGAAGAATTTTCAATGAGCTTGTTGATTTTTTCATCAGCCAACTGATCAAACTTCTGCGCTTTGATTAAATCACTTTTCAATGCCTCAAGAGTTTTACTTGAAACAGAATGTTGCATTTGAAGAGCCTTCATGGTCCCAGCTAATTTATTGATTTTCTCATCTGCGATCATGAGGTTTTTGTTGTTAACCGTTATGCTTTTGTCAACGGCTGCAAGATTTTTGTTAACGGCAGTAAGGCTTTTATCAATTGAATTTACTTTGCCCTTGGTCTCTGCTGCTTGAATTAAATTTTCTCCAAGAATTTCAATTAACTTTTGGTTTTTTTCCGACAAATTAGCCAAGGCTTTTTCGCTGTCCTCGCGTGACTTGGAAATACGTTGGAGAATTACTTTTCTATTCTCCTGGTTTTCTTTTGCCATAGCAGGAATAACATCTGATATAAAAAGCCCTTTTGTATTTTCGAAGTTCTTTTTTGTTGTTTCGTCCAAGGCAGCCAATTTTTGCACCACTGTTTCCAGTGCGCTTTTGTTTACAGAAGCAAAGCTTTGAAAGTTTTCTTTGTTTACCTTTTCAAATTGTTCGATATCTTGAGCCAGACCGTCTTTTAAACTTTTTTGATCTTCTTTGAAGCTTTCGAGGATTTTATTTTGTTGATTAATTTTGGCCAGCACCTGATTTTTTACTTCAGCTTCCAGGTCACTCAGTTTAGTGTTGACCTTGTTGATGTTTGATAATGTCTCAGATTTGTTCAACTCAACGGACCCCTGTAATTGCGGAAGGGTTTGTTTAACCTCTTCAATTTGACGCAATAAATCTTGAAGCTGCTGTTTTAAGTTTTCCATTTCTTGAGTTTCAAGATTAGCTAAACGCACATTTATTTTTTTGAGGCTTAGAAAAACCCTTTCCCAGGTTTCATCGTCAGTGCCAAACACATCTGCTGAAGCATTTAGAGGGCTAAGAACTATCAATAGAGCTAAAAATAAGCTGATGGGCGATTTATGGAATTTCATAGGTTATGTTCTTTTCCGATTGTATCGGAAGCGATTTTCCAGAAGTGGTTAAAAAAAATAAGGCCGTATCGGGGGTTAACCCAATACGGCCTTATTATATACGATTCTATTGCAAACCGTTTAACGCAGTTTTATTTTGTGACCATAAAATGCGCTCTTCTATTTTGGAGCCAGCAGTTTTCGTTGCTGTCAAAACAGAAAGGTTTTTCTTCACCATAACTGATGATGTTTACACGACTTGAATCAATGCCCTGCGAAACCAGAAATTTCTTCGTGGAGTGGGCGCGACGCTCGCCGAGAGCAATATTATAGTTGTTCGTTCCTCTTTCATCACAATGTCCCTGGATTTCAACCTTCATTCCTGGGTTTTTCTTGAGGAATGCAGCATTTTGCTGAAGCACTTGCTTGGAGTTGCTATCAAGATCGTATTGATCGAAGTTGAAATGGATATCCTTCAGATCTGTGGTTGCGTGAAAAGTATTCAACCGAGCTTCCTGATTTTCAGCACTTCCACCTTCAAAAGGATTAGCATCGAATGAGCCTGATGATCCATTACCAATATTCGCTTGATTACCTGAACCAAAACCATCTCCAGAATTTCCACCCATCCCATCTGGACCTGATCCAGAATCAAAATTACTTCCAGCCATCATGCCAGAACCACCATCAGCTCCAGAACCACCAACACCAGATCCGCCACCGTCACTGGTACCTTCGAGAATAGGCTCTTCGCTAAAAAAGCCTGAATCTCCAGGGCCGCCAGAACCACCAAAACTTTCTTCCTCTGCTTGGGTGTTGTTGGACGCGGTAAAGTCTGAGCTTTCTACTCCACTGCTGGATGTTTCAATTTCTGGTGGCATAAGCTTTTTAGAACATGCCGTTGATAAGAACATAATAAAAACTGCTGTTACTGCCATTTTCCATGTATTCATATAATAACCTCGCCTAAAGTTGTCCCCGATTAAACCTAAAATTAAAATGTATAAAATGCCTTTAAAAACAGAAAAACCGCCTTAAAAGGAATTAAATCTCAGATTTCATTAATGTTATTAAAACTTGGTATGAAAATATTATCATATAATTATGTTTAAATTACAACAAATATTATAGCGATTTTACTAATATTCGGTAATTAGCGATATTCCAAAGGTTTTGATTTTAAAGCCTGTAGTCATTTTAATAGGTATACTAAAATGGTAACGGAAACTTTTCTATCTGACAACGTTTTTTTTCAATCTTTTAACGCTTAACGGTTGAAGTAGGGAGACCAGGAGGGGCTATGGCTTTTTCCAGAGAAAGTTAACTGGCGAGTTGCACTGCTGCCGAGGCGTTGAATAAAGATATTAAAGCGGTTGTTGGTGCGTTTTCGGTAAACTAGAAAACGCCCATCAGGCGACCAACTCGGTTGCTCTGCACTTCCTAGTCCTGATGTTACAACCTGGCTTTTGTGGGTGTTTAAGTCGTAAACACTGATTTGAAACTTTCTCCCCTGGCGTGAAGTATAGGCGATTTTATCACCATTGGGAGACCAGGAGGGGTTGTCGTTATATGAGGAACCAAAGGAGATGCGAGTTACTTTTCCGCGATCTCCTTTTTCAGAATCCATTATATAAATTTGCGGTGCACCCGTTCCCGAGCGATCTGAAGTGAACGCAATTTTTTTTCCATCTGGCGACCAGGTGGGGGATGTATCAATATTGAAATGCCGCGTCAATCTCTTTAATTCTCTGTTTTTCTGTAACAGGTAAATCTCAGAATTCTGATCTCGACTCAATACCATAGCGATTTTTTGCATATCAGGTGACCATGCCGGTGCCGCATTCAAACCTGGCAAGCGGTGAAGAGTTTGGCGCTTTTCACCAGAAGTGTCGATCATAACTAGATCTGGATTATGTGCAGCGTAGGATGTGTAAACAATCCACTTCCCATCAGGTGACCAGGCAGGGCTTAAGTTTACAGTTTTATCGCGAGTCAATTTACGTAAATTGTATCCGTCAAAATCTATCAGATAAACTTCTTTACCCTCATTTTCTTGCCCTAGAAAAGTTATCTGTGTTTCGGCGATTCCACGCCTTCCCGTCAGTTGAGATACGACCTCATCCGCAAACCGGTGAATCACCCTGCGAATTAATTGTGGTGACGCTTTATATCGCTTGCCTAACATGAATCTTTTATTTACTGCATCGTAAAGACGAAAAGTAAAAATTTGGCCTCTGCCCTTCGAAATCATGGCATATTCTGTTTTGATGACCCATTGAGCTCCGACTTGCCTCCAGCTTCTATAATCCACATCAGAGTCAGACCGTTCCATTTTTTCTAATTCTTCAAAAACAGGTTTCCTTAATAAAGAAAATAGCTCTGAAAGGGCCAAGTCTTTTTCCAGAATACTTTTTGCTTCTTTACCCATTCCTCTACTATCAGAACCACCTCCCTTGAAGGTAAAGTCCGTGATGGCAATAGAAACTTTTTTCTGAGTTTCTTTTTCCAAATCCAGCCTTACTTCAGGGGCTGCACTCGCATTGGGGGGAATTAAAAAAAACAGGGCTATAAAAACCCAAGTAAATAACTGGTTTGTTCTATTCGTCTTTAGGGACATATTTAAAGTAAATGCTTAAAAAAAGGTTGGACATCTTTAACTCTTTTGGGAAATGAGGAAACGGAACCGAGTCAAGAACTGCACGCACGGCCAGAGTATCCAATGCTTCCACTCCAGAGCTTTGTTTTATAAAAGGCTTGTCTATGTTGCCTTTGGGGAATATATGGAACGAAATGATTGCTTCTTTACTATGCCGTTCTGCCAGAGGGTCTCGCCAGTTCTTATAAATTCTTTCTTGAACCAAGCCGGCATAGAGAGATTGTATGTCGGCTCCAGGGTCCCCATCTTGACCAGAAAGAACATACGACTCATCTTCACTTTTTGATTCGGTTTTTGAAGGTGAATCAGGTAAAGTCCGCAATCGGCTTTGAAATTTTGATTCATCGAACTTTGTTCCCCCAATTTCTACTTTTACTCTTGAAGATTCTACAGTAAGCGATTCGAACTTTTCCAGAACGGAATCATAAGCTTTGCTTTTTTCTTCTTTCACCGCAGTGCCTGTGGTTTTCTTTACATCTGTTTTTTCGCCCATTGCATCGAATTTAGCTAGTTTTTCGAGTTCGCTTAGAAGGTCTCTTTTTTTAGCAACAGGCGGTTTTTCTTCGTTTGTTTTTTCCTTTATAAGTTCGGGGGCCTTTTCTGCTTTTTTTTCTTCTATCACCTCTTCCATTTTTAATTCTTCGAAGTCTTCAAGCAGGTTCTCGACAACAGGTTTAGAGGTGTCTTCTTTTGTAATTTCAATTTTTTTATCCTTCAACTTCTCCAGTTCGCGAAATGTTTCTTCTAAAACTGGTTTTTTAATTTTTGGCTTGGCAACCTGTTTCTTAGGGCGTTCCAATAATGCCAGTTGATCTAATTCTTCGATCATTTTTTTTGCGGGCAGGGGAGCTACAGCAGCCGCTTTTTTATCTAGTTTGTTGAGCTCGGTAATTATTTTGTTTGGTTTTGGAGGAGCTTTCTTTTTAACCGCCTTTTTAGGGGGTTTTGTTTTTTTTGCAGGAGGTTTACTTTTTTTGATAGCAGGCTTGGTTTTTTTAATTGAGGCCTTATTTTTGCCGGCAGGTTTATTCTTTGTCGCTGATTTGTTGCCTGAAGAAACCTCAACCAGATTAACCATGAAAGCCGGGACTACGGCTTTTACTACAGCCTGGGGCTTGGGGAGGAATAAGACAAAAGTGAGAAGAGCCAGATGCGCGAAAACAGAAAACACGAGCATTTGATTGAAATCTATGGACTGGGAAAACTGGGCTCTCATGAGTTTTAAGGTTCGGTCACCATTCCAATATTCTCGACTCCTGCTTCTTTAACCGTTGCCATCACATGCATGACAAATCCATAGTCCAGCATTTTATCTGCTCGCAAATATATGCTGGCATCTTTAACACTCCCGATATACATTTCGACTTTTCGAGTCAAGGCCATGAGATTTGCCAGTTCCTCTTGTTTCCAATATATTTTTTTATTACTTTTAACCGTAATAGTGGGGATTTCTTTAATAGGTATTGGCGCAATAGATTCTTTAGGCAACTGAACATCCATACCATGTTGCATTAAAGGGGCTGTGATCATAAAGATCACGAGCAATACAAGCATGACATCCACAAATGGAGTCACATTTATATCGGCTAGAAAAGGTCGTCTTCGCTTTAGCATTATTTTTTCAGGAAAGATCGAGAGAGCTTTCTCTATCCTTTGAGGGCATAAAGTTTTTTTCTGCTAAATAGATAAAGTCCTGACAAAAGTCATCCATCGTGGAGGTGAGTACGAAAATTTTGTTGTTAAGGTAGTTGAAAAAGATAACCGCTGGAATGGCAGCCACAAGTCCCGCCGCTGTGGCGATGAGAGCTTCTGCAATTCCTGGGGCTACACCCCCAATGCTTGCAGTTCCCTGAACACCGATAGATCGAAATGAATGCATAATGCCCCAAACCGTACCAAATAATCCGATAAAAGGGGTCGTGCTACCAGTGGTGGCAAGAAATTCCAATCGTTTAGAAAATCGCTCCACTTCTCGATTTATAGCTTTATTCAGCGCAAGACTGATTCCTTTAATATCCCTCTCTGTTAGTTTCTCTCCAGTCGATAAAGGCAACTCCCCACGTTTTTTTCTGTCGTCTTTAGCCATTTCCTGGAATAGGTATAGCTCGCGATAACCTGTTAAGAATAGCCGTGCCAATGGGCTTACCTGTAATTCTTTGGCAAAAGAATAAATTTGTGTAAGGTTTTCGGTTTTGGAAAATACTTCCAGGAATTTGTTGTCTTCACTTCTGGCAGACCGGTAAACAAAATATTTGTTCAACATAATGGCCCACGAGGTTATGGAGAAAATCAAAAGGATTAATAAAACTCCTTTTGCCATCATGCTGGATTGCATAATTAGTTCAACAACACCTAAGGGCTGATCAGGAATCATACTTGGTATCTCTTTGCGAGCAGGCTGGGTTTAAAGGGGGCGGTACTTGATTAAAGTTTATTTAAATAATTCAACAACTTACTTTAGTTAAATACAGGGGTTAAGTCAAATAATAATAAGGAAGAAAATTAGCGGCCGCGGGAGAAGCCTCGATTGTTCAACCCAAAATAGAAAAGGTTAGGATTTAACCCGCTCCAGATATTCGCCTGATGTGGTCGAAACTTTTACGGCTTCACCTATCTTAATAAACTGCGGTACGGTTACCACAAGTCCAGTTTCGAGGGTGGCGGGTTTTCCCGATCCGGATGCTGTTGCTCCCTTCAATCCAGGTTCTGTGTCTGTGACTTTCAATTCCACAATTTCAGGAAAGGATACACCGATAGGCGCATCGTCGCAGAACTCTACAATGATACGGGTATTGGGAAGCATAAATTTTTTCCCGTCTCCTATGACCTTTTCATCAAGAAAAATTTGCTCAAAGGTTTCGCAGTTCATGAAGCAATATCCAGATGGGTCCAGGTAGAGATATTCCATATCGATCTGTTCCATTTCCGCGCGTTCAACAGATTCGTCTGACCGGAACTTAATTTCAGTCTGAGTGCCGTCCTTAAGGTTTCTTAGTTTGGCTTGCATGGACGCCTTGCCTTTACCTGGCGTACGATGTTCTGCAGCCATCACTCGATACAAAATTCCTTTTACCTTAATTACGTAACCTACGCGCAACCCATTGCCGTTTACAAATGCGACCATTGTTTGAATGCCTCATTGAATGAAATATTATTCGTATTTTTTTATGAGCTTAGAGAAAATCCAATTTTGTGATTATATAGAGCAAGCCTTGAGAATCAAGCAAAATCATTGAGGACCTGTTGCCCCCTTTAATTAGCTCTGAATTATGAATTGTCCCCTCTGCACCTCGACAGCGAAACTTTTTACTACGGGAGAGAACCGGCAATATTTCCTTTGTGGACTTTGTGAGTTGATCTTTGTTCCTCCAGAATTTCATGTTCCTGTCGAATCTGAGAAAGATCGATATCTGGAACACGAGAATAGTCTCGAAAGTGAAGGTTATGTTGCAATGTTCATGGATAAAATCAATCTTGTTAAAGAACATTGTCCGCAAATAAAAACTGCGCTGGATTTTGG
>JAJDAV010000142.1 GCA_029261695.1 Nitrospinaceae bacterium | reverse complement strand
CGAGAAACCAAAAAAATACAGATAGAAAGCTACTTTAAAAGCATAGCTTCGCAAGCCAACACCTACTCCCAAAATTTTATGATCATCGATGCGATGAATAAATTTACTGCGGGATTCAACCAAGTAGAACAACAAACACCGCCCATTGACTCAGAAATGTTACAAAACAAGCTCATTGAGCGCTATCGCTATCAACAGGAAAACACTCCTGGCGCAAACAATGATGCTCTTAATAGATGGATCCCAAAAGGCACGGCTTCTAAAATATTGCAGAGCCTTTATATCTCGGAAAACCCCAATCCCAACGGAGACAAGCATTTATTAGACACAGCAAACGATGAAACTTTATATAGCCAAACCCATTTGCAATACCATCCTCCAGTTCGCAAATTTCTTGAAGAGTTTGGTTACTATGATATTTTTCTTGTTGATGCTGAGACCGGATTCATCGTTTACAGTGTTTTTAAAGAAGTGGATTATGCAACCAACCTGAAAACCGGTCCCTATAAAGACTCTGGCCTTGGAAAAGTGTTTAACAAAGCTTTGATGGCAACCGACAACAATGCGGTGGTCATTGAAGATTTTGCTGCTTATGAACCCTCTTACAACGCATCGGCTTCTTTCATTGCCTCACCTATTTATGATTCAGGTAAAAAGATAGGAGTACTGATCTTTCAGGCACCCGTAGACAGGATCAATGACGTGATGACCAGTGGAAACGACTGGAAGGGTGTTGGCCTGGGAGATTCAGGAGAAGTCTACCTGGTAGGACCAGATTTTAAAATGAGAAATAATTCGAGGTTTCTGATTGAGTCACCGGAAGAGTACTTCAAATTTCTTGAGGAACTTAAAGTCGACCCAGCATCAATTAATAAACAAAAAATATTAAAAACAAGCATAGGAATCAGTGAAGTAAAAACAGTTGGCTCGCAAGCCAGTTTAAATGGAAAAACCGGTTTCCAGGTTTTTCCTGATTATCGTGGTATTTCTGTTTTAAGCGCATACGCGCCGGTAGATATTTTGGGATTGAAATGGGGCATTCTTGCTGAAATTGATGAGGACGAAGCTTTTGCGGTACAGAAAGAAATTAAATCTACCAGCATTTATATAGGGGGTGGATTGATTGTTGGAATTCTCATAATTGCTCTGTTTTTTGCAACAGGTTTTACAAAACGTATCCGCGAACTAGCTACCTCCATGAGAAAAATTGCCGATGGTGATTTGAGATCTGAACCTTTAAAAATCACTTCTCAAGATGAAATAGGGCAATTACGAAGAACCTACAATGATATGAGCGTAGCCATGCGGAATATCGCATCGCAAGCCGGAGACATTGCCACCGGTCGCTTGGATAAAGAGTATGACCTTAAGGGTGAGCTGGCAGAATCTTTTGATGTGATGGTCAATTCTCTCAAAGAGAAAGAAAAAGCAGATGCCGAGATGTCACGAATCGCAGCAATTGTTGAAAACAATCCTTCTAACATGATGGTTGCTAATACCGATTTGGAAATAACTTATATGAATCCTGTTTCCAAACAAACCCTTAAAAACATTGAACAATATTTGCCTATTAAAGTAGATGAAATGAATAACCAATCTATAGATATCTTTCATAAAAACCCCAGCCTTCAAAGAAAGATTTTATCAAACCCTAAAAACTTACCACATAATGCACAAATTCAAGTAGGCCCTGAGATCCTGGATTTGCGGATCAACGCAATTGTCGATAAAAATGGTAATTACCTCGGTCCTTTAGTCGATTGGTCTGTAGCCACCGAAAGGGTTAAATTAGAAAATGAATCAAAGGAAAGAGCGAAAAAGGAGCAAAAAGCAGCGGAAGAATTGCAAATCAAAGTGGACTCCATTCTGACTGTGGTTCAGGCTGCATCCAATGGTGATTTAACCCAGGAAATAACCGTTAATGGAAACAGCGCGATTGGACAAATGGGTGCGGGATTGAAAAAATTTATCTCAGGGCTACGCAAGGATATGGAAAATATCGGTAAAAATGCCGAGTCTGTCAGTGCTGCGGCAGAAGAGCTTACTGCTACAAGCACAACTATGTCTGCCAACGCAGAAGAAACCTCTGCTCAGGCCGGAGTGGTTGCCGCCGCAAGCGAAGAAGTGGGCAACAATGTTCAAACCGTTGCCACGGGTGCTGAAGAGATGAGTGCAAGTATCAATGAAATAGCAAACAACTCCACTCAAGCGGCTAAAATTTCTACTGAAGCCGTTGAGGTTGCTAGAAAAACAAATGAGACCATCAGCACACTTGGTGAAAGTTCAAAAGAAATAGGCGAAGTGGTCAAAGTAATCACCTCCATTGCCGAGCAAACCAATCTACTCGCTTTGAATGCAACCATTGAGGCAGCCCGTGCTGGAGAAGCAGGCAAAGGGTTTGCAGTGGTTGCCAATGAAGTAAAAGAGCTTGCAAATCAAACAGCAAAAGCAACGGATGAAATAAGTAGTAAGGTACAGACTATTCAAGATGACACAGGCAAAGCAGTTGACGCCATCAGTGAAATCAGCGAAATCATTAATCGGATAAATGACATTTCCAGCACCATTGCTAGCGCAGTTGAAGAACAAAGCGCAACCACCAATGAAATGTCTCGAAATGTTCAGGACGCTTCAAAAGGAGTGTCAGAAATATCCCAAAACATATCTGGAGTATCTACCGCAGCGGAGGAAACCACCCAAGGCTCAAGCCAAACAAAAGATGCCGCCAATGAGCTTTCAAAGCTTGCGGTTGACCTGCAAGGCTTGGTGAGTAGGTTTAAATTTTGAAGAATTATTAAACAAAAGGAAAAGCCCCTGGAACAATCCAGGGGCTTTTTTTGTGCGTCTTCTATGGAAGGTCGGGAAAGATGACCTCAATGGGTTCGCCATCCAGGGCTTTTAAAAATTCGACCATATCTTTTTTCTCCTGGGCAGTCAGTCCAAGAGGTGTGATGAAGGGACTTAAATTTTCTTTCACATCCCCTCCTCTATCATAGAACTCAATCACATCATCCAGTGTAGCTTCTGTTCCATTATGCATATAGGGAGCAGACTGGCTAATACTCCTTAATCCAGGAGTTTTAAATGCTCCTTTGTCAAAATCGTCTTTACTAATATTATAGCGACCCAGATCAACCTTCAAAGGACCTGCTGCTTTGACCCCGATATTATGAAAACCGCTATCCGTAAAAGCCGGACCATTATGGCAAATCCCGCATTTGGCTTTTCCAAAAAACAAATTCATACCCTTCACTGCCGATACAGACATAGCTGACTTGTCACCCCTCCAATAATAATCATAAGGGGAGTTTTTTGAAACGATCGATCTTTCATAAGTGGCGATAGCCTTTGCAATGTTGTCGATTGTTAGGGAATTTTTTCCAAACACCGCAGCAAATCGTTTCACGTATCCAGGAAGCGCTTTCAACTCACGAACCAACTCGTCAAAATCCTGATTCATTTCAACAGCCGCTCCAATAGGGCCTTTTGCCTGATCCTCCAGTGTTTTTTTTCTGCCATCCCACATTTGAACTTCAAAGTAACCACTGTTTATTATTGTGGGCGCATGCCTACCTAATTCTTTTTGGCCATCTCCAATGGTTCTTGGAAGGCCATCTCCCCAGCCCAAACCTGGATTATGGCAAGTAGCGCAGCTGATCCAGTTGCTTCCCGACAAACGCGGATCAAAATAGAGCATTTTCCCCAGCTCTTCTTTTTCCTCTGACCATTTATTGTCAGCCGGATGCTGCATTTCTGGAACAGGTTCATAAACGGAATCTTCTGAAGCCCACGCAACCGGAGCCAAAAGAATTCCAAAAATAATAGCAATAATAAGTTTTCGCATTACGACCTCATAATTTTAATGGCAATTTTCCAATCCTCTTTTTTGCAGATACTTCTGATGGTAATCTTCCGCGGGGTAATATTTTGATGCCGCAGTGATTTCAGTAACTATGGGACTTGGAAATCGCCCCACATTTCTTTCCATGGATTGTTTTGCGGCTAATTCCTGGGCCGGCTCATTAAAAAATATTGCTGAACGATATTGAGTACCCCTGTCTGGGCCTTGCCTATTTAAGGTTGTAGGATCATGACACCCCCAAAACACATCCAGAAGCTCTTCATAAGAAACCGCAGAAGGATCAAACTCAACCCACACAACCTCTGCATGACCCGAGTTCCCCGTGCATACTTGTTCGTATGTCGGGTTTTCAGTAGCTCCACCTGTATAGCCCACTGACGTAGCAGTCACTCCCTTTACCTTACCAAAAGCAACCTCTACCCCCCAGAAACACCCTGCCCCGAAAATCGCGGTAGCCATAATTTCTCCTTTTAGCTTCGGCTAGTAATTTCTATTAGGTGAAACCCAAATTGAGTTTTTACAGGACCATGTACAGCGCCCACTTCGTCATTAAAAACTACCGTGTCAAATTCAGGAACCATTTGTCCCGGACTAAATTCTCCCAAGTTTCCACCATCATTTCCCGACGGACATTCGGAGTGTTCTTTTGCCATCTCTGCAAAATCTGCTCCCCCCTCAATTTTACTTTTTAAATCATTACAAGCTTCTTCTGTTTTTACAAGGATATGTCGAGCACTTGCTTTAGCCATTTGTTTTCCCTTTCTTGTTTAATTGTAAGTTATAAAATCTAAAATAGAATCCAGCCAATATCAACCCCATTACGACTAATGCTGTAAAGTGCAGTAAATACTTTACGGAATACCAGGATGGAGAAAATTGAATGATTCCTTTTATTTCCCCAGAATAGTGTTTTAACATTTCACCATATTCTACCATTAGGCTTACCGGAAAACGATCGCCATCAGATCCAATCTTTCGCTGAACCTTCACTTCAAAGCTTTTCTTTGCGTTTCCCCTTAAAGTAAACCCCATCATTCCATCGAAATTTTCTGCCGCTATCCCCGGCGGTAACAACAACATCATCCTGATATTTTTTAGGGAATCAGAATGATTCTGCAACATAATTTTCAAAACAGATGACTCTGGCCCCCCTGAAGATTGGATAAAACCCTGAACCTGTGTTTTCACAGGTTCCTTAAAGTAAAAGAAATCTGTATGTAAAACAGTTTCACTCACCCCTCTTCCCAATTGCATTTTATATTTCACCATCGCAGTAATGGGGTACTTCCCAACGCGGAATACAGGTGGATGTTTGTCATTCTCAAGTGTAATGCTCTGCCCCGGTTTAAGTTCGCGAATTGCAGTCATCATAGACATCGAGTGGTGAAAATGAAACATTGGATGGATATGAAAAAGAGAATGCGACCCAGTATTTTTCAAGGTCAAGGCCAAACCCACCTGACCCTTTTCGCTTACATCACTATCAATGGAGACCTCAATGGGTTGCCCCAATGCTGGGCTGGCAAAAACTAAAAGGGATATCAATACAATGAGGAGATGCATCTAAAAACCAATTATTTATGGATTAAATGGTCCTACTATTTTAATTCAAAAGTGCATCTAGAGCAACGAAATGCCCTTCATTATTAATCGGACTTGGCATAAAAAAATTGTTACTATTAATAGTAACAGTCGAAACTTTTTGGGAGAACCGTCATGGATGCTCTACTGACCTTTGCTATATTACTCGGATTGCTATTGTTTAGCACATTCAAGGTATTAAGAGAGTATGAACGAGGCGTCGTATTTTTATTGGGAAGATTCTGGAAAGTAAAAGGTCCAGGGATTATTGTTGTTGTTCCCGGAATTCAGAAAATGGTAAAGGTAAGCCTGCGTACCGTTGTCATGGATGTTCCTCCTCAAGATATTATCACCAAAGATAATGTAACGGTAAAAGTTAACGCGGTTATCTATTTCCGGGTAGTAGACTCACAAAAAGCTATCATTGAAGTTGAGGATTTTCTGTATGCCACCTCTCAACTTGCCCAGACCACATTGCGCAGCATTCTGGGACAAAGTACTCTCGACGATTTATTATCAAATCGTGAAGAGATTAATTCCCATCTTCAAAAAGTTATCGATGAGCAAACCGAGCCTTGGGGTGTCAAAGTCGCTAATGTTGAAGTAAAAAATGTGGATCTCCCCCAAGAGATGCAAAGAGCCCTGGCAAAACAAGCCGAAGCAGAACGGGAACGGAGAGCAAAGGTAATCAATGCCCAAGGTGAATTTGAGGCGGCACAAAAAACATGTGACGCGGCAGACCTGATCGGAGCCCACCCACCTGCCTTGCAATTACGTTTTTTTCAAACACTGCTAGATCTTTCCAGTGGAGACGGTGCACATACATACATCCCAATTCCTTTGGAACTTTTCGACTCTTTTAGAAATAAAGGAGGAGAAAAAACTCCCGACCGATAACAGGCAGCCTATAAAATATCAGTTCAAAACTTTTCTCTCGAATTTTTATGGATGAATTCTCCCAAATAAATCAGTTCTTAAATCGTGTCCAAAACCACTGGAACAGGATCAGGCTTATTATTGGAGCTTATTTAGCCACCTCCTTTTTAGCGGGGATCACCCTATCCGCAGCGCTCTTTTATTACTTTCAACCCTCAAATGCAGGTTATTACCTACCCATTATTTTAATATTAATTTTGGGGAAATATCTCTACACCAACCTGCATTCAAATACATTTAGCAAAATAGACAGAGAAGAAGCCGCTTTACTCATAGAGAAAAAACATCCATCGCTTAACAATTCACTTATCAACTCTGCACAACTGGGAAAATTCATTGGGGACCCTGCTCGAGAAAAAATATTTTCCTCGGCAATGATTCGCGAGCTTCTGACACGAACCCAAAAGCAGCTCAAAAAACTGGATGCAAATTCGGTCGTCAATAATGAAAAAGCTATTCCTGCACGAAATTTATTTTTAGCCACTTTTGCAATCGCATTGGTAGCATCATTTTTAATCCCAAATTTGTGGCAACAGGCATTAACAAATAGCCGCGAATCTATGAATCCCTCTAAGGTCGCAAAGGCAGACAAAGATATACAACCTTCCAAGGTAGTTGAGCCAAAACATGCTTATAGCATCAGCGATATTGGTGTGACCTTAAACTATCCTGCTTACACTCGACTGCCTTCAAAAGTAGTCAAACCTTCTGACGGTTCTGTTAAATCATTACCAGGAACTGAAGTGATAATAGAAGGGAAAAGCAACAAGCAGGTCAAAGAGGCCAGTTTGGTTGTAAATGGCAAAGATTCATTTTTAATGGGAATAAAAAAAGGGTCTTCCTTGACAGGTTCGTTTATGGTGCGCGAAAAAGGATTCTACCAATTTAAAATCAAAGACCCTGCCCCAGTACTGCTAGCTCAAAAGTTCCCAATTGAGATTGAAAAGGACAAGGCTCCTCGCGTTATGCTGTTTCCAGCAAACCCAAAGCCGGTTTATTACAACTCTGACAAGATACAGATATTCTATGAAGGAAGTGATGATTTCGGCATCGAAAGCATCGAATTAGTCGCGCAAATTGATGGCACGTTAACAAGAAAAAAAATCAAAAACCTCAAAGATAATGAAAAAGAAACCCAAGGGAGATATACATGGAACCTTGCACTTGAATCCTTAAAACAGGGCCAAGAGGTTCAATATTACCTAGAAATAAAGGACAACGATAATATCTCTGGCCCCAATAAAGGCCAATCAGAGATGATAAATTTCACCATTTTTGATTCGCGGGAGGAGCAGGAAAATCTTGTTCGACTTCAGGATGAATTGACAGAAAAAATGATTGCCCTGTTAGCAACGGGGCTGGTTGAAGACAATATACTCAAGACCACAACAAAAGATGTCCTCTACGGAAAGAAGCTACTCGCCTCGAATGCCGATGCCTTAATTGATATTATCGGCCTTGCTCAACATATTAAAACCCAGGCGGAAGAATTTGGAAATTTTCCGCAAACGTATCTAACGCTATTAAAAAATATCATTTCTGGATTAAAAATAATTCGTAAGGAAAAAATTGAGGCGATAGACAAAATTCAGAACACAGTTATGAAACCCACTCCAGTGACCTATAGCATTTTTTCCATCGAAGTTTTGAACGATAGGATGGTCACCCACCTCGAACAAGACATCCTTTACCTAATTAAAATCACCAATCGTCAGAAAATGGATCAGGTAATGGATCTTGAAGATCAGCTCTCAGAATTAACGGAAGCACTCCAGGAAGAGTTTGAAAGTCTGAAGAACAAAAACTCCCCTTTAAACTCTAAACAGCTCAAATCCAAGCTCAATCAAATAGAGCAAACGCTGCAAAAGCTCTTGGAGAAACTATCTCAGCAAAACCAATCTTTACCCGATGAATTCATTAACTCTAAAGCTCAAAAAAATATGAATCTTGAGGAAATGATGAGTTCGATCAAAAACATTCAGGAACTGGCGAACCAAGGCAAAATGGATGAGGCAATGGAACAACTAAAAAAAATGGCAGAAGAGCTGAGAAAATTTGCCGAGCAGCTAAACCAGGCCGACTCTTCCATGGAAGAAATGGTGGACACTCAAATGATGGATCAGCTCAATCAATCAGCGAATGATTTACAAGATTTGGAAAAGAAACAACGTAAAGTCATAAATAAGACTTCAGAAATAAATCAAGAACTCAGACAAAAACAATCCAAGCAATTTGAATCATTGATTAATAAATTTTTCGAAGAGCTGAAAAAGGATGTGGAATCTATTCGCGCCATCCTCGAGGACGACAAAAAATTCCTAAATCGACATTCTGCGATGAAAAAAACAGGGGAACTACTTGAAAACGAATCTGTATTAAATCAGGAGATACAGTCACTAAGTCAAAAAACCATTGATTCCAGCCTTAAAGAAAGCTTGGCTAAAAATTTCACCGAGTTAAATGATCGCCGTAAAGAGCTATCTAAAACCCTTTCAGAATTAAGTAGCCTGAGGACCCAAGGTTTTCAAGAATACAAGGAAAGTCTCCCCGGACTACAAAAGAAATATGACTCATTAAAAGAGCTGGCCGAGTTAAACGATTTGAATGAATTTAATTTGCTCTTTAAAAATACTTACCCTGAGGTATTCCGTTGGCAGGGTAACCTAAGGGCATCTAGAAATTTATTAGAAGATATTGGTGGCAAAATCAGTGATGATTTGAAGCAGGTTACGCGATTGAATGGCGAAATATCCAAAAAACTTGGCTCTATGAAGCGTTCTATCGAAACCAGCAATGAGGCACTACTTTCCAAGGAAGCCAAAAGCAGTTTGAAAGAAATGGCTCAACAGGAAAAAAGTATTCGTGAAAAAACAGAGAAGATGCGAAAACAATTTGAGGAGATGAACCAAAGAAATCCTCTACTCCCTCCATCACTCGCACAAAACATGCAAATGGCAGGAAAAGATCTTAAACAAGCCGAGTCCCGGCTTCTTGGCAATCAGGTTCAAAAGAGTATTGAGTCTGAAAATAAAGCCATGAAATCCATTCAAGAAACCCAAAAAATGTTGAAACAAATGCAAAGCTCAGGTTCTCGAATGTCAAGACAAGGCAAACAAAAAAATCAACTTCAACTGGGAACAGGAAGCCGCAGAGACTCAAGGCGCGGAGGTGCACCCAGGATGCAAAAGGAAAAAGTTCTTTTACCCTCTGAAGATCAATACAAAGTGCCTAGTGAGTTCCGTGAAGAAATCCTTGATGCGATGAAAAATCATACACCTAAAAATTACGAACAACTCGTAAACGAATATTATAGAGATTTGGTGCAATGAAGAAAATTTCTAAAACTCTGCTTTTTATATATTGGGCCTCATCATTCCTATATTTTCCAGGGATGTCATTTTCCGAGCCATCCCTCACTCAAAAAGTATTCGTGGGTTATGAGTTAGCTCAAGACTGGGATATTGTTGCGGCCGAAAAAGTTGCCAACGCTCTTCTAAAAGAGCACCCCGAATCTGGCGACGCACATTTTCTCAGTGCGCGTATTGAGTTTTTAAAAGGAAACTATGATCGCTCTTGGGAGATTCTTAAAAAAGTGGGTGACAATTTCAAAGAAGTTGCCGACTTCAAAAAAAGAGTCAATGCCACACGCAAAGCCTCAAAAGATTTTATCACCCGAGAAACCGAACATTTCCGCCTGCGTTATGAAGAAGGCCCCGATGAAATTCTTCTGCATTATGCAGAAGAGGTTCTTGAAAAATCCTATCAAGTGTTGGGGGAAACTCTTGGATATTTTCCCGAGGAAAAAGTTCTTATCGAAATTTATCCCGACCGAGAACCTTTTTCTAAAATCTCCCCTTTAACGTTACAGGACATCCTCACCTCGGGAACTGTCGCGCTTTGCAAATACAATCGCATAATGATGATTTCCCCAGGATCCCTGGTTCGTGGGTACAACTGGATGGACACCCTAAGTCACGAATATGTTCATTACCTTCTAACCAAAAAAAGTCGAAACCGACTTCCACTCTGGACGCATGAAGGAATAGCAAAACTTCTGGAAACAAAATGGCGTGATGAACCAAATTACATGTCACCCATTATGGAAACCATTCTTTCTGGAGCTTTAAAAAATAACTATCGAGTACCATTGGAAGATATGATGCCTTCACTGGCGAAACTAAAAACAGCCAAAGATGTGCAACTGGCATATGCAGAAGTTTCCACGATGATGGAGTATCTTGTAGAATCACAAGGCATCGAAATTTTCCCGCTACTTCTTGAAGACCTTGCTCAAGGAAAAGTTTTTGAAGAAAGCTTTGAATTAAGGAGCGGGTCTGACATTTCTACCTTCCAAAACAATTGGGAAATTTGGGCCAAGAATAAAGAGCTTCGATATATACCAGGTATCGCCCCTTTGACTAAAGAGTTTAAAAGTAAAAATCCCCTGGAACCTGAAAAAGACTTCAAAGGAATGGGCACGAAACGGGCACAGGATTTAACCTTTCTAGGAGACATATTGAAATCCCGCGATCATTACGCAGCGGCAATTCTTGAATATAGAAAAGCAAAAGAAGAATCCCCTACTCATTCCCCCATATTATTCAATAAGCTTGCAAACACCTATATTCAAACGCGGAAATACGATGAAGCAGAATTACTTTTAAAAGAAAGTCTGGAGTACTATTCCGACTTTCATACCACCCTCGCTAATTTGGGTGAACTTTATTTTGTAGGTGAGAGATATGATGTTGCTCAAAAATATCTTGAAAAGGCAGCAAAAATTAATCCATTCAATCCCTTCATCCATGTAAGGTTGATAGAGTTGTATGATCGTATGAAAATGCCTAAAGAAAAGAAATTACAAACCCAGCTGTTCAGCTTAATAGATTGAGGTTTTTTGAATGGAAGATTTAGAACTGGCCCAAGAGCTATTAAAAGCAAAAAAAAATGTAGTCGGTGAAATCCAAAAAGTAATTGTCGGACAAGATGAAGTCATCGAAAATCTACTGGTCGCTCTTTTTTCAAAAGGTCATTGTCTTTTTGTGGGAGTTCCAGGACTAGCTAAAACACTATTGGTTAGCACTCTTGCGCAAGTGTTAAATCTGGGTTTTAGCCGCATTCAATTCACTCCAGATCTAATGCCCTCAGACATTACAGGAACAGACATCCTTCACGAAGATTCTGCTTCCGGGAAAAGATCCTTCCAGTTCATCAGAGGTCCCATTTTCTCAAATATTATTCTAGCTGACGAAATCAACCGCACTCCCCCCAAAACCCAAGCCGCCCTACTCCAGGCAATGCAGGAAAAGCAAGTCACTGTAGGAGGAAACACCTATCCCCTGAATCCACCCTTTTTAGTATTTGCAACGCAAAACCCCATTGAGCATGAGGGAACCTACCCCTTACCGGAAGCGCAGCTAGATCGCTTTATGTTTATTATCAATGTTTCCTATCCCACTAAAGAAGAGGAAATCAAGATAGCTCTTTCTACAACTTCCGGTGCATTACCCGAATTGAAACCCATTCTGAATGCGGAGGAGGTTTTAAAATTTCAGGATTTAGTTCCACGCGTTCCCGTATCTGAGCATGTTGCTCAATATGCAGTCGAACTGGTTCAGAGTACCCGACCTCAGCAAAACGGTAGCGCTCCAGATTTTGTCAAAGAATGGATAGATTGGGGAGCCGGCCCACGAGCTTCTCAATATCTTATTTTGGGGGCCAAGGCTAAAGCTCTTATGGATAATCGGGTGGCAACAACGATTGAAGACGTAAAATCGGTTTCGCGCCAAGTGCTAGAGCATCGTATTATTTTAAATTTCAAAGCCGAAGCTGAGAATATTAAAGTTCAAGATGTGATTGAAAAGTTACTGACAACTGTGAACCACTAGTTGCCAGTTTAAAAGGATGAGTCAGGAAATGAAGTTGCTCGTCTTCCAATTCACTTCCAGTTGTAGTGGGTTCCCCGATCTGCTTTGGTAATTGACGTACCCATGCTCCTCGCCATACAAATAAAGGTCACGTGTAATCTCAACGTCCTGCTTGCAGTAGTGGATGATCTTGTCAATCTTTCCTTCTTTATACCATTGCAGTGATATCAGTCCATCTGCTGATTTTTTTGCATTCAGAGTATGTTGCGCTAAATGGTTGAGGCTCAATCGGAAGTTTAAAAGCTTCTTAACATCAACTAACATATCGAAGGTATTGATCTCTTGCAGATCAAAATCGGAGTACGGTTGCAGCACAGTATAATCGAATCCGATTACATTAAATCCCACAACCAAGTCGGCTGTTCTGAGTTTATCAACCAGCTTTTTGGCGTCTTTTTCTTCGTAGACAAAGTAGTCTTGATCCTCACTATCCCAAACAACCCCAACCGCTAACCCCATTTTGTGGATATTTCCCCAGCCGCCAACGTCGTCAGCGCTTTTTTGGGTTTCCAAATCAAAATATTGGACGCGAGGCCCTGTTTCCTGCTTTGTTATTTTGGCGGGTTCCTGATCTTCTGGTTCGCCAAATAGACCGAGTTGTTCAGACATAATTCCAAGGGCTGTTAAAGGATATTTTTTTCAATTTATCATCCTCACCCCCTAAATCAACATTTATTTAAATGTCCCTTATTTTAATAGCATTTAGGGAGTTTAATTTTCTCCGTGCTGCTTGCAGACACGGTAAATTATTTAGCAAACAATTACCCTTTAAAACATTAAAGTTTGCCGTTTTTAGGACCGATAAATCTAAAGATAGGTGGATTGGATGACCTAAGACATCAATTTTGAGGCAATTAAGTGGCTGAAAACGCAATATTTGGTATTAACTCCAACCTGGATACAGGTGGAATTATTGACAATCTAATTACCCTTCAACGTCAGCCCATAACCATTGTCGAAGCAAAAAGGGCTTTAGAAGAAGCCAAACTCCTCAGTTTTCGTGACCTTAAAGACCGTCTTCAAAATTTTAAAAGTGTTGTAAACACCCTGAACACTGAATCACGCTTTCTCTCCACACAAGGTGAGTTTTCAAATAACAGTTCCACCGATACAAATAATGTAGCTTCTCTGACAACTTCCAGCTCAGCCACTTCTGGAACATTTTCATTAGTCGTTAATAATCTTGCTAGAGAATCCAAACTTTTGTCCACTGGTTTTGCCAGTACATCCACCGAAATTGGCCAAGGGACTCTATCCATAACGGTAGGTACGGAGACAACAAATATAACGATTGATGAAACCAACAACACCGTGGATGGATTACGGCTGGCTATCAATAACTCAGGGCTAAACATTAATGCTAATTTCCTGAATGACGGAAGTGACACCGATCCCGTTAAATTGATAATTTCAGGAACACAAACTGGTGTGGAAAATGCAATCTCGGTATCTGTAACAAATGTCTTATTTGGGTTTGGACAAGAATCTCCTGTTTCATTCACTGAAACACAATCTGCCCAAAATGCTAGTTTTGTACTTGATGGAGTGGCAGTCACAAAAGCCAACAACACAGTCACAGATGTTATCACTGGCACCACTCTTCAATTGGAATCGGCAGGTTCCGGCCTCATTACTTTAAGCCCAGATGCAGATTCCATAAAAGAAAAAATTCAAAATTATGTGGATGGGTTCAATGAAATCATGACGCACCTGAACTCAGAATTGTCTTTGACAGAATCATCAGGAGAAACAGGTGTTCTGTTTGCTAACTTCACTGTGCAGAATTTGCAGCAAACTTTGCGAGAAACTATTACCGATCAAGTTCTTGGTGTGACAGGAGATTTCAACTACATTTCCCAAATTGGCATAAAGACCCAATCAGATGGAACCCTTACGGTTGATGATGGAGCCCTTAGCACTGCCATTGCAAGCAACATTGGAAACGTCACTCAACTATTTTCAAGTTCTGGGTCGGCTACAAACAGCGCCGTAACATTTGTCGGGTTTACTGACAACACAGATCCTGGAACTTACAACATAAAAGTAACCAACGGAGTGCCTCAGTTAGCAGCATCTGGCACATCAACTTTCACCGATGCTGTAGGTAATGGAAATTTTTACGCCGGAGCGACAGGAACAGATGCGGAAGGATTAAACTTTCGTATTGGAAATCTCAACGATGGAGATTATGGAAGCCTCACCCTTACTGTAGGGGTTGCCCAAATCACCAACCGGATTTTAGCAAACCTGACAGATGCCTCCCTTGAAGGCCCCGTTGAAGCAGAGATAGACAGTGCCACCGATACTATTGCCGATTTTGATGAAACTATTACCGATCTTGAAGAAAGGCTAGTCCTCTTTGAATCCAATATCCGCAGCCGCTTTACCAATCTCGAAGTTGTTTTAGGAAGATTGAATTCCCAACGTGATGCTTTTGACAGTTCTATTGCAGGAATTCAATCATTGTTTCAAGGTAGAAGCTAGAATGAAAAATAGAAATTCATATCAGGGAAAAATATAAATGGTTCCGTCCAGATATCACGACCAGTACCGCAAAAATCAAATTTCGACCTCAAGTCAGGGGCGTTTGATTCTTATGATGTATGAAGGAGCTATTAAGTTCACCACTCTGGCCGCAGAAAGTATGGCTAAAGGCGATGCCGCCAACCAGGGAAAGTACATTCAAAAAGCCCATGATATTGTGAACGAACTTTCACTCGCTTTGGATTTTAAAAAAGGCGGCGATGTTGCTCCCCGTCTGGAATCTCTTTACCAGTTTGCTTTAAGCCAATTGACGCTGGCCAATATCAAGTCAGATAAAAAACCTCTACTTGCCGTGCTCAATATTCTAAATCCTCTTTTAGAAGCCTGGACACAGCTCTACGAAGCATCCACCAATACCGGTCAAGATGAGGCCGCGCAACCAAAAAACATTGCCTCGAAATGCTAGCATCCGAGTGATACCCCAAGCTTAACTTTCCATTTTACCAATCAAATAAGCTGCATATTTTTGATCCACGCCCAAAATATGTTTGGTCAACCAGTTTTTCAGAAATGATAACAATTCGTGACTGATCTCCGTATTCCCTTCTTTATACCTGCCGACATAGTCCCCAACCTGCGCCAGTAACTCCTTATGTTTTTGTTTGTGAGATGCAGAGTCTTCATAGCCATACTTATCAAACAAACTTTCCTCATATTTAAAATGCATTACAGTAAATTCTACCAGGTCATTTAAGGTGTTATCGACAACCTCTTTTTCTTTTTCAAGCATGATGCCTCTGTAAATCTCATTAATTAAATCAATCAATCTTTTGTGATGGGCATCCACCTCACCTACATGGGTGGCAAAAGATTCATTCCATGCCATAAGACTCATATTAGGATCTTTATACTTAAACTTGTTAACCAGACTAGTGATTATTTCTGAATTTTTGGTTAATTGTGTAGCCGTTTGCTCTGTAACAATAGCTCCTTTGCTGGTGTCAGCGGCGGCTTCAGCAACCCCTGTAATATTACTGGCAATCTCCTGAACCCCCTTTGCAGCTTCGGCCACATTCCGGCTCATTTCATTCGTGGTAGCACTTTGCTCTTCTACTGCACTGGCAATCGTGCTCGAAATATCATTCACTTCATTGATGACATTGGTTATTTCATCCATTGCACCAACAGCATTTTTTGCGTCAGCTTGGATAACTTTAATTTTCTCACTAATGTCTTTGGTCGCTTTGGCGGTCTGATTTGCCAACTCTTTAACTTCGTTTGCAACCACCGCAAATCCTTTACCAGCCTCTCCAGCGCGTGCCGCTTCAATGGTGGCATTTAAAGCCAGCAAATTGGTTTGACCCGCAATTTCTGTAATAACTTTAACCACCTGCCCAATTCCTGCACTACTTTCACCCAATGCTGAAATAGTTTGATTCGTATCTTCAACGATCCTCACAGCTGAATCAGCTATCTGAGCAGCTTGGCTTGCACTCTGAGATATCTCCTTAATACTTGCTGTCATCTCTTCCGTACCCGTTGCTACAATCTGGACATTGTTACTAACTTCGTCAGATGCGGCAGAAACAACACCCGCTTGAGCTGAGGTTTCTTCCGCATTTGCACTCAATTGTTGACTGACGGACACAAGCTCATTGGAAGAAATATTCAGATCATCACCGGCTTTTCCAAAAGAACCAATATTCACTCGCAAGTCCGCAATAAAATCGGCAAGCGCTTGACCCACTTGCCCTGCCGGGTCTTCACCCATAACATTTAATTGCTGACTGATATCCCCTTGGCTGGCCGCATTAACAACCTCAAGGATTCGCCCTACTTTATTTTGCAAATCCTCTGTATGTTCTTTTTCCATTTGGATCATATCTTCATTATCTTTTTCCAGTTTTAGCCTTTCCGTAATCACTGACCAATTAACCATGACACCACTGTAGTTTTTTTCATGATCGTAGATAGCATTGATCACAAGGTCTAATACTTCCGGGCCTAATTGGATCTGGGCGGTATGAGGCAGGTTCTTCGGGTCTGACAGTAGCTTTCTCTGGAACGCCGGGTTTTTATGAAAAATGTCGATGCTCTTTCCAATCAGTTCATCCACCCGGACAGGGAGATATTGTTCGAGCGTTTTCAAAGTTTTCAACGATGCCGGATTAGCATAGTCCAAGGTGAGGTCGCAATCACAATACAGAATGTTAAAAGGAGCATTCTCCATCATCGACTTTACTAATGCCTGTTCCTGTTCCACTTTTTTTCTTTCAGCTATCTCTTCCCAGCTTGCAATATATCCTTGGATATCTCCATTCTCATCCTGGACACCCTGGATACTTGTTTTAAGAATTACATCCCCAAAAGCCAACTCTGCAGTATGAGGAAGCAAAATTGGATTTTTAAGAATTTTCTCCACATGCTCAGGATCTTTATGGAATCTGTGAATGGAGCCTCCCAAAAGCTCCCCCACTCCCATACCAAATTCTTTTCTTAGCTCTGGCTCGATTGAGGTAATAGTTTTTTTGGCAATCTCATTCATGTAAATGAGGTTAAAATCTTTATCCGCAACAAAAACGTTCATCTGCAAATTATCCAGACAACCTTTCAAGGTATTCAGCTTTCCAAGCGGACTTTTCCCATTCCCATTTTTATTTGAGTGAAAGAGCTTCTTAATAAAACTATTTGAGTCTGTGTGATTACTACCATTACCCAGTGAAGCAACTGGTGAAACATTACATACTTGGCTGTTCATTTTTGCTCTCCAAAATAATTATTATTCCCCATTCAGATAGTGAAAATTTATTCTCAGCCAACTACAGAATTTGCAAATAGGTTTAATCTAATAAAAATCACTTACTCTCAAGATCAAAGATTATGGGATTTATTCCATTTGTTTGGTCAAGGTTTTGTCACAAAGCCTTTTAAAATAATATGTTAACTGAGCACAAACTCCATTAAATCAAATAGATGGAAACCGAAATTCCTTTTAACTTAATGAGATTGGAAAATAAAAATTTTCACTGCTACAGTTATATACAAAGCTGAATAAATGGGTTAACCCTGAAATACATTTAGCCCGGTTTATTATTTTTTTGACATTCTGCTTTTCGCTATGTTAAAAATCGGACTCCTTTTTTCCCTATAATTTAAGAAAAATTCATGAAGATCCACGAATATCAAGCCAAAGAAATCTTAAGAAAATACAATGTTGCTGTACCCAACGGAGTCTTAATTTCAGATAAGTCTGAAGCAGCCAAAGCTGCCAAAAAAGTGGGGACAGATGTGGTCGTGGTCAAAGCCCAGATTCATGCAGGTGGTCGAGGCAAAGGCGGCGGAGTCAAGCTTGCCAAAAGCCCGGCAGAAGCAGAAAAGCATGCCGGTAAAATTATTGGCATGACTCTG
>JAJDAV010000141.1 GCA_029261695.1 Nitrospinaceae bacterium | reverse complement strand
ATGGAGGTCACTAATCCCTTATAAATTTTGTCATAATCAATGGCGTTCAATAGTGGGTCGATGTTAAAAATTTTGCTACCTTGCTGTTCTTCCCCTTCAATAAACTGTTCAACATTTTCCTGAGTAAAAAACTGCTTCATCATTAGGTCTTTAATCGCTAACTTAAATTCATCAAATCGATTTGGAATTACTCCTGAACCATATAAAAATGGAACCTTCTCAAATAACATATGAATCGCCAACCAGTTAGTGATTGCACCTGAGAGTGCAAAAAAGCCTATGGATTTCAGCAAATCTGGTTCTATAGGACTTAAATAACCGCCAGTAATAATTAGTACAGCGATTAAATTTGTTAAAAAACTTTTGTCGAAAACATTTTTCATTATTTTATCTTTCTTTATTTTAAATACGGTGGAGAGAGGGGCCTGTTTTCTTGGGTTGGTTTATATTTTATTCCACATGTTATATCGCTTCCTTAGCCTTTACCCGCTCCGAGCATGAAGGCTTTGTGGGGTTACCACACATGTCTCGTAGGGGTGTCAGTGGGTTAACCGTTGGGGCTGTAGCGCGGGACGCTTGGATCGACGACTTGCGACCAGGCATCGATGCCGCCGATCAGGTTGTGGACATTGAATCCGCATTCGATCAGTTCTTGCGCCGCTCTTTGTGAACGTTCTCCATAGTGACAGATAACCACAATCTCTTCTTCAAAAGCATATTCCTGTTGGCGGTCGACTACTTCAGCCAATGGAAAGTTTTCTGATCCCTCAATCGAGGTGAGGGAAAACTCCCAGGGTTCGCGCACATCGAGCAAAAAGATGTCTTCTCCAGCATCCAACTTTTTTTTCAGCTCTATAGGCTGCAATTGTTTGACAGAATTCATGGGGGATTTTGGGGAACCGATTATTGGCTATTGGAAGCCAATCAGGGGCCAGTAGAAAACTAATATTAATAGAAACAATCCCAACCCGAATATACTGAGAAGGGTGCCGGAGAACATCATTTCTTTCAAGGTCAGAAACCTCGAGGAATAGGCCAGTGCCGAAGCAGGTGTAGCAATGGGTAATATGAACGCAAAGTTGCTTGGCAGAATCACAGTCATGGTAGCGATAGCGGGATGAATTCCATACGCCGGACTCATGCTGATTGCTGTCGGTAAAAGAATGGCGATAACAGCCGAGTTGCTCATGAACGTAGTGAACAAGGTCGAAAGCAGGGCGATGATTAATAGGAATACGATAGGTGATTCGACCACTCCTGAAAATATTATTTCTGCAAGCCACAATGCGGCCCCTGTTTCTGCCATGACTTCACCCAGACAGATGGCTCCACCATACATTAGAACGATTGCCCAGTTGATATGTGCCTCTACCATTTTCCAGGTGATGAGGTTTAGAACAAATAACAAAACTATAGAGATGATCGCTATGTTGGCAATTCCCAATTGATCTCCAAAAACAAACCAGGAGAAAAGGGTCATCAACATTACCAGAGCAATGCCTTTTTCCTGAAAGGTCAATTTGCCCATGACATGCGATTTTTGTTTTAACGTTTTTCTTGCCGCTTCAATATCTTGTATGTCGGGGGGGAATAATAATTTCAATGCCACCCAGCCGCCAGCAAACATCATCAAGATCAGTGGAAAACTCAATTGGGTGTATTGCAGGATGCCGATGGTCTCGCGTCCTGATGTGGATTTCTCGAGCATTTCGACAGCTAACGGAACCCTTCCGCCACCCAGAACGGTCATGGCTCCGCCAATGATGCATCCCCAGGCCATGGCGAAATACATTGCTTTTGCGAAGACTGAATTTTCTCTTTTTAAATTCAGCGATTGTGCGATCTCGTGAATAATTGGAAACAGAATCACCGCGACGGCATGTTCTGACATAAAGCAGGAGCTGATTCCGGCAAAACAATAAATCGAAGTGATCAATTGTGACGGAGTATTGCTCCAATTTTTCATCACCCAGATGGATATTCTTGTGCTGAGTCCACACGCGATCATGGATGCGGAAAGGATAAAGACACCTAGAATAAAAAATACTGCCTTGTTGCCAAAATAAGAGTAAGCCTGTGATGCATCCATTACCCCCAGTAGGGGAACGGCTGCCATGGCCAAAAGACTGGTTATGGATAAGGGAATAAGGTTGGTCGACCATAACAACACGCAAAGCACAAAAAGGCATAGGACTTTGTAACCTTCTTCGGAAAGGTCACTTGGGCCTTCCTGGAACCACAGGAGCGCAAAAAATATCCCGAAGAAAGAAGCTAAAAGTAGATAGCGACGCAGACGATCGAACAGAATTATCCAAAGCGGACGACGGTCGACAAATATCTGTTTAGGTTGTGATTCGGCCATGTTGTTAAACAATTAAATTTATGCAAATTGGATCGACCTGAGATGATAACCCGGAGGTACCCTAAAGGGCTATAACAATTTTGCAGATAAAGAGTGAGCTTGGGATTGTAGGGGCAGCTATTAAACTTTTACCAATTGCTCTTGAGGGGAGCAGGTGTTGGTTTGTGGGGTGTCCACCTGATCAATGGTCCATAAATCGCAATCGCCACAGGTGTCTCGATAGTTTTTACGGAAATAATCGAATTTCCCGTTTCGCCAGATACCTTTGAGGTCATTGTTTAACAGACTCCCCATTTTTGAGTTGGGCAAAAGGCAGCAGGGTGTAACATCTCCTTCACGCGTGACGTAGGCGTAATCGAAAGTTTTCAGACAATAACTTCCGGATTTGTGGAGTTTTTTACGCAGGAGCTTATAGAAAAACCGGGTGATTCCTTGGGATACGCTAAATTGCAACCAGTCCAATTGGATGCCCGCAGCATGGGCAATTTCATCGGCCTTCAGGAAGATCAACCTTTCTTCTTTGGCATCGGGTCTTTTCAGATTGGGACGAAACTGACGATCGAGTCGGCCCACGTTCACTACATCGCAACCAATGCGTGCGCCATAACGGATAACGTCATAAAGGTCATTTTCGCAACCGGAATGGATGGTCGCCTGCAATCGAACACTGGGCATACCATTTTTTCGTCCACGTACAACGGCTTCAATGCTTTCGTATACCTTTGAGCTTGTGTGTCCTTCCACAACTGTTTCGTTGCCATTGACGCTATCGATAGAAAAGGTAACGCTGTCTAAACCGGAATTAAGAATATCATCAACCATGCTGGGTTTGGTGAACAGACCATTGGACGTGATCATCACTCGGTGTCCGCGCTCTTTACAATAGGCAATCATATCGAACACTTGCGGATGAATGAATGGCTCTCCCCAACCGGTGAGAGTAATGTTTTCCTGGTTCTCCAGTTTATCTACCACGGTGGTGAATTTTGACCACTCCATATGCTCAAGTTCGATCCCCAAATCTTCTCGTTGGCACATGGGGCAATCCATATTGCAACGGTTAGTGATCTCAATCTGGACTTGCTTGGGGTTATGAGGAATCTTGTAGCGTAACCGGTTTATTGTCTCTTTGACCAGCAGGAATGGATTATTCATGGTTTTGTTTGGATTTAAGGCTGATAAATTGCCGATTAATAATATTTTACCTCATAAAAATCAATGCGATACAATTTTTTTTGGGGATTCTGCGTTTTCAATGGTATCTTTGATAACTATACTCTTTTCGGAATTTATAAAAGAAAACTCAAGCATTCTATGGATATTATTTGGGGTGTTTAGAGCTTATAAAATACAATGAAATATGGGGAAAACTCGTAGATTAAACGAGCCTCAATTAATTTTGAAAGGTTGCACTCAATGGGTATGACGATTACAGAAAAAATACTTGCCGCCCACGCTGGAAAAGACTCTGTTTCTCCAGGGGACAATGTTTGGGTAGATGTTGATGTTTTGATGACTCACGATGTTTGTGGGCCGGGTACGTTTGCGATTTTTAAGAAACAGTTCGGTGAAAATGCGAAAGTTTGGGATAAAGATAAAGTAGTCATCATTCCCGATCATTTTATTTTTACCAAAGACACGCACGCCAACAGGAATATAGACATCCTGCGGCAATTCGTAAAAGAACAGGACTTGCCGCATTACTACGATGTCGGTACAGATAATTATAAAGGTGTTTGCCATTTGGCCCTTGCGCAAGAGGGGTTCAATCGACCTGGCGAAGTTTTATTCGGGACGGATTCGCACACTTCCACATCGGGTGCTTTTGGAATGTTTTCCACAGGAATCGGTAATACCGATGCCGCTTTTATTTTGGGAACAGGAAAACTGTGGGTCAAGGTTCCTGAATCCATGTGTTTCGAGTTCACGGGAACTTTCCCAGATCATATTATGGCTAAAGATGTCATCCTTAATGTGATTGGGGATATTGGTGTCGATGGTGCAACTTATCGAGCCATGGAATGGCGTGGCGATGCGATTATGAGCCTT